>DATFWO010000402.1:0-4625 GCA_035259205.1 Burkholderiales bacterium | reverse complement strand
TAAATCCGCGTGTTCGAACGGACCGACAAAGTCCACCGTTCAACACGCGGCCCGTATCACGGTACTCTCGTATCATCGGATCCCGCCATTCTCGAATGAGCGCAGTTCGCCCTCGGTGTTGATGTTGCTGAATGCGCTGGGGTTGTCGTCGAAGGGCACCTCGACCACCTTCAGGCTTGCGTACCACGCGTCGATCTTGCGTCCGCCCTCGGCCAGGAAATGGGTCAACCCCGGCAGCACATCCTTGCGGCAGAGGCAAAATACAGGATGCGGCTGGTCGCCCGTTTTAGCCACCGCGACCTCCGCTTTCGCGCTCTCGAGTCGGCCATGCAGCCGCTCGATCAGATTGCCCGGCAGGAAGGGAGAATCGCAAGGCACGGTCGCGACCAGCTCGTGCCGTGCTTCGCTCAAGCCGCACTGCAATCCGGCGAGCGGACCCGCAAAACCGGTGAGCCGGTCGGGGATTACGCGATAGCCCAGCGCGGCGTAGGTTTCGAGATTCTGGTTGGCGTTGATCAGGATCTCGGCGACCTGCGGGGCGAAACGTTCGATCACCCAAGCCACCATCGGCTTCCCGCGCAGGAGCTTGAGACCCTTGTCCACGCCGCCCATGCGGCGGCCCTGGCCGCCCGCCAAAATCACACCAGTGATTTTGGCAGTCTCGGGTCCCGAGTCTCGGGTTGCGGGTCTGAGCTCGTTCTTGCTCACTTGACTCGTGACACGTGACGCGTGACCCGGTGACAGGCCATCACGCCAGCATGGTCGGCATGACCTGCTTTACGAACCGGTGCTTGCCCGTGAAAAGCAGGTAATGCTTGCCCACCGCGCGCCCGATCATGGTGATGCCGGTGCGGTTCGCGATTTCGTATCCCATCTGCGTGAGGCCCGAGCGCGAAACCAGAAACGGAATGCGCATCTGCGCCGCCTTGATCACCATTTCCGAGGTGAGGCGGCCGGTGGTGTAGAAGGTCTTGTCGGAACCGTCGACGCGGTCGAGCCACATCTGCCCGGCGATCGCGTCGACGGCGTTGTGGCGTCCGACATCTTCCACGAAGTAGATGATTTCGGAGCCGGTGGCCAGCGCGCAGCCGTGCACCGCGCCGGCGCTCTTGTAGATGGTCTCGTGCCGCCGTACCGCGTCGAGCAGGTCGTACAAGATCTCTTCGGTAAGCCGCGCGTCGTCGCGCAGCTTGACCGCGTCGATCTCCTCCATCAGGTCCCCGAACACCGTTCCCTGTCCGCACCCGGTCGTCACCGTGCGCTTCGCCATTTTTTTTCTCATTTTCTGCCGCTCACCTGGGGAACGGTTGCGCGTCGTCACTGCCACGGCATCGGCGTCCCAGTCGACCTGGACTTCCACGATATCCTCGATCGAGCCGACCAGCCGCTGGTTGCGCAGGTAGCCGATGGCGAGCGCCTCGGGCGCCTGCCCGAGCGTCATCAAGGTCACGATCTCCCGCTTGTCCACGTACAACGTCAGCGGATGCTCGCCTGCGATCGGGGTCGGCAGGGCCTCGCCTTTTTCGTTCAGCGCCTCTACCTCGAAGGTGAGCGGGCGGATGGCGTGTGTGATCTTGGGACGACGGTTCATCGCAACTTCAAACTTCAAACCTCAAACTTCAAACTCGAAACTCATCCCCCGATGTAGGACATCTCGATTTTTTCGAGCTTCACGGTCTGAGAGGTTCGGATCTCGGAGTAGCGGTCGCCGCGCCCGGTCCAGATTCCCGCCACTGTCGTGCGCAGCTCCTCGTCGGTGGCGCCCGCGCGGAGCAGGTTGCGCAAATCGTGGCCGCGCGTGGCAAACAGGCAGGTATAGAACTGGCCTTCGGTGGAGAGCCGGGCGCGGGTGCAGTCGCGACAGAACGCCTGCGTTACCGATGCGATGACGCCGATTTCGCCGCTGCCGTCACGATAACGCCAGCGTTCGGCAACCTCTCCCGGGTAGTTCGGGCCGACCGGTTCGAGCGGCAGCTCGGCGGATATTTTCTCGACGATGTTGCGCGCCGGCACGACGTCGTCCATGCGCCAGCCGTTGGTATGGCCGACGTCCATGTACTCGATAAAGCGCAGGATGTGGCCCGTGTCGCGGAAAAAGCGCGCCATCGGCAGCACGCTGTCTTCGTTCACGCCGCGCTTCACCACCATATTGATCTTCACCGGAGACAACCCCGCTGCGGCGGCCGCCTCTATGCCCTCCAGCACCTTCGCAACGGGGAAATCGACATCGTTCATCTGCCGAAACGCCGCGTCGTCCAGGGCATCGAGGCTGACCGTCACCCGCTGAAGACCGGCCGCTTTCAGCGCCTGGGCCTTGCGCTTGAGCAGCGAACCGTTGGTCGTGAGCGTCAACTCGAGCCCCGGAATCCGCGCCAGCATCCCGATCAGCTGCTCCAGATTACGCCGGATGAGCGGCTCCCCGCCGGTCAGCCGGATCTTTTCGACGCCGAGTCCGTTGAACGCGCGCGCGAGGCGGACGATCTCCTCGAAGGTGAGCAGTTCCTTGCGCTCCAGGAATTGATAGTCCTTGCCGAAGACTTCCTTCGGCATGCAATAGACGCACCGGAAGTTGCACCGGTCCGTGACCGAGATGCGCAGGTCGTGCAGCCTCCGTCCGAGGCGGTCCCGCGGCTTGGGTTCGTCCAATTCAATTAGGGTGCTCGCCATAAGTCCGATATTAAGGTGCGGCAGCGGATTCGCAAGCGGCTGATTATCCCAAATGAGCCAGCGCTGCGGCAAGGAAAACACTGTCGTCAAATCAACTATTTGGGTGCATTTCGGGTTGCGTCGCAATGGGGCCTGGCGCACAATGCGGTATGTCCGACGAAAACACCCCCAGCGAAAACACCCCCAGCCCGACCGGCCCGTACCAGCTCGCCGTGGTCATGGAGCGCACCTTGCTCGGCGATCGCTGGGGCAGCGAGAAATGGGAAGCGAAGGGGGTCGTGCGCGACATCCGGCCGACGGGAGCCGCGAGCGAGGTGATCTTCCGCGACGAGCGGAGCACGCAGTTTCTGTTCCCCGGCTTCGAGCTCAAGCTGCGGCGCGATGAAGCCGAAGGCTATTACCTCAACATTACATCGCCGCTGCCCAAGGTCTTCGTGCTGTGGCGCAAGGACGGCGAAATTGCGAGCCCGCGGCTGCTCACGGTGAGCTTCAACGAGGGCGCGCGCTGGATGGACGGGGGCGAGACCGTGGACGGAGTCGCGCTGCCGGTGGATCTGCTCTCCTGGATAGGAGCCTACGTCGAACGGCACTACCAGCCCGAGCCCAAAAAGAAAGGCCGTTACGCGAGCAACAAGGACAAAGGGGTGGGATTCCGTGGCTGACAGCGAAAAGAAAGAGCCGGCGACCTCGGCTCCGGCGGCGGAAGACCCCAACGCGCCTTTTCTCTCACGCTGGTCGCGCCTGAAGCAGGAAGCGCGCGATCGCGCGGTGGAAAAGCCGCGAGGCGAACCCGCGGCAGCCGAAGCAAAGGTGCCGCCGGAGCTGCCGCCCCTCGACCAGTTGACGATCGACTCCGATTACCGTGCGTTCTTTCATCCCAAGGTGGGCGAGGACGTGCGGCGCGCGGCCCTCAAGAAACTGTTCAGCGATCCCCGCTTCAACGTGATGGACGGGCTCGACGTGTATATCGACGATTACAGCAAGACCGAGCCGATTCCCGCCGCGATGCTCGCCGGATTGCGGCAGGCGCAGAAGATCTTCGGATGGGCGCAGGAGGACAGGGAGCAGCGCGAAAAGGACGAGCGCGAAAAAGCGCAAGCCGCCGTCGAGGATGCCCGGGGCGCCGGGGAACGGCCTGCTGGCGACGCCGTGCGGGATGGCACGCTTGCTGCGGCCGCCCCGGATCCGGCCTCCGTTCCGTCTTCTGATCCTGGTGAGCGCACGAAATCGTAGCGTCGGCGCTCGCTTTTCGCTAGGCTTCGCACGGCCTCCGCTTCATGCGGGCCGCGAGGCACAAACCTGATGCCCAGAGACAAGCTCATCTGCAACTGCAATCGCACGATGCCGCTCGACGGCAAGGCGCTCGCGCGGGCGCTCAAGCAGGATGCGCCGGTGCACGTTCATAGCGAGCTCTGCCGCAGGCACGTCACGGCGTTCGAGGCTGCGGTCAAGAACGGCAGCGATCTCGTCGTCGCCTGTACGCAGGAGGCGCCGCTGTTCGGCGAGCTGCACGGCACTCTGAAGGGCAGCGCTTCCATCCAGTTCACCAATATCCGGGAGTCGGCGGGGTGGTCAGCCGAGGCCGCGCATGCGACGCCCAAAATCGCGGCGCTCCTCGCTCTTGCCGATCTCCCCGAGCCGGATCCCGTGCCGCTGGTGTCGTACCGATCGGGAGGACAGCTGCTGATCATAGGGCCGGGCGCGCGCGCGCTGCCGTGGGCGGAGCAGTTCGCTGCAGAGCTAGGGGTGTCGGTCTTGCTGACGGATACGCCTGGCACCGGAGCGGGGGAATTGCCGGCCGATCGACGCTACCCGATCTGGTCGGGTCGCGTCGGCGAGATCAAGGGCTATCTGGGAGCGTTCGAGGTCGTCTGGGAGCAGGTGAACCCCATCGATCTCGAAGTCTGCACCCGATGCAACGCCTGCATCCACGCCTGTCCCGAGCATGCCATCGACTA
>DATFWO010000401.1:0-17556 GCA_035259205.1 Burkholderiales bacterium | reverse complement strand
CTCGTCGCGCGAAGCGCAAGCTGCATGTGCACGCATCCCAGCCTGCCCGCGAAGAACATCAGGGAGTTCGTCGCCCTCGCCAAGTCGCGGCCGGGGCGGATCAACTACGCCACGCCGGGAGTGGGCACCGTCGGCCACCTTGCGATCGAACTCTTTTCCACCAGCGCGGGAATCAAGCTGAACCACGTACCCTACAAAGGTGCGGCGCAATACACCGTCGACCTGCTCGCCGGCCACATCGAAATGGCGCAGATACAGTTCGCAGGCTCGGCCCCACTGGTAAAGCAGGATAAGCTGCGCTGCCTGGGAGTGACGTCGAGCAGCCGCACCCCGCTGCTGCCGGACGTGCCTACAATCGCGGAGCAGGGCATCAAGGGGTTTTCGAGCTACAACTGGAACGGGCTCCTCGCGCCGGCCGCGACGCCCCGGGCGATCATCGCGCGCATACACGAGGTGGTGGCGAAGCAGTTGAAGACCCCCGAGGCGCACGAGCTCTTCGTTGGACAGGGCCACGAGATCGGCAGCGAAGGTCCCGATGAGTACGCCGCCTTCCTGAAAGCCGAGACGGAGAAGTGGGCCAAGGTGGCGCAGGCGGCGGGAATACCCAAACAGTGACGACTGACGGCTGATGACTGACGGCCGGCAGCTTTCACACGCATCACCCATCATCCATCGCTCATCACGCTTTTGACCGGAGGAACAGCAATGGCGGAGAAGAGGGATTCGACGTACTTCATGTATTTCCCCGGCAACTACCGCTGGTCGGCGGCGTTCGTCAACATGCTGGGCAGCATTGCATACGGCGGAGCAGAGATGGGCGAGCTGCACAAGATAGGGCGCTTGCTCAAGGACAAGGGGCCGGAGGACGACGAAGCGTGGTTCGACGCCTGCGCAAAGGTTGCCGACGGCGTGCGCGCCTATGCCGAGAAATGGGACAAATCCGGCCATCGCTACTCCGCGGCGCATGCTTATCTCAGGGCATGCAACTACTACCAGATGGCCGAGCGCTTTCGCACGCCCAAGGACGAGAAGGCCCTGACCGCCTACCGCAAAGGCGTGAACTGCTTCCACCGGCACGCCGCTCTCACCGACGTGAAGATCGAAATCGTTGATGTCCCGTACGAAGGCACGCGCCTGCCGGGTTACTTCGTGCACGCACAGCATGCCAGTATGGCGCGCACGCCGTGCGTCGTATTCTTCGACGGACTCGACGTGACCAAGGAAATCCAGTTCGTGCGCGGCGTGCCGGACCTCATCAAGCGCGGCATTTCGTGTCTGGTAATGGATGGTCCCGGCACGGGGGAGGCCATCCGCTTCGGAGGGCACTACCTCCGCCATGACTACGAGGTCGCGGGCAGCGCCTGCGTGAATTACCTCGAGCGGCGCGCCGACGTGGACCCGAGGAAGATCGGCATAGTCGCGATCAGCCTGGGCGGATACTACTCGCCGCGCTGCGCGGCAATGGAGCCGCGCTTCGCCGCGTGCGTCGCGTGGGGAGCGCAGTGGGACTATCACGACACGTGGAAGAAGCGCATCGACGCCTCCTTCAAGACCTCGCTCTCGGTGCCCGGCCATCACATCGAGTGGATCATGGGGGCGAAATCTGTGGCGGAGGCGCTGAAAAAGCTCGAGCCTTTCAAACTCGACGGCGTGATGCAGAAGATGCGCTGCCCGTTCCTGCTGGTGCACGGCGCGGACGATGAGCAGATCCCGCTCGCCGATGCGCAGAAGCAATTCGACGCCTGCGGCTCGAAGGACAAGACGTTCCGCGTGTACACCGCGGAAGAAGGCGGCGCGCAGCATTGCCAGCGCGACTACCTGACTCTCGTGGTGGCGGAGATGTGGAACTGGTTCGAAGACAAGCTCATGCGGCCGTGACTGGAGAACCTAGCCCTGTTGCAGCCCGTTACGGTGTCTTACGAGAATGTAATAATCTGCCGGCTCCGGGGCGCGTTCTATATACTGAAGCCGCTGGCAAGGGGGAACCGGCCGGTGCCTGAGGTTTCCAACCGGATGGCATGCTTTTTTCGGGGACGTCCGTTAGCCCCTGCCCGTCGCCTGTTGAACTTTCCGTACCCGCGCGGAGAAGGATGAAGCTGAAGGTTTCCCGGCGCGCCCCGGCGCGCCCGTATTCTGCCGGAATCGCCGGCCTCGCAGTCTGTTTGCTCGCCGCTTCGCTGTCCGCCTGCTCGGAGAAGCAGTCCAGCGCCGCCGAGAAAAAAACCGGCGGCGGGCCGGCCGTCCCCGTGATAGTCGCCTCGGTCGCGACGAAAACGGTGCCGCTGCGCGTTCAGGCCATCGGCAATGTCGAATCGTATGCCACCGTATCGGTGAAGGCGCGGGTGGACGGCCAGATCGTCAAAGTATTCTTCGCCGACGGTCAGGAGGTGGCGACCGGGCAGCCATTGTTTCAGCTCGATCCGCGCCCGTTTGAGGCGCTGCTTCAACAGGCCGAGGCAGCGCTGCAGCGCGACAAGGCCCAGCTGGAACGCGCTCGGGTGCAGGAGGAACGTTACAAGGACCTGCTGCAGAAGAACTTCGTTTCGCCCGACGCCTATGCGCAATTCCGCACGAACGTAGACACCGCGCAGGCTACCGTGCGCGCCGACGAAGCGGCGGTGGAAAACGCGCGCTTGCAGGTCGAGTACACGACGATCCGCTCGCCGATCACCGGCAGAACCGGCAAGATCATGATCCAGCTCGGCAACATGGTCAAAGCGAACGATACGGGGCCGTTGGTCGTGATCAACCAGATCACGCCGGTCTACCTGAGCTTTGCCGTGCCCGAGCAATACCTCGCCGAAATCCGCAAATACATGGCAGAGCGCAAGCTTCCGGTAGAAGCGAGGCTGCCCGATTCGGTCAACACCGCGGCTACCGGTGAGCTGGCTTTCATCGACAACGCAGTGGATGCCACCACCGGCACGGTCAAGCTGCGCGCGGTCTTCGAGAACAAGGACCGGGCTCTGTGGCCCGGACAGTTCGTCACCGCGTCGCTGACCTTGCGCGAACAGCATGATGCCGTGGTCGTGCCCTCGCAAGCGGTGCAGACCGGCCCCAAGGGAACGTTCGTGTTCGTCGTCAAGCCCGAGCTGACCGCGGAGATGCGCGACGTCGTCGTCGAGCGCGTCGATGGCGAGCAAACCCTGATCGCCAAGGGACTCGCCCCCGGCGAGCGGGTCGTCACCACCGGTCAGTCGCGCCTGGTGCCCGGCATCAAGGTTGTCCCGAAGCCGTCATGAACCTGTCGGAGCTTTTCATCCGCCGCCCCGTCATGACCGGGCTGGTCATGATCGGCATACTCGCATTCGGCATACTCGCCTACCGCAAGCTGCCCGTCTCGGCGTTGCCCAACGTGGACTTTCCCACGATCCAGGTCTCGGCAACGCTGCCCGGCGCCAGCCCCGAGACCATGGCGGCGGCCGTCGCGCTGCCGCTGGAGAAGGAATTCGCGCTGATCGCCGGCATCGACTCGATGACGTCGTTGAGCATCGTCGGGGCCTCCCAGATCACGATCCAGTTCTCGCTGGATCGCAATATCGACGCGGCGGCGCAGGACGTTCAATCCGGGATTTCACGCGCCCTGCGGCAGCTTCCGCCGACCATGAGCACGCCGCCTTCGTTCCGCAAGGTCAATCCGGCGGATGCGGCGATCTACTACCTCGCGCTCACCTCCGACACCCTGCCGATGTGGACGGTGGACGAATATGCGGAAACGCTGATGGCGCAGCGCATATCGACGGTCGCCGGCGTCGCGCAGGTGCAGGTGTTCGGCGCGCAAAAGTACGCCGTGCACGTCCAGCTCGACCCGCGAGCGCTCGCCGCGCGCGGGATCGGCCTCGACGAGGTCCAGCAGGCCGTCGATCAGCACAACTCCAACCTGCCGACCGGCACGCTCTACGGCGAGCACCGCGCCTACACGCTGCAGGCGAGCGGCCAGCTCAACGACGCCGCCGCCTACCGGCCGCTGATCGTCACCTACCGCAACGGCTCGCCGGTGCGCCTGGGCGAGCTCGGCCGCGTGATCGACAGCGTGCAGACCGACAAGGTCGCCGCGTGGTTCAACGGCAAGCGCGGCATCGTGCTGGCGATCCAGCGTCAGCCCGGCGCCAACACCATCGAAGTGGTGAACGAGGTGAAGAAGCTCCTGCCGACGTTCCGCGAGCAGATCCCACCGAGCGTCGATATCAACGTGCTATACGACCGTTCGGAATCGATCCGCGAGTCGGTGAACGACGTGCAGTTCAGCCTCCTGCTCGCGCTGTGCCTGGTGGTGCTGGTGATCTTTCTGTTCCTGCGCAATCTGTCGGCGACCATGATTCCCAGCCTCGCGCTGCCGATGTCGATCGTCGGCACGTTCGCGATCATGTACCTGTTCGATTACAGCATCGACAACCTGTCGCTGATGGCGCTCACGTTGTGCGTGGGATTCGTCGTCGACGACGCCATCGTGATGCTGGAGAACATCTCGCGCCACATGGAAATGGGCAAGAGCGCGATGCAGGCGACGCTCGACGGGTCGAAGGAGATCGCCTTCACCATCCTGTCGATGACGCTTTCGCTCGCGGCGGTCTTCATACCGGTGCTGTTCATGGGCGGCATCCTCGGCCGGCTGCTGCACGAGTTCGCGGTAACCATCATGGCGGCAGTGCTCGTGTCCGGCTTCGTGTCGCTGACGCTGACGCCCATGCTGTGCGCCCGCTGGCTGCGCCCCGAGCGGGAGGCCCGCCACGGCCGGTTTTATGCGCTGTCCGAGGCCGTATTCGAACGCTGGAGGCATTCCTATGACGTGAGTCTCGGCTGGGTCCTCAGGCACCGGCGTTTCACCATGGTGGTTTTCACGCTCGTCTTCATCGGCACCGGCGTGCTGTTCGCGAGGATGCCGAAGGATTTCCTGCCGAGCGAAGACTCCGGGCAGCTGTTCGCCTTCACCGAAGCCGCGCAGGACATCTCGTTCGAGGCCATGTCGAAGCTCCAGCAGCAGGCGGCCCAGATCGTGCGCGCCGATCCCGCGGTGAAATCGGCGATGTCCTTCATCGGCGCGGGCGGCTTCGCCTCCACCCTGAATCTCGGCAGGATCTTCATCGTCCTCAAGCCGCGCTCGGAGCGCGGCACGCCGGAGGAAATCATCCAGGAACTCCGTCCCAAGCTTGCGGCCATTCCCGGCCTGAAGGTCTTCCTGCAGAACATACCGACGATACGTATCGGCGGTCAGCTTACCAAGACCCAGTACCAGTACACCCTGCAGGATGCGGACACCGAGGAGCTCTTCCACTGGGTGCCCCTCATCGAGAAGAAGCTCTCCAGCCTTACGGGCTTCCAGGATGTCACCAGCGATCTGCAGATCGCCAATCCTCAGGTGATGGTCGACATCGACCGCAACAAAGCTTCCGCGCTGGGCGTCACCGCGCAGCAAATCGAGAACACCCTCTACAACGCCTACGGTCAGCGCCAGGTATCGACGATCTACACGCCCGGCAACCAGTATTGGGTGATCCTCGAGCTGGATCCCCGCTACCAGGACGATCCGTCGGCCTTGTCGCTGCTGTACGTGCGCTCGAGCAACGGCACGCTGATACCGCTGAACTCCGTGGCGCGCCTGACCCGCAACGTCGGACCGTTGAGCATCAACCACCTGGGCCAATTGCCGGCGGCGACCATTTCCTTCAACCTTGCGCCCGGCGTCGCGCTGGGCGATGCGATTTCGCGGGTGAACGCCGCCACCAGGGAAATGCAGGCGCCGACGACCCTCATCGGCAGCTTCCAGGGCGCCGCACAGGTGTTCCAGTCATCTCTCGCCGGCATGGGCGTGCTGCTGGTGATGTCGATTTTCGTGATCTACCTCGTGCTGGGCATCCTGTACGAAAGCTACATCCATCCGATCACCATACTCTCCGGGCTGCCCACCGCGGGCATGGGGGCGCTCGTCACGTTGATGCTGTTCGGGATGCCGCTCAATATGTACGGCTACGTGGGCGTCATCATGCTCGTCGGTATCGTCAAGAAAAACGCGATCATGATGATAGACTTCGCGATCGAGGCCGAGCGCACGGGTGGAAAGCAGCCGGTCGATGCGATCTACGAGGCCTGCCTGGTGCGTTTCCGGCCCATCATGATGACCACGATGGCGGCGCTGATGGGAACGCTGCCGATCGCGCTCGGCCTGGGCGCGGGCGGGGATGCGCGCCGGCCGCTGGGTCTCGCGGTCGTCGGAGGCCTGCTGCTCTCGCAACTGTTGACGCTGTATATCACTCCGGTGATTTACCTTCACCTCGAGGCGTGGCGCCACAAGGTCGCCGCGCGGCGCTCGGCCAAGCTGCTGCCGTCGGCCGGGGCCTGATCGAGCGCCTCGCCGCGGACGGTGCGCGATGACAATCGCTCACTGCCGTGCAATGATTCGCTGCGCGCACTGACAGACACTGGAGCGGCGATGGGTGCGGAAAAGAGCGAGATCAGGGACGGGATGCGCATAGACTGGGACGCGCCCATCGCGATGGATGACGGCCTCGTGTTGCGCGCGGACGTGTTCCGTCCCGTCGCCGAGGGGAAGTATCCGGCGCTCGTGAGCTACGGGCCGTACGGCAAGGGCCTCGCCTTCCAGCAAGGCTACAAGACCGCGTGGGACATCATGGCGAGAGAGAATCCCGACGCGGTTTCCGGCACCAGCAACAAGTACGCCAACTGGGAGGTCACCGATCCCGAGAAGTGGGTCCCGGACGGTTATGCGTGCGTGCGGGTGGACTCGCGGGGCGCCGGCCGCTCTCCCGGCTACCTCGACCACAACAACGCCCGCGAAAACCGCGACTTCTACAACTGCATCGAGTGGGCGGCGGCGCAGCCGTGGTGCAGCGGCAAGATCGGGCTGAACGGCATTTCGTACTATGCGAGCAGCCAGTGGCGAGCCGCTGCGCTGCAGCCGCCGCATCTCGCGGCGATATGCGTGTGGGAAGGATGGGTGGACTACTATCGCGACTCGGTGCGCCACGGCGGCATCGCCTGTACGTTCCGCAAGAATTGGCAGGAAATGCAGGTAAAAACCGTCCAGCATGGCCGCGGCGAGCGCGGACCGAAGAGCTCAATCACGGGGGAGCTCGCCTGCGGGCCGGAAACGCTCACCGACGAAGAACTGGCCCGCAATCGCGCCGACATGTGGGAGGGTGTCCTCCAGCACCCGTTGATCGGCCCTTACTACCAGGAGCGCACTGCCGATCTCTCGAAGGTCACGGCGCCGTTGCTCTCCTGCGCCAACTGGGGAGGACAGGGGCTGCATCCGCGCGGCAATTTCGAGGGGTACGCGCGCGCCGCTTCGAAGCAGAAGTGGCTGGAGGTTCACGGTGGCTCTCACTGGGCGCCGTTCTATACCGACTACGGCGTGGGCCTTCAAAAGCGCTTTTTCGATCACTTTCTCAAGGGCCTGCGGAACGGCTGGGAGAGGCAGCCTCGCGTCCTGCTGCGGGTGCGCCATCCGGGCGAGAAATTCGTCGAGCGGCACGAAAACGAGTGGCCGCTTGCGCGCACGAAGTGGACGCGGTTCCACCTCGATCCGCAGGGCATGCGCCTGTCTCACCAGCCGGTCAAATCGCTGCAAGCAGTGACCTACGAGGCGATGGGCGACGGCGTTACGTTCTCCACGCCGCCGTTACCCAACGAAATCGAAATCACCGGACCGTCGGCGTTGAAGCTTTGTGTCTCGTCGACTACGAACGATGCCGACATCTTCGCGGTGCTGCGTGTATACGATCCGGATGACAGGGAAGTCGTCTTTCAGGGCGCGCTCGATCCGCACACGCCCATCGCCCAGGGTTGGCTGCGCGCCTCTCACCGCAAGCTCGACCCCGGCCTCGCGCTGCCCTACCGGCCGTTTCATACTCACGACGAGAAGCAGCCGTTGCAGCCCGGCGAGATCTACGCCGTAGATATCGAAATCTGGCCGACCTGCATCGTCGTGCCCAGGGGCCATCGGATCGCGCTGACGATACGCGGCAAGGACTACGAGTACGACGGCGAAGCGGCGGTGCTGTCCAACATGAAAAACCCCATGCGCGGCTGCGGTCCGTTCGTTCACGACGACCCTGCGGATCGTCCGCACGACATTTTCGGCGGCCAGGTGACGCTGCATTTCGGGCGTGACCGGGAGGCGTACGTGTTGTTGCCGGTCGTGCCCTGATACCAGAACCTAGTCTGTCGCGATGCATTAGAATATCCACCGCTTCCCGCGAAGGTCCCCGATGCCGATGCCGACGACGACCCGACTCGACGCGACGACGACGTCCGTCAGGACTCTCCTGACGACCATCGCCGGGAGCCTGCCCAAGCCCGCGTGGCTGTCTCCTCCCAACCAGTTGTGGGCGCCGTGGCTGCTGGATGGCGATCGGCTCGCCGAAGGAAAGCGCGATGCCGTGCGGCTGGCGCTCGCCGAGCAACATCGCGCGGGAATCGACATCGTCACCGACGGCGAGCAGACACGCCAGCATTTCGTGACGACGTTCATCGAGGCGCTGGAGGGCGTCGACTTCAAGCACCGCAAGACGGTGCGTATCCGCAACCGCTACGATGCGGACGTGCCGTCGGTCGTCGGCCCGGTCGCGCGCACGCGTCCCGTATTCCTCGACGACGCGCGGTTCCTGCGATCCCAGACCGATAAGGCGGTGAAATTCACCCTCCCCGGTCCGATGACCATGGTGGACACGCTCTACGACAGCCATTACCGGAGTCGGGAGAAGCTGGCGATGGAATTCGCGACGATCCTCAACGCCGAAGCGCGGGACTTAAGCGCCGCCGGCGTCAACGTCATCCAGTTCGACGAGCCGGCTTTCAACGTCTATATGGACGAGGTGCGCGACTGGGGCATCGCGGCGCTGGAGAAGGCGGCGGCAGGCTTGAGCTCCAAGACTGCCGTGCATATCTGCTACGGCTACGGCATCAAGGCCAATACGGATTGGAAGAAATCCCTGGGCACGCAGTGGCGGCAGTACGAGTCCACCTTCCCCCTGCTCGCCAGGTCCAGGATCGACCAGGTCTCGCTCGAGTGCGCGAATTCCAACGTCCCTCTCGAATTCCTGGGCCTGCTGAAAGGCAAGGACGTGCTGGTCGGCGTCATCGACGTCGCGAGCGATACCATCGAAAACCCCGACCAGGTCGCCGCCGCCATCCGCGCAGCGATGAAATACGTCGAGCCGGTGAAGCTCTTTCCGTGCACGAATTGCGGAATGGTGCCGCTGTCGCGCGAAATCGCAGCGGGCAAGCTTCGGGCGCTCGGCGATGGCGCGAAGCTCGTGCGCCGCGAGCTGCGTGACATGATGGCGCGGGACTGGTAGGTGTCGGACATTCTTACTGCTCTTGCAGCAATGCGCCCCGCTGTCACCCGCTGTCGTGCAGGCAACCCGAGTTTCACCGTCGGCGTCGAGCAGGGCTGGATACCGCGGTCCAACCCAGACGATCGCGTGAAGTGGTCCGCGGCCGCTATCCATGGCGCAGTTGTCGCATCGTTCGCCTGCGCGGTTGCCAGCGCCTGCATGGCAGCAGTGGCGCACGCATCGAGCGCACCCGGTCGCGAGACCGTCATTCCGCGCCTGGAAGCCGCGCTTGCGGTCCCGGAACCGACCACGCTGCTGCTGCTCGCCATCGCGCTCGTCGCACTCGGTTACATTCTCAGAAAACGCCGCTGAGGCGCGTTGCTCGGGGAACACAGGCGGGGCGCTGACGATTCCCGGGCTGGACGTGCCCTGCCGCCCAGCCCTCCGGACACGCTGCCATGCGACGGATTGCCATTCAGTCCCTCCTCTTCGATCGCGGCAAGCTCATCGGTTCCCTGCTGGGCGTGGCGCTCGCCACGACGCTGGCCTTCGTGCAGATCGGGCTGTACCGCGGCTTCCAGATCAGTTCCTCCACCTTCATTCAACACGTTGGCGGCGATCTCTGGCTGATACCCACCGGGATCGACGTCCTCGACAACGCGCAGGTCGTATCGCCCGGACCGCGCAGCCTTCTCCTTTCGCACCCGTGCGTCGCCGGTGTCCGCGCCGTCATCTACGGCTTTGCATTGATCCAGAAGCCAAGCGGTACCCGCACCACCGCCCTCATCGTGGCCGCCGAGCCGCGATCCGGGCATGAGGTGCCGTGGGCCGTCGCGGCCGGGACGATCGCCGATCTCGATCACCCATTGCGCATCAGCGTCGATCGCACGGACCTCACCAAGCTCGAGCTCCCGGTCGATTCCCTCGGCGCGACGTTCGAGGTGAGCAGCCGCCAGGTCATCGTGGCGGCAATCACGGACGGCATCCGGTCGTTCACGCTGAATCCCTACTTCTTTACATCGATGACGAACGCGCGCAGGCTGCTCAATCTCGCCGAGACGCACGCGATGTATTATTCGATCGACCTCACGGACTCCAGTTGCGCTCCCGATCTCATCGACTGGATGAAACGCCAGCCCGACGTGCAACTGATGGAAACGGCGCGCTGGATCAGGAAGACCGAGGACTACTGGGTGGGCGGCTCGGGCGCGGGCATGGTGCTTGCATTTACCGCCGTGCTCGGCCTCATCGTCGGCGGTGTCATCGTCGGTCAGACGCTTTATTCCATGACCAAGGAGCACCTGGTCGAGCTCGCCACGCTCAAGGCTCTTGGCGCACGGCCAGTGGAGCTTGCCGGATTCGTCCTGTGGCAGGTGGCGCTGCTGGGCACGATCGGCGGAGCGGCCGGTCTCGTCCTCGCGCTCGCCCTCAAGCAGGCGCTTGCCCATGCGGGGCTTACGGTCGTGCTTTCCCCCTATACCGTGGGCTTGAGCAGCGCTGCAACGCTCGCCATGTGCATGGTCGCGAGCGTGGCCAGCCTTCACACCGTGCTGAAGGTCGAGACCGCCCAGGTGCTGCGATGACGACGAACCCGGTCCTGGTTCGCACACGTAGCGTCTCGAAGACGTTCCGGACCGGCACGATCGAGGCGGAGGCGCTGCGCGACGTGTCGATCGACCTGCATGCCGGCGAGCTCGTGCTGCTCATGGGGCCGTCCGGCTCCGGCAAGACGACCCTGCTCTACATACTGTCGGGGCTGCTTCGGCCGACGGCCGGGGATGTCGAGCTCTGCGGCACGCCGATCACCCGGCTCTCCGAGAAGGATGCGAGCGAGGTCCGTCGCAGGCACGTGGGTTTTGTCTTCCAGACCTACAACCTCTTCCCGGCGCTGAGCGCGATCGACAACGTGGGCGAGGTCCTGGTGATGAAGGACACGCCGCGGAGCCAGGCGCAGGCGCGAGCAGCGGAGATCCTCACGCGGGTCGGTCTCGAAGCCCGGCTGCACCACCGGCCGGGCGAGCTTTCCGGGGGAGAGCGGCAGCGAGTCGCGATTGCGCGCGCGCTCGCAGGCGATCCGACGCTCGTCGTCGGTGACGAGCCGACCGGTGCCCTTGACCGGAGTACAGGACAGGCGATCGTGAAGTTGCTGCGCGAGCAGGTGAGTGAACGCCGCGGCGTGCTGCTCGTCACTCACGACCTGCGGCTGCGGCAGTTTGCGCATCGCATCCTCGAAATCGACGACGGGCGCATCGTCGCGGATTATCCGGTCGACGAACCCGTGGATACGTTGGGGCGCTACCATGGGTAGACGGCTGTGGATCGCGGCGATCGTCACGATCGCGCTCGGCTCCACGATTGCGTGGTGGCTCGGCTCCGCCCGCCACGAGGATCACGCGCGCGCGCAGGAGAGGCGGGTCGCGCCGGCGTCGCGTATCGTCGCCCAGGCGCAGATCGTTCCGGTCGACGGCATCATCGAAGTCCGCCCGCTCGCCGAAGGCAAGGTCCTGAAAGTCCTCGTGCAGCCCGGCGACCGGGTGGAGACCGACCAGCTGCTCGCCGAGATCGAAAGCGACCTGCCGAGGGCTGCCGTGGAGCAGCGCGCGGCCGACGTGAAGGCTGCATCCGAGCGCTTGGCATTGACCACCGAGGGGGTGCGTCCGGAAGATCGGGAAGCGCTCGCGGCCGCAGCGGAAGCGGCCCGGAACGAGGCCGATCTCGCCCAGGATCGCTGGCAGCGGCAGCGGCGTCTGTTTGAGCAAGGCTTCATCAGCGAGCAGGCCGTGATCGAAGCCGAACGCAACGCGTTGTCGGCCCAAGCGCGGGCGCACGAGGCCGGGATGCGCGCCAAAGCAGGTGTCGCGGGAGGGCGGCCGGCCGAGGTGCGCGCGGCCCGCGAACAGGTTGCGGCTGCCGGGGCCGCGCTGAGCCAGGGCAAGGTCGTGCTCTCCCGCACGAAAATCGTCGCCCCCATCGGGGGCGTCATCATGAGCCGCAGCGTCAATCCCGGCGACATCATCGGCTCCAACGTGACCTCGCCGACGCTCTTCAAGATCGTCAACCCGGAGCGGACCGAGGCGCGGCTGGAGATCGAGGAGTTGCTGGCCGATCGGGTAGCGGTCGGCATGCCCGTCACGTTCGTGCTGCCGGGCAGCAAGACTCCCGTAGGCCAGGGCAAAGTCACGCGCGTCGCCCCCCAAGTCGAGAAGCGCTCGATTGGAGCGGACGATGCGCGCGCGCGAGCCGACAGCATGGTCCGCCCGGCGTGGAGCGATTTCACTCCCGCGGGCGGCAATCAGCCCCCGGTCAACTACCGTCTCGAGGCGTGGATACAGCTATCCGACAAAGGCCCGCGGACTGGCACCCCACCGGCCACAGGTGGGTCGGGCCAGCGATAGTCGGAATCAGTCCGAGACTGCGTCGCGTCAGCGCGCTGCTTCTCGCTACTCCATCTTGCCTGCGACTCGCAGCGCCTCCCAGATCCGCGCGGGCGTATACGGAAAATCGAGCCGGTTGATGCCCAGCGGCCGTAGCGCGTCGAGGACTGCGCTCGCGAGCGTGGGCACTGCACCCGTCGTCCCCGCTTCACCCGCCCCCTTCACGCCGAGCGGATTGCTCGGCGAGGGCACTGAATGGTCGTAAAGCCGCACGTCGCGCAGCAACCCGATGCGCGGCATGCAATAGTCCATGAAGCTCCCGGTCAGCAATTGCCCCGACGCAGGGTCGTAGATGCAGTGCTCGCCCACCACCTGCCCCACCCCCTGCATGATGCCGCCGTGGAGCTGGCCTTCGAGCAGCGTGTGGTTCAGGACGCGCCCGCAGTCGTCGGCTGCGGTGTAGCGCAGGATGTCGATCGTCCCCGTGTCGGGATCGATCTCGACCTCAGCCACGTGCGCGCCGCCGGGATACGCGCGCGGCGCCGGAATCTCGCCGAGCGAATCGAGGGGGTGCGACGTCGTCCCCACATAGCGCACGGCCAGCTCTTCGATGGTGATCGAAATATCGGTGCCCTTGACGCGGTAGCGGCCCGCCTCGAACTCGACGTCCTGGGGCGCTACCTCCAGTTCTTTCGCGGCGAGGTCCATGCCCTTGCGGATCACTTCGCGTGCGGCGTAGACCATGGCGCCGCCGTGCGAGACCATGGAGCGTGAGGAGATCGTGCCGTTGCCGGCGAGTGGCGGACCGTGTGGATCGCTTGCCCGCAGGACGACCTTTTCCGGATTCATGCCGAGCACTTCGGCGACGATGTCCGGAAATACCGTCTCGTGCCCCTGTCCCGACGGGCCGGCGAGCGTGTAGATCGAAGCGTTTCCCGAGTCACCGAACCTGAGCGCAACTTCCTCCTTAGGAGCGGAACCGCCGCCCGAGGGCTCGATGAAGACCGCGCAGCCGATGCCCCGCAGCTTCCCGCGGCGCTTGGAGCCTGCACGCCGTTCGTCGAAGGTCTTCCACCCGGAGTGCTCGATCGCGAGATCGAGCAGCCCCGGCGGATCGCCGCTGTCGTAGACGGCCGTCGGAGTCTGGTACGGGAATGCCTCCTTGGGGATGAGGTTGCGCCGGCGCAATTCGATCCGGTCCACACCCGTTTCCCGCGCCGCTTCATCCACCAGCCTTTCGATGAGGTACGAAACGTTGGGCCGCCCTGCCCCGCGGTATGCGGTCGTCGGCGTCGTGTTGGTCAACGCGAGGCTATGGCGCCCGTACGCCGCCGGGATGCGATAGGCATTCACGGCGTGCACCGTCGTCGTCATCGTGTTGATGATGGGCCCGGGCTGCGACAGGTACGCGCCCATGTTGCAGAGCCAGCGGAAGCGGATGCCGATAAAATTACCGTCACCGTCGAGCGCCAGCTCCCCGTTCAGCTGCACGTCGCGGCCGTGGTAGTCGCTCAGGAAGGTCTCGGACCGCGACGACACCCATTTCACCGGACGGCCAAGCCTCCTCGCGGCAAGCAGCGCTGCGCTGTACTCGACGTAAGCATCGGAGCGAATCCCGAATCCGCCACCTACATCCTGAAAACGAGGCCGGAACTTCGACTCCGGCAAGCCGAATATGCCGGAGAGCCCGGAGAGGATGTGCGAGATACCCTGCGAGCTCGACCAGAGGTCGTAGGTGTCGGTCGCGGCATCGTAGGCGGCGAGGCACGCTTTCGGCTCCATCGGGTTGCCGACCATGCGCTGGGCTTCGAGCGTGACCTTGGTGACGTGCGCCGCACGCGCGAAAGCCGCGCTGGTCCTGGCCTCGTCTCCATACTCGAAGTCGAAACAGAGATTGCCGGGTATATCGGCATGCAGTTGGGGCGCGCCGGGCGCGAGCGCCTCCTCGGCCGCTGTCACCAGCGGCAGGTCGCGGTACTCCACTTCGATCGCATCCACCGCGTCCTGCGCCGCTTGCGGCGTTTGCGCCACGACGAGCGCCACTTCCTGGCCGACGAAGCGCACCCGCCCATGGGCGAGCACGTCCCGGTGCGGCACCTTGAGCATCGTTCCGCCCTTCCCGGGGAATTTTACGAGCGGGGGCGCGACCTTGAAGTTCTCCCGCGCCGTGTCGGCGCCGGTGAGCACCGCCACCACGCCGGGCGCCGCGAGCGCGGCCTGCGCATTGAGCGCGACGATGTCCGCGTGCGCCCGGTCCGAGCGCAGGAAACGGCCGTAGAGCTGGCCCGGCAGATTCCAGTCCGCGGCATATCGCCCCTGCCCCGTGACGAGCCGGTAGTCCTCACGACGGCCCTTGAACGTCCCGCTCATGTCTTCACCCCTTAAGCGGTAGGCAGCAACCACAAGGCCCGCTCACTGCCCGCTCCTCGCTGCCAACTGCTCCCTCCCGTGCGGCTCGCTGAAGTCGCTCGCATCCAGCACCGGGCCCAGCGCGACGATGCGGCTGGGATTCACGCGCGGCTGGCTCGCGTAGTAGTGTTCCTTGATTTGCTTCAAGTCGACCGTCGCAGCGACGCCGGGAAACTGGTAAAGCTCCCGCGTGTACGCCCACAGGTTCGGATAGTCCACCAGGCGATAGAGATTGCACTTGAAGTGATAGTGATAGACCGCATCGAAGCGCACCAACGTCGTGAACAGGCGCCAGTCCGCCTCCGTCATCCGCCTTCCGCAGAGGTAGCGGTACCGCGCGAGATGCTGTTCGAGCGTCTCGAACGTCTCGAACAACTGGCGCACGGCGTCCTTGTACTTCTCCTGCGCCGTGGCGAACCCGGCGCGGTAGACCCCGTTATTGACGGTCCGGTAGATCAGCTCGTTCCAGCGGTCGATCTCCGCGCGCAGCGGCCCCGGATACATGTCGGGCAGCCGCCGGGTCGCGTGCGCGTCGAACTCCCGATTGAGCATACGGATGATTTCGGAGGACTCGTTGTTGACGATGGTCCCGGTCTTGCGGTCCCACAGCACCGGGACGGTGACCCGCCCGGTATAGCCGGGCCGCGCCTTCACGTAGACCTCGTGGAGATAGCGCGCGCCGTTCACCGGATCCGACTCGAAGGTCCAGCCGTTGGGCTCGCTGATCGGGCCGGCCGCCGACAGAGTGACGGCCTGCTCCAGGCCCTTTAACGCGCGGTAAACGACCGTCCGATGCGCCCAAGGGCACGAGAGCGCAACGTAGAGGTGATAGCGCCCCGCTTCAGCCCTGTAGCCGGTAGCGCCGTCCGCGGTAACCTGGTCGCGGAACAGGGACTCGGTGCGGACGAACTCTCCGCCCGTCAGGCGAGTATCGCGCGGAACATCCTTCCAGACACCTTCGACCAGCATTCCCATGCGTTGACTCTCGTCTATCAGCTCCGAGCCTGCACTGCGAGCTGACGGCTCAGGGCCGAGCTGAGGGCACAAGGCTCAAGGCCCACCGCCCGCTGCCCGGAGCTCGAAGCCGTGGCGCGGGGCGCCGGAGATCGACTTACAATCATGTACACGGCGGGGCCGGCTCGCGGCCCCGCAAGGAGCCATCATGCCAGTAACCGAACTGAATCACTACCTCTTGCGCGCCAACGATCTGGAGCGCACCAAGGATTTCTACGTCAACGTGCTGGGCTTCGAAGTGATGCCGCGGCCCGATTTTCCGTTCCCCGGCTACTGGCTGGGCATCAACGGCAAAATCCAGGTCCACATGGGGCAGGCGGGGGTGCCCAACTCCGAGCTGTACTATCTCGGCAGCCCGAAGAATGCGTCGAAGAGCAATTCCGGGGTAATCGATCACGTCGCCTTTCTCGCGACCGAGCCCGAAAAGTTCATAGCGCACCTCACGAAGTTGAAGGTCCCGATCCGCCCGCGCAGCTTTCCCGACGCGGAGCTGTTCCAGCTCTTCATCCAGGATCCGGACGGCCTGACGATAGAGCTCAACTTCTTTGGGGTGAAAGCGGCGCCCGAATGGGGCGGCGAAGACTATTCGAAGATGCCGCGCAACCAGTCGAAGGACAAGGCGAAGAAAGCCAAAGCCGCGCAGTCTTGAAGACAAATGCGTTGTCCACGATGAACGCCCCGCGCCAGGGTGCGCCCAAGTTCGCCGGCGTCGCCTACGACGAGGCGCTGCGGCGCGCACGCGAGCTGGTGCCCAGGCTCCGCGAGCGGGCGGCCGAAGCGGAAAACGCGCGGGTCATGCCGCCCGAGACGCTGCGCGATCTGCACGCGGCCGGGCTCATCCGCACGCTGCAGCCCAGGCGCTGGGGCGGCATGGAGTTCGACTTCATCGCCTACGTCGATTTCCCGCTCGAGCTCGCCCGCGGCTGCCCCTCCACCGCCTGGAACCTCGCCAATCTGCAGGTCCACCACTGGATGCTCGCGATGTACGACGAGCGCGCGCAGGAAGAGGTCTGGGGCCGAGACCCGGAAGCGATGATAGCCTCCGGCATTGCCTACCCGCAGGGACGGGGCACCAGGGTGGATGGCGGCTTCCTGATCAGCGGCCGGTGGAATTTCTCGAGCTGCGTCAACGTGAGCGACTGGAGCATGCTCGCGGTGACGGTGCGCGAGGGCGAGCGCGCCGTGGATCATCGCATGTGCCTGCTGCACAAGTCGCAGTACGGGATCGTCGACGACTGGCAGGTGCTGGGCATGCGCGCGACCGGCAGCATGACGGTCGTAGCGAACGACGTCTTCGTCCCGGAGTACAAGGCGCTCTGCATGTACGAGGCGCGCGGGGGCGACCGCTTCCCCGGGGCTCGTACGAATCCGCACCCGGTCTATCGCGTGCCGTTGTCTTCGCTCGGAGGACACGGCATCGGCGCCTGCGCGGTGGGCAACGCACAGGCGGCGCTCGATCACAC
>DATFWO010000400.1:0-26693 GCA_035259205.1 Burkholderiales bacterium | reverse complement strand
GGCCTTCGTTCATCAGGTAGTGCGCCAGGGCGGCTCCCGCCGGCCCCATGCCGGCAACCAGCACGCGCTTGCCGCTCGCCGCCTTGGGATAGGGCAGCCGCAGGTTCAGCGGATTCCAACGCGTGAGCAGGGAGTAGATCTCGAATCCCCAGGGCAGCTCCAGCACATCTTTCAAGGTGCGGGTCTCGGCCTGCGGGATGTTGACCGGCTCCTGTTTCTGGTAGATGCACGATTTCATGCAGTCGTTGCAAATGCGGTGACCGGTCGCCGCAGCCATGGGGTTGTCCACGACGATGATTGCGAGCGCGCCGATCGCGCAGCCTTCGCTCTTTGCCTTCTGGAATTCCGAGATCTTCTCTTCCAGCGGGCAGCCGGCCAGGATCACCCCGAACGGGCTCTTCCTGAAGGACGCCGCGCCCTTGCCCGACGCTCCCTTCTCCAGCAGACCT
Organism: Burkholderiales bacterium; assembly: GCA_035259205.1. GTDB lineage: Bacteria > Pseudomonadota > Gammaproteobacteria > Burkholderiales > SG8-41 > SG8-41. The sequence goes on along the minus strand of DATFWO010000400.1, from coordinate 26,244 downwards.
TTCGAGCACGAATCCTTGCCCTGCTCGTGACACCAGATGCAGTAGTTCGTCTCATCGAGCGCGCCGGCCAGATCGGTACCCGAATCGGTAAGCTTGAAGCCTTCGCGTCGGCGCAGATGCTCGGGGCCCAGGCGGTATTCCGTGTATTCCCTGGCCGGGTCCGCGATCACCGGGACCAGCCGCTGGGGATCGAGCTTGGCTGGCGCCTTGAAGAGCACGCCGCCGCGGTGCTTGTGCCTGCCCTCGGACGACAGCGTAGCCCACGCGGCATAGCGCAATGCAGCATCGAGCGCGGTTGCGTGCTCGCTTTCGTCTTTCTGCCAGTCCGTGACATGGCGTGCGAAGGCGAGCTCGGTGAAGGGCTCCTGGAACGCCAGTTCGAGCTCGCGCGCCAGCGCTACACCGTCGATGCCTTCCGCCTCCTGCGGCTTGATCTTGTGCAGGGCCTTGCGCTGCACGAACAGACGCTTGACCGTGTAAAGCGGCGCCAGCTCGTGATGGCGCGCTGTGAGGGACTGCACTTCCACCTCGATGCCGAAGAGACGGGCAATAAACGTCTCCAGCCGCGGCGCGAGCGCGAGGAGCAACTCGGATTCCTCCTTGACCGTAAGCGCGGCAGGGTCGGCGCGCGCCGCCGTGCTGCGCTGGTGCAACGCGCTGTCGGTCTCGTCGAGAAACGACAGAAAGGCCGCGTCCAGACGCACCAGCCCTTCCCGATCGTATAGGTCCGGAAATGAAAAACCGAAGGCCAGGGAAGCCATTGCGTTGCCGCCTGCAGCCGCGGAGCGGCTCGGGAATGTGTTGATCAAAAACCTGAAATTATGGCCGAGCGGAACGGCTGGCTCAAGACTTTGGCCTTATTTGCTTATGCCCACCGCCGCTTCCGCTGGCCGACGGCCGGCCGGAAACTTCCGCACTTGCACGATGGTGTACACTTGCCGTGCCTGTACGGTTGATGACGGCATGACACCGCCGCTTCGAATCTCCAAGCCGCTGACATGGGCGCTTATCGCCCTGCTGACGACGTTGGTTACGTATGTCGCGTTCCGCGCCTATCTGAATCCGGATTTTCTGATCAGCTTCGCCAACGGATTTACCTGCTGAACGGCGTCAGCCCGCTCTGGCCAGGCGTTCTGCCGCCCGCAGCGTGTTATCGATCAACATCGCGACCGTCATCGGTCCCACTCCGCCCGGGACGGGCGTGATCCAGCCGGCCACCTCGCTGACCCCGGCGAAATCGACATCGCCGGCGAGCTTTCCGGTGTCCAGCCGATTGGTCCCGACGTCGATCACGGCGGCGCCGGGTTTGATCATGGGTGCGGAAATCAACTGTGGGCGCCCCGCGGCGGCGACGAGTATGTCCGCCATGCCCGTATAGCGCCCCAGATCCCGGGTCTTGGTGTGACATGCAGTTACCGTGGCGCCGCGGGCGAGCAGCAGCAGCGCAAGGGGTTTGCCGACGATCGCGCTGCGCCCGACGATAACCGCGTGACTGCCTTCGATCGGGACACCTGCATGATCGAGCAATGCAACGATGCCGCGCGGCGTGCACGGCTCGAAGAGCGTGCGGCCGGCGAGCAAGGCGCCGAGGTTGCGCCAGTTGAATCCGTCCACGTCCTTGTCCGGGTGGATCGCCTGCGTGATCCGGTCTCCGTCGAGCTGCGCGGGCAGCGGCAGCTGCACCAGGATGCCGTGGATCGCGCGGTCCGCGTTCAGCCGCTCTATGGTTTCGAGCACGGCCTGCTGGGGGCAGTCCGCCGGCAGACGGTGCACTTCCGAATGCAGCCCGGCCGTGGCACAGGCGCGGACCTTGTTGCGGAGATACATCCCGGAGGCGGGGTTGTCGCCAACGTATATGGCCCCGAGCCCCGGCTTGATCCCGATTGCTGCAAGGACTTTTACGCGGTCAGCTACCGCCGAGTAGACCTGGCTTGCGACGGCGGTTCCGTCGATTTTTCGGGCAGTCACTGTTCGAGCGTTGGGCTATGCGCGCAAAGCGCTGCCGGGCTCATTGCGCGCGAGCAGGCGAGCGTGCCGGCGGTGCTTCTTCGAGCAGCTGGAAGAAAATCTCATTTTCCTTGATCATGCCCAGCTCGCTGCGGGCGCGTTCCTCGACCGCTTCCAGCCCGACCTTCAGGTCCTGCACTTCGGCCTCCAGCGCGCCGTTGCGCGCCTGGGACTGCCGGTTAGCCTCGTGCTGGGACCGGATCTGGTGGTCAACCTCCCGCACCCGCAGCCATCCGCCTTTGCCGAGCCACAGCGGATACTGAACCAGCAGTATCAACACAGCGAGGGTCAGCGCGAGCAGCCTCATGTGTTGAAGTTTTCAGCGCAGCTGATAGAACGCCCCACGGCCGGGATAGGCGGCGGTCTCTCCCAAATCTTCTTCGATGCGCAGCAGCTGGTTATACTTCGCGAGCCGGTCGGAGCGCGCGAGCGACCCGGTCTTGATCTGCAACGCATTGGTGGCGACCGCGATGTCGGCTATGGTCGTGTCTTCGGTTTCCCCGGACCGGTGCGAAACGACCGCCGCGTAGCTGGCGCGCTTGGCCATCTCGATGGCGGCAAAGGTCTCGGTGAGCGTGCCGATCTGATTGATCTTGATGAGAATCGAGTTGGCCACCCCCGTGTCGATCCCCTGCTTCAGGAAGCGCGTGTTGGTAACGAACAGGTCATCCCCCACCAGCTGTACCTTTTTGCCGAGGCGCCGCGTGAGCAGCTTCCAGCCGTCCCAGTCCCCTTCCGCCATGCCGTCCTCGATACTGATGATGGGATACTTGTCGACCCAGGCCGCGAGATAGTCGACGAGCTGCTCCGCGCTCATGGTGAGGCCCTCGGAAGCCAGGGTGTACTCCCCGCCCTCGTAGAACTCGGAGCTTGCGCAATCGAGCGCGAGCGCGACTTGTTCGCCGGGGCGATAGCCCGCCGCTTCGATCGCCTCGATTACGGTCTTGATGGCCGTTTCGTGCTTGGTCAGCCGGGGTGCAAATCCCCCCTCATCACCCACCGCGGTGGGCAGCCCCCTGTCCTGGAGGAGTTTCTTCAGCGCCTGAAATATCTCGGCCCCGCAGCGGAGGGCCTCGCGGAACGACGGCATGCCGAGCGGAACGACCATAAACTCCTGCAGATCGAGCCCGTTGTTGGCGTGCACCCCGCCATTGATCACGTTCATCATCGGCACCGGCATGTACATCGCGCCTGCCCCTCCGAGATACCGGTGCAGCGGCAGGCCGGATTCCTCGGCGGCCGCCTTGGCGACCGCCAGAGATACGGACAGGATCGCATTGGCGCCGAGTCGCGATTTGTTTTCGGTGCCGTCCAGGTCGATCAACGTCTTGTCGACGAAGCTCTGCTCGGTCGCATCGACGCCGATGATGGCTTCGCAGATTTCGGTGTTGACGTTTTCCACCGCCTTGAGCACGCCCTTGCCGCCATAGCGACCGGCATCGCCGTCGCGCAGCTCGATCGCTTCCCGGCTGCCCGTGGACGCGCCCGACGGTACGGCAGCCCGTCCCATCACGCCGGATTCGAGCAGCACGTCGGCCTCGACCGTGGGGTTGCCGCGGGAATCCAGAATCTCCCTTGCTATCACATCGACGATCGCACTCATTGTTCTTCCTGATCGATTGTTATGGGCTCTTGCAGGATGATGACCACACCGCCCTGTCTTTCAGACAAGCGACGAGGGGAATTTTCCCTTCACCGCGTTGCAGATCTCGCGCACGTCACAGCAGATCTTCGGCGCGAGGACGACTCTTGATCATGGTGTCCAGCGCCTTGAGCGTCTCCAGGAGCGGCCTTACGAGCTTCAACGGCCAGGCGTTGGGGCCGTCCGAGAGCGCCTTCGCCGGATCGGGGTGGGTTTCCATGAACAAGCCGGCAATACCGCTCGCAACGGCCGCGCGCGCGAGCACCGGCACGAACTCGCGCTGCCCCCCGCTCGAAGTGCCCTGTCCTCCGGGCTGCTGGACCGAGTGGGTAGCGTCGAATACGACGGGGCACCCGGTCTCGCGCATGATCATGAGCGAGCGCATGTCCGACACGAGAGTGTTATAGCCGAAAGAAACGCCGCGCTCGCACACCAGTATATTGTCGCGCTTGCTCGCCGACTTCGCCTTTTCCACGACGTTCTTCATGTCGCCCGGCGCAAGAAACTGCCCCTTCTTGATGTTCACCGGCTTGCCGGTGGCCGCTACGGCGCAAATAAAGTTGGTCTGGCGGCAGAGAAACGCCGGCGTCTGCAGCACATCCACGACGTCCGCCGCGGCCGCGATCTCATCCATTTCGTGGACATCGGTCAGTACTGGAACGCCAATCTGCCTTTTGACTTCGTCCAGTATCCTCAGGCCTTCCTCGATACCCAGGCCGCGGAAGGATTTCAGGGACGTTCTGTTGGCCTTGTCATACGACGACTTGTAAATGAAAGGCAGGCCGATGTCCGCGCACGTCTGCTTGAGTTCGCCCGCAGTATCGATGGCGAGCTGTCGCGACTCCACTACGCACGGGCCCGCGATGACAAAGAGCGGCTTGTCTAGGCCAGCTTCGAATCCGCACAGCTTCATGGATGTTCTTCCGGTTGACCGCGACTGTCAGGCAATGCTCTTCAGCCGTCCCGGCTCTTCCATGGCTTCGGCCGGCACCGGTCGCGATCGGGCCAGGGCCGCCTGGATGAACGCCTTGAACAACGGGTGCCCTTGCCGTGGATTCGAAGTGAACTCCGGGTGAAACTGGCAGCCTACGAACCACGGATGCCCCGGCAACTCGATCATTTCGCACAAGCCGTCTTTGATGGATTTTCCACTGATCCTCAGGCCGGATTGCGCGAGTCGGGGCACGTAATGGTTGTTCACTTCGTAACGGTGGCGATGGCGCTCCGTCACGCGCTCCTGCCCGTAAATGCGATGCACCATCGAATCCGGTTCCAATACGCACTCCTGCCCGCCGAGGCGCATGGTGCCGCCCAGCTCCGACGTTACGTCTCGGCGCTCGATCCTGCCATCCCGGTCCTGCCACTCTGTGATGAGTGCGATCACCGGGTGCGGCGTATCCGGTTCGAATTCCGTGCTGTGGGCATTCGCCAATCCCGTCACCGCACGCGCATACTCGATCACGGCGAGCTGCATGCCCAGGCAAATGCCCAGGTATGGAATGCCGTGCTCCCGCGCATGCCGGATCGCCTTGATCTTGCCTTCGACCCCGCGCTGCCCGAAGCCCCCCGGCACGAGGATCGCATCCATGCCCGAGAGCCCGCCGGTGCCGGATTTCTCTATGCCTTCGGAATCGATGTAATTGATCTTGACCTTTGCTCCGGTATGTATCCCCGCGTGTATCAGCGCCTCGGTGAGAGACTTGTACGACTCCGTGAGATCGACGTACTTGCCGACGAGCGCGATGCTGACGGCGCGCTGCGGGTGCTCGAACGCGTAGATGAGCTTCTCCCACGTCGCGAGATTCGCGGGCTGCGGATCGAGGCTGAGCTTGCGGCAGACGATCTGATCGAGCCCCTGCCGGTGCAGCATTACCGGAATCTTGTAGATGCTGTCGACGTCGGCAGCCGAGATCACCGCCTCCACCGGCACATTGGTAAACAGGGCGATTTTCCTGCGCTCGTCGTCCGGCAACGCGCGGTCGGCGCGGCACAAAAGCACGTCGGGCTGGATCCCGATCTCGCGCAGCTCCTTCACCGAATGCTGGGTGGGCTTGGTCTTGATCTCGCCCGCCGCAGCCACATACGGCACCAGCGTGAGGTGGATGAAGCAATAGTTGTCCCGCCCCAGCTCGATCGCCATCTGCCGGATCGCCTCTAGGAAGGGCAGCGATTCGATATCGCCCACCGTGCCGCCGATCTCGACGATGGCGACTTCCGCCTCTCCTGCCCCGCGCCTGATGAACTGCTTGATCTCGTCGGTGATGTGGGGAATGACTTGCACCGTGCCGCCGAGATAGTCGCCGCGGCGCTCTTTCTTGATCACGCTTTCGTAAATCTGCCCGGTGGTGAAGTTGTTGCGCTTGCTCATCTTGGCCTGGATGAAGCGCTCGTAGTGGCCGAGATCGAGATCGGTCTCCGCCCCGTCTTCGGTCACGAAGACTTCCCCGTGCTGGAAGGGGCTCATGGTCCCGGGATCCACGTTGAGATATGGATCCAGCTTGACCATCGAGATTCTGAGGCCGCGTGTTTCGAGGACGGCGGCAAGTGAGGCGGCGGCGATGCCTTTGCCCAGGGAGGAAACTACACCACCTGTGACAAAGATGTACTTAGTCGTCATCGCATAGGCCAGCGGTTTGCCTATTTTATCGAAAAACCCGGCCGCGTCCAAGGAGTTGGACCGGAAAATTCCCGCGCGTGGCGTGACCTGTCAAACGCTCCCGCCGCGGCGGCTCACGACGGGGGGACCCGCTTCACGCGCGCCGGTCCCTCCACGAGCGCAGCATGCGCCGCAGCCAGTCGCGCGACCGGCACGCGGTATGGGGAGCACGATACGTAGTCCAGGCCCGTCCGGTGACAGAAGTCAATGCTCGCGGGATCGCCACCGTGTTCCCCGCAGATCCCGACCTCGAGTCCCTTGCGCCGCCCGCGTCCGAGCTTCACGCCGATCTCCATGAGGCGCCCCACCCCGCTCTCGTCGATCGTCGCGAAAGGATTGACCGCAAGGATGCCCTTTTCGAGGTAGTCGCTCAGGAAGCCCGTTTCCGCGTCGTCGCGCGAAATGCCGAAAGTGGTCTGGGTGAGATCGTTGGTGCCGAAAGAGAAGAATTCGGCGAACTCGGCGATGCGATCGGCGACGAGGGCCGCGCGCGGCACCTCGATCATGGTTCCGAACTGATACGCGAGCTTTATGCCCTGCTCGGCGAGAACCTTGCGCCCCTCGTCTTCCAGCAGCTCCCGACCGGCCCTGAGCTCGCTGCTGGTCGCGGCGAGCGGGATCATGATCTTGGGCTTGAGCTTTACGCCCTCGCGCGCGCAGGCGCAGGCCGCCTCCACGATCGCCCGCATCTGCATGCGCACCAGCTCGGGCATGTGCAGGCCGAGGCGCACTCCGCGCAGGCCAAGCATCGGGTTCTGCTCGCGCAGGGCCTCGACTCTCTCGAGCACTTTCCGCTTCGCGGCGAGCTCGCGTGCGATCGCCTGCGCGTCCCCGTTGTCGGCCTTGATCCGCGTCTCGAGCTCGGCGATCTCGCTCTTGATCTCGTCCCGGCCCGGCAGGAACTCGTGCAACGGCGGATCGATCAGGCGGATCGTGACCGGCAGGCCGTCCATCGCCCGGAAGAGGCCGATGAAGTCGTCGCGCTGCATCGGCAGGAGCTTCGCCAGGTGTTCGGCGCGCGCCGCGGCGTCCGGGGCGAGAATCGTCTCTCGCACGATGGGCAGGCGCGCCGGCTCGAAGAACATGTGCTCGGTGCGGCACAGGCCGATGCCTTGCGCGCCGAACTTGCGGGCGCGCTCGGCGTCGCGCGCATCGTCCGCATTCGCCCACACCCCGAGCCGGCGGAAGCCGTCGGCCCACGACAGCAGCTCGATGAAATAGCGGTCGGTAACGTCTGGGATGACCGTCTTCAGTTCTCCCGCATACACCTCGCCTGTCGCGCCGTCGAGCGAGAGCCAGTCACCTTCCTTCAGGACGAGCCCGCGAGGGGCGCGCAGTTCGCGCCGTTGCACGTCAACCTCGAGGTCGGTCACGCCCACCACCGCCGGGATGCCGAATTGGCGCGCTACCAGCGCCGCGTGGCTGGTGCGCCCGCCCCGGCTCGTCAACACGCCTTGCGCGGCGAGCATGCCGTGCACGTCGTCAGGCCGTGTCTCGGGCCGCACCAGAATCACCTTCTTCTTGAGCTGCTGCGCCCAGTGCACCGCGCTGTCGGCGTCGAAAACGATACAGCCGATTGCCGCGCCGGGAGATACGTTCAGCCCTTCGGCGATCAGAGTCCCCTTTTGTTTCGCGGCGTCGCGCGCGGCCCCGTCGAGCTGCGGATGCAGGAAGAAATCGACGTGCTCGGGCTTCACTCGCTGTACCGCCTCGGCCCTGCTGATCAGCCGCTCGCGCGCGAGATCGACGGCGATGCGGATCGCGGCGCGGGCGGTGCGCTTGGCGTCCCGCGTTTGAAGCAGGTAGAGCCTGCCGCGCTCGATCGTGAACTCGATGTCCTGCACCTCGCGGTAGTGCTTTTCGAGCATGCGCGCGACGCGCCGCAGCTCCTTGTCGACCCGCGGCATGACGCGCCCGAGCTCGGCGATCGGGAGCGTCCTGCGGGTTCCCGCGACGACGTCCTCGCCCTGCGCGTTCACGAGGAAATCGCCTTCCAGCTCGTTCTCTCCGTTCGTGACGTTGCGGGTGGTCATCACGCCCGTTCCGGAATCGTTCCCGAGATTGCCAAACACCATGGCGACGACGTTGACCGCCGTGCCCAGGTCGTGAGCGATTCCGGCGGCGTTGCGATAGTCGATCGCGCGCTTGCCGGTCCACGAGCGGAATACGGCCATAGTCGCGAGCTCGAGCTGCTCCAGAGCGTCTTCGGGAAACGTCCGGCCCGCCTGCTCGTGGACGATCTTCTTGAAGCCCGCGGTGATCGTTTTCAGGTCTTCGGCCGGAAGCTCGGCGTCGTTCCACACGCCGCGCCGGGAGCGATGCTGCGAGAGCAGGGCCTCGAACGGGCCAGGCGCCACCTCGAGCACGACCGTTGCGAACATCTGCACGAGCCGGCGATAGGCGTCGTAGACGAACCTCTCGTCGCCCGTAATGCGCGCGAGGCCCGCGGCGACCTCATCGTTCATCCCGATGTTGAGCACGGTATCCATCATGCCGGGCATGGAGAATTTCGCGCCCGACCGGCACGACACCAGTAGCGGATTGGCGGGATCGGCGAAGGGTTTGCCGGTAGCGCGCTCGAGATCGCGCACCGCCGCCAGCGCCTGCTCCCACATGCCCTTCGGAAACTGGCCGCCCGCCGCGAGGAACGCGTTGCACGCCCTGGTCGTGATCACGAATCCCGGCGGCACCGGCAGCTTCAGCTTCGTCATCTCCGCGAGGTTCGCGCCCTTGCCGCCGAGAAGTCCCCGCAGGCCGTCCTTCGATCCCGCCATCCGTTCGGCGAGCCGGATTTCGTCGAAGCGATAGACATACTTCACCGAGCGCGCCGCGCGCGCGGGCCGCGCGGCCCCCTTTAGCTTGCCTGCTCTTCGATTCATGTCGATGTCTCGAGGTTTTCCCGCGCCGCAAGGAAGATTGTGGGTCTGCGCGCGACGGCGTATTTTATCGACAAATCCTACCGTTGGGGACCACTCCTGTGACCCAGAAACGCGCCGCCTTCTTCGTGTCCGACCGCACCGGCATCACGGCCGAGATGCTGGGGCACAGTTTGCTCACGCAGTTCGACGAGGTGCGCTTCGACGAGGTGACCCTGCCGTTTGTGGATTCGATCGAGAAAGCACAGGACGTCGTGAAGCAGATCAACCAGCAGGCCGCCGAGGATGGCGTACGCCCGCTCGTCATCAGCACCCTCGCGCGAACCGAGATCGCGCAGGTGGTGGGACGCGCCAATGCTCTCTTCCTGGACTGCTTCGAGATGTTCATCGGCCCTCTCGAGCGCGAGCTGGGGCTGCACGCCTCGCACGCGGTGGGGCGCACCCACAATGTCTCGGATTTCGTGAACTATCACCACCGCATCGAGGCAGTGAACTTTACCCTCTCCCACGACGACGGCCTCGCCCGCCGCGATCTTGGTGAAGCCGACATCATCCTGGTCGGCGTCTCGCGTAGCGGCAAGACGCCGACCTGCCTCTACCTGGCGATGCAGTTCGGCATCCGTGCCGCGAACTACCCGCTGACCCCCGACGATTTCGCGCGCATGCAGCTCCCTTCGGAGCTGAGTCAGTTGCGCGGCCGGCTCTACGGACTCACGATCAAGCCGGAGCGCCTGCAGCAGATACGCACCGAGCGCAGGCCGGGCAGCAAATACGCGACTCTGGGCAATTGCGAGTTCGAGATCCGCGAAGCCGAGGCGCTGATGCGGCAGGACGGCATACCTTACCTCGACACCACCAGCAAGTCTGTCGAGGAGCTCGCGACCACGATATTGCAGGCGGCCCGGCTCACGCGCCGGATCTACTAGCGCTCATCTGGCGCACTCGCTCGAACAGGCACACCGCCGCGGCCGCGGCGACGTTGAGAGACTCAGCCCTGCCCGGCATCGGGACGGTAACGACCGTGTGCGCTACGGAGAGCAGGCCAGGCGAGATTCCGCCGCCTTCGTTTCCAAAAACGAGCGCAACGTTGCCGCTCAGGTCGGCTTCGAACAACGGCCGTCCTCGCGGGCTCGTCGCGATCACCTTGCCCTGGAACTGCTGCACCACCGCCGCTAGATCCGCGTCCTCGTGCACGCGCAGCAGGAAATGGGCTCCCATCGCAGCGCGCAGAACCCGCGGCGACCAGGCGCGCACGGAGTTCTTCGACAGCAGCACGTCGGCAATTCCCGACGCTGCGGCTGAGCGCAGGATGGAACCGAGGTTGCCCGGATCCTGCAACTCCTCGACCAGGACGCATGCGCCCAGCTCTCGCGCCACGAGTTCGGGCTGAGGCGTTCTGACGAGCCCGATGATGCCTGTCGGCGTAACGACCGAGGAAACCTTCTCGAACAACTCATCCCGCAGCTCCAGCTGCTCCACGCCGGGAAGCCGCGCCAGCAATGCCTGCACTTCGACATCGGCGCGACCGGAGCTGCTCACCGCAACCTGTTCCGGCAGCCCCACATGTTCGCGATACGCGCCCACCAGGTGCGTCCCGTCGAGCACCGACAGCCCGGTTTTTTTCCGCTCCTGAGATGACTGGACGAGCTTGCGCAGGACCTTGAACCGTGGATTGTCCGCGGAGCGGATGGCTTTCATAACGCACAGGTACGAAACCCGGCGAACACGTCGCGCCGGTCCGGCATATAGAAATTGCGCCAGGTATTGCGCAGCAGGCCGGAACGCGTGGCATGACAGCCGCCGCGCAGGACTTTGTGGTCGCCGAACCAGGGTTCGGAGTATTCCTTGTAGGGATCGCGCACGAAGCCCGGATAGGGGGCAAACCAGTCGTCTGTCCATTCCCAGACGTTCCCGAACATCTGGCGACAGCCCCATGCGCTGTCGCCTTCAGGAAAAGCCGCCACGTCGCACGTCTCCCCGAGCGCCCCGTACAGATTCGCGCGTTCCGGTCCGGGCGGTGATTCACCCCAGGGGTAGGTTCGTTTTCCGCCGGCGGCGGGCGAAGACGCCGCCGCTGTCTCCCACTCTGCTTCGGTCGGCAGCCGCCGGCCCGCCCAACGGCAATAGGCGTCGGCCTCGAACCAGCCGACGTGGATGATCGCGGCGTGAGGACGCAGCGGCGCCCAGCAGTCGTAGCGGCGCTCGGTCCACGCGCCATTCTCGCGACGCCAGTAGACCGGGCCTTCTGCGCGCGCCTGCTCCCGCCACCGCCAGCCGGCCTCGCTCCACGAGTTGCGCCGCCGGTAACCACCTTCGTCGACGAACGCGGAGAAAGCGGCGTTCGTGACTGGCGCGCGCGCGATGCGAAACGACGGCACGCGTACCGGATGAGCCCATTTCTCGTTGTCGAACGCGAAACCGTCGCCCCGGGGATCGGCTCCGAGCAGAAAATCGCTGCCCGCGACTTCGACGTCGCCCAGGTGCGGACCCGTGCCCGGGAAGGCGCCGCCCGCATCTGCACGGGGAGCCCCGTAACCGAGGGTCTGACGCGTATAAGTAAAGGCCTCGCAGTGCATTTCCTCATGGAACGCGGCGAGCTGGCAGAAATAACGCATATGCGCGGTGTGACCTTCGCGCTCGATACGCTCCAGGACCTGTTCGAGAACCTGCTGCAAGTAAGCAAGCGTCGCGTCGAAACCCGGCAGCGGCAAATCCCACCGCGTGTCGTGCGCGACAGCGGCCGAGTCGTAGAGCGCGTCCGCACCCGCAAGCCGCGATGGGTAGAGTGGGTGGCCGTCCCGGTAACGCAGGCACCAACGTTCCTGGAACCACCCCAGATGCCCGACTTCCCATAGCGGGGGGTTGACGATCGAAAGCCGGGGCCCCAGCAGCTGTTCGCCGGTGAGATCCTGCGCCAGCGCCAAGGTGCGGCGGCGCGCATCCAGCAGCATCCGCCGCAGCTCGGAGGTTTCGGGTTTCCCGTGCAATTGCGCCGTCGGCTATAGTGAGGGGTACGCGGGCCTTACGGCCCGACGAACCCTAATATTGGATCGACAGCAGAGAATTCACAAGAGAGCCGCTCCAGGGACAACTCCCACGCAGCTGCGACACTATGCAAAGCGGGGCGCAATCAAGATATCTTCTGCTGATGAAAATTCGCAAGTCGTCTTCTCCAGGGAGCCCGACGGGCAAAGCTCCTGTAGATTCCGTGCGGTGAAAGTCACCATCGTCACACCAGCGGCCGCGCGCTCCCGGCACGGCAACCGGAATACCGCCTCGCGGTGGGCGACGTTGCTGCGCGATCTCGGCCACCGAGTTGAAGTCCAGGTCTCCTGGAACGGGTCGCCGGCGGACGTGATGATCGCCCTGCACGCGCGTCGCAGTCACGACTCGATCAGCCGCTTCGCAGGCGCTTTTCCCGACCACCCCTTGATTCTCGTCTTGACGGGCACCGATCTCTATCGCGATATCCGCACCGACGACGACGCCCGCAAGTCGTTGCAGCTTGCCAGCCGCATGGTGGTGCTGCAGGACGAGGGGCTGGACGAGCTGCCGCCGCCCTTGCGTGCGCGGACCCGCGTCGTCTACCAGTCGGCGCCGGTGGCCACGGCCCCATCGCCGCTCAAGCGCTGCTTCGAAGTGGTGGTGAGCGGACATCTGCGCGAGGAGAAGGATCCGTTCCGGTGCGCCGCGGCGCTCGCCCATCTGCCGGCCGAGAGCCGTATCGCCGTAACGCACCTCGGTGGCCCGATGAATCCCGCAATGGCGGAAGAGGCACGGCGCTGGGCCGCGCGCGAGCCGCGCTATCGCTGGCTCGGCGAGCTTTCACACCGGAAGGCGTTGGCCGTTCTGGCGCGCGGCCGCCTGATGGTGATCAGCTCGCGCATGGAAGGCGGAGCGAACGTTGTGTCAGAAGCGCTCGCCGCGCGCGTGCCCGTGGTGGCATCGCGCATATCCGGCAATATCGGCATGCTCGGGAAACGCTATCCCGGCTACTACCCGGTGGGCGATGAGCATGCACTCGCGCGCCTGCTGTGGCGTGCCGAGAGCGACCCGGAATTCTATCGCCAGCTCAAGGCGCAATGCCGCTCCCGCCGGCATCTCGTGACTGTCGGCCACGAGCGCACAAGCCTGCGCCGATTGCTGGCAGAGCTCGCGTAGGACGTTGCCCCGGTTAAGCGGTTTTTCCGAGGTTCTGCAGCGGCCATAACTCGAGGTCGAGCACGGCGCGCACCGGAGCGAAGCCACGGCGATGCGCGGGGCAGGCGCCGTGCTGCCGCAGCGCCTCCAGATGATCCGGCGTTGAATAGCCCTTGTGCCGGTCGAACCCATAATGCGGGTGCAACCGGTGCAGGCACAACATTTCTCCGTCGCGCGCGACCTTCGCCAATATCGACGCTGCCGCGATCGCGGCTACCGTCTGGTCTCCTCTGACGATCGTTCTGGTCGGTATCGGAAGGCCGGGGGTATGCACCCCATCCACCAGGATCTCGCACGGAGCGACGCTGAGAAACCCCACCGCGCGCCGCATCGCAAGCAGGCTCGCGCGCAGGATATTGAGCGTATCGATCTCTTCCACGCTCGCGCTCGCAATCGCCCAGGCGACCCCGCGCGCCTTGATTTCCGCCGCCAGCGTGGTCCGATCCTGCTCCGAAAGCTGCTTGGAGTCCGCGAGACCGGCGATCGGCATCAGGGGATCCAGAATGACAGCGGCGGCGAAGACCGGCCCCGCCAGCGGCCCGCGGCCCGCCTCGTCGATCCCGCACATGAGCTGAGGGCCGCTCACGCCCCGCTCTCCAGCACGGACAGTACTTCCCGCGCCACTCGCTCGGCCGTATTCTGACGCAAGTCGTTGCCGAGTTCGCCGAGGCGCGTCTCCAGGCTCCGGCGCAGTTCCTGATCGCCGACCAACTTGGTCACAGCGCCCGCCAGATTTTCCGGCGTAGCCTGATCCTGCAGCAACTCGGGCACCACGAATTCACCCGCGAGAACGTTGGGCAGGCCGACGTAGGGCAGGTAACCGCGGGGCTTCATCAGCCAATAGGACACGCGCGGCACGCGGTAGGCGATCACCATCGGCCGCCTGAGCAGCGCCGCCTCCAGGGTGGCGGTTCCCGAAGCGGTGAGCACGACATCGGCGGCGGCCATCGCTTCGTGCGCATGGCCGAACAGCACGGTCAGCCGCATCTCCCCGGTCTCGCGTTCCAGCAGTTCGGTCTCGAACAGGTCGCGAGTCTCGCGCGTCGCGAGCGGCACGAGGAACACGGTATCGGGAATGATCTCGGCGATCCGGCGCGCCGTATCCACGAAGAGTCCTCCCATCTGCTGCAGCTCGCTCACGCGGCTACCCGGCAGCAGCGCGATAACCGTTCCTGTGGGCGGCAGCCGCAGTTGCTCGCGCACCGCCGCGCGACCCGGGAAATCGGCCAGCATGTCGGCGAGCGGATGCCCGACGTAAGCCGCGGGAATGCCCGCACGCTCGTAGATGGCCAGCTCGAAGGGGAATACCAGAAGGATCTTGGACACTGCGCGCCGGATCTTGCGGATGCGCCCCCCGCGCCAGGCCCAGATCGACGGGCTCACGTAGTGCACGGTAGGCACGCCGGCGCTTTTCAGCCGCAGCTCCAGATCGAGATTGAAATCCGGCGCGTCCACGCCGATGAACAGCGCCGGCCGCTCGCGCAGGAAGTGCTTGGCGAGGCGGCGCCGGATACCGAGGATCTCCAGGTAATGCCGCAGCACTTCGACATAGCCGCGCACCGCCAGCTTTTCGGCGGGATACAACACCTGCATCCCGGCCGCACGCATCTTCGGGCCCCCGATGCCGATGAACCGCGCCTGCGGCAGGTGCGCCGTCACCGCCCGGATAAGGTGTGCGCCCAGCAGGTCGCCGGAGGCTTCGCCCGCTACCATGCCGATCGTGACGGGCGGGCTGGACACGCGGGAATCCTATCGAATGATGCCGCGCTTGGATCCGGCCAGGAAGTCGAGGACGAGCTGCACCTCCGGGCAGTCGGCGACCTGGCGCGTGAGCTCGCGGCGCGCTTGCTCCAGAGTCAGCCCGGATTTGTAGAGCGTCTTGTAGGCGCGCTTCAGGCGGGTCACAGTGGCGGGGACGAAGCCGCGCCGCTTGAGACCCTCGACGTTGATCCCGTAGGGGCGCGCGGTGTTGTCCGACGCCATGACGAACGGCGGAACGTCCTGCAGCACCACCGTCCCCAGCGCGGTGATGCTGTGGGCTCCGATGCGGCAGAACTGGTGCACCTCGGTGAACCCGCCGAGGATCGCGTAGTCGTCCACGCGCACGTGACCGGCGAGCTGCGCATTGTTGGCGAATACCGTGTGGCTGCCGATCTGGCAGTCGTGGGCCAGATGGACGTACGCCATGACCCAGTTGTCGTCGCCGACCCGCGTTACGCCGGCGTCCTGCACGGTTCCGCAGTTGAACGTGCAGAACTCGCGAATGACGTTGTTGTCGCCTATTTCCAGCCGCGTCGGCTCCCCGCCATACTTCTTGTCCTGGGGGATCTCTCCGAGCGAAACGAACTGGAAGATGCGGTTGCCCGCGCCGATGCGCGTGTGTCCGGTAATGACGGCGTGCGGACCGATGCTGCAGCGCGGGCCGATTCGCACGTGGGGCCCGATCACGGCGTACGGCCCGATCGCGACCTCGTCACCGATTTCCGCGCCCTCATGAACGATGGCGGACGGATGGATCATATCGCCCGCAAGGCGGTCAGCGCTCGACGGTCGCCCCAGGCTCATTCACCGCTCTTGGTCTCGTCGATCAAACGGATGGTGCACATCAAGTCGGCTTCCGAGGCGACCGCGTCGCCCACCTTCGCCGTGCCGCTGAACAACCACATGTTCCGCGCATGGCGCTTGAGCGCCACCTCGAGCGTAAGCGTGTCGCCGGGAAGGACCGGGCGCTTGAAGCGCGCCCGGTCTATGCCAACGAAGTAGTAGATGAGGCGGTCGTCCGCCTTGTGGTCCATCGTCCGGAACGACAGGATCGCCGCCGCCTGGGCGAGCGCCTCGATGATCAGAACGCCCGGCATGATGGGGCGCCGCGGGAAGTGCCCGGTGAAGAAGGGCTCATTCATGGTCACGTTCTTCAACGCGATGATGCTCTTCCCCAGCTCGCAGGAAAGCACCCGATCGATGAGCAGGAACGGGTAGCGGTGCGGAAGATATTGCAGCACTTCGTTGATGTCCATGCTGCTCACGGCTTGCTCCTTTCCGGCGTCAAGATCTTCCTTTCCAGCGCGCGCAGGCGCTCGGCCAGCTCGCTCAGATGGCGCAGCTGGGCGGCGTTCTTCCTCCAGTTCGCATTGGCCTCGAAGGGATACGCGCCCGTATAGACTCCCGGCTTGTCTATCGATTTCATGATCAGCGTGTGGGATGAGATCTCGACGTGGTCGGCGATGACGGTGTGGCCGAAGATGCCCGATGCACCGCCGATTCTGCAGTAACGCCCGATGCGCGCGCTGCCGGCAATTCCGGCGCACGCGGCGATCGCGGTATGGGCCCCGATGCGAACGTTATGGCCCACCTGAATCTGATTGTCCAGCTTCACCCCGTCCTCGATCACCGTATCGTCGATCGCTCCCCGGTCCACTGTCGTGTTGGCGCCGATCTCGACGTCGTTCCCGATCACCACCCGCCCGATCTGAGGCACTTTCAGCCACCGCCCCTGCTCCATTGCGATGCCGAACCCGTCCGCGCCGATCACAACGCCCGAATGAACGATGACGCGATCGCCGATCACGCAGCGATGGTAGACCGTGACGTTGGGATACAGTCTCGTCGCGCTGCCGATTGCGGTCTCCTCCCCGATGAAACAGCCCGCGCCGATGATGCTTCCTGCGCCGACGACGGCCTTCTCCCCGATGACCGCGTGCGCTCCGATTTCCACGCCGGGCGCGAGCACCGCGGATTTGCCGACGACGGCGGTGGGGTGCCTCCCCGCTCGGGCCGGCGCGGCCGGATTCAGCAGCGCCGAGACGCGGGCGAAATACGCATACGGATTCTCGCACACGATACGCGGCAGCGTCGTCGCGTCTCGGGCGGCTTCGTTCACGATCACTGCCGCCGCTTGCGTCGTCCTGAGTTGCTGAAGAAACCGCTCGCTTCCGAGAAACGCGATAGTGCCGGGACCCGCGTTCTCCAGGCTCCCGACCTGGTGCACGCGGACATCGGCGTCGCCCGCCACTTCGCCGCCGAGGCGCCGGGCGACTTCGCGGAGGGTGTGGAACTTGCGTTTGGCGCGTATGGTGAGGCGCGACGGCGGGGAAGCTGCACGCACCACTGGAGGCCCGCCGTTACTTGCTCTCGGCGAGCGCCTTGAGCACCTTGTCGGTGATGTCGATGCGCGGACTGCGGTACACCGCCTCCTGCAGGATCAGATCGAATTTCTCCGCCTCGGCGATCTGCTTGATGACGCGATTGGCGCGCTCGAACAGCGTAGACAGCTCCTGATTGCGGCGCAGGTTGAGATCCTCGCGGTATTCGCGCTGCATGCGCTGAAAATCGAGGCTCATCCGCGCGAGCTCCTGTTCCTTTCCGCGGCGGTCGCTTTCGCTCATCGTGACCGCGTCTTTCTCGAGCTGCGACTGCAAACCCTTGATCTGCGCTTCGCGACGCTGCAATTCCTGCGCCCGCGGGGCGAATTCCTTCTCGAGCCGCTTGGTGGCGCTTTCCGCGGGAGCGGATTCGCGGTTGATGCGCTCGGCGTCTATGAAGCCGATCTTGACGTCCGCAGCCTCGGCCGCCGCAATGCCGAAAGCCAGCACAAAAGCGGCGAGTGTCGAGTAAAAGTGCTTCAATGTCGTCTCCTTGCGGTTAAGCCCTCAGGCTACACGCACGCGCAGCCCCGGGCTCAAAATGTACCGCCGAACGTAAACTGGAAGACCTGCTTCCGGTCCAGGGGGCGGGTTTTCAGCGGATACCCGATGCTCACCTTGAGCGGACCCAGCGGCGAAACCCACAGAGCGGCGACGCCGACCGAGTAACGCCAGGCATCGGCATTGTACTTGTCGTCCACCATGGCGGTATCGAAGAACGTGCTCAATCGTACGGAGCGGTCGTTTTCCAGCCCGGGAAACGGGAACAGCACCTCGGCGTTCCCGAGAAGCTTGCGGCTGCCCCCCCGGGGATCGCCGTTCGAGTCTTTCGGGCCGATGGTAAACGACCGGAAGCCGCGCACCGAATTCACGCCGCCCGCGAAGAAATTCTTGAAGAACGGCAGGGGCTTGTCGCCGTAACCGTCGCCGTAGCCGGCCTCCCCGTTCAGCATGACCGTGATCTGCCGCGTGAGCGGGAAGTAGCGCTGATACTGGTAGGAGAGCTTGTAGTATTCCAGCGATCCTATCGGCGTGCCAACCTCCGCCGACGCCTTGTGGAGGCTCCCTTTCGTAGGATAGATCAAGCTGTCGCGGCCATCGCGCGCCCAGCCCGCAGAGAGAAATACGTTGGTATTTTCCGCCCCAAAGGTATTCACATAATCCACGTACAGCAAGGGGCTGTCGGGAAAAGTGGTGATCTCGGTCCGCTCGGCGCCGACCGCGTAATTGATCGTATCGCGCTCGGATATTGGAACACCCAGGCGAAATTGCCCGCCCGCCGTCTTCGTCTCGTAGCGGCCCAGCAGGTTGGCCGACGCGCTGAGCTTCTTGAGGTAGATGTCGAAGCCTTGGCTGACGCCATCCACGGTCCAGTAGGGATCCGTATAAGAAAGGACGTAGGCGGTGTTGATCCGGCTCGAATTCACCTGAGCGGTCAGGTGCTTCCCAGAGCCGAAGATGTTGTTCTGCGATACGGACCCCGATAGCAGCAGTCCCTCGCCGCTGCCGAAGCCGGCTCCCAACAGCAGCACGCCGGTCGGTTTCTCCACCACCGACACATTCACATCGACCTGGTCGGTCGTCCCCTGAACGGCCGGAGTCTCGACGTTGACCTCCGTGAAGTAGCCGAGCCGGTCGATGCGCTGCTTGGACAGCGTGATCTTTTCGCCCGAATACCATCCTCCTTCCAGTTGCCGCATCTCTCTGCGGATCACCTCGTCGCGGGAGCGCGTGTTGCCCGTAACGTTGATGCGGCGCACGTAGACTCTGCGGCCCGGGTCGACGAAGAACGTAAATGCAACCTGCTGCTTCTCCTTGTTCACCTCCGGCACCGCATTGACGTTGGCAAAGGCGTACCCGTCGTTGCCAAGGCGTTCGGACATGAGCTTGGTGCTTTCAGTAAGGCGGCTGCGCGAGAACACCTCTCCCGTCTTGAGCTGAATCATCTTACGGATTTCGTCCTCCGGAATCAGCTTCTCGCCGGCCACCTTGATATCGGATACCGTGTACTTTGCGCCTTCGCTGATGTTTATGGTTATGTAGATGTCCTGCTTGTCCGGGGTGATCGAGACCTGCGTCGATTCGATGTTGAACTCCAGATACCCCCGGTCGAGGTAGTAGGAGCGCAGCGATTCCAGGTCGGCGGACAGCTTCTGCCGTGAATACTGGTCCTGCTTGCTGAACCAGGTCATCAGGCCGGGAGTCCGCAGGACGAACACGCTCAGGAGGTCTTTCTCGCGGAATGCTTGCGCGCCGATGATGTTGATCTGTCGGATCTTGGCGACCTGCCCTTCATCCACGGTGAAGTTGAGAGAAACGCGGTTGCGCTCGAGCGGAGTGACCGTGGTGCTGACGCCGACCGCGTAGTAACCCTTGCTCAGATACTGGCGTTTGAGCTCCTGTTCCGCTTTCTCGAGCAACCCCCGGTCAAAGATGCGTCCTTCCGCCAGGCCGATCTGGCGCATCCCGGTGATGAGCTGGTCGCGGTTGAACTCCCGCGTCCCGGTAAAATCGATCTGCGCGACCGAGGGACGCTCCTGCACCACCACCACCAGCACGTCTCCGTCGCGCTCCAGGCTGACGTCGCGGAAGAATCCGGTGGCGAACAGCGCGCGGATCGCCTGCGCGGCCTTCTCCTCCGTCATCGTGTCGCCGACCTTGACCGGCAGGTAGCTGAAGATCGTGCCGGCCTCGGTGCGCTGTATGCCTTCTATCCGGATATCTTTGATGATGAACGAGTCTATCGCCGTTGCCGGGACCGCGTGTATGAGCATCAGCAGCGCGGCAATGCGAAGCCAGGACATGAATCAGCCGGCAAGTAGTCGATTTATATCGTTATAGAGGGCGAAGACCATCAATGTGAACAGCAGGGCCATGCCTACATGCTGCCCGATCTCGATGGCCCGGTCCGATACCGGACTGCCTTTGAAAATCTCGACCGTATAATACATCAAATGTCCGCCATCCAATAAGGGCACCGGCAGGAGATTGAGCACACCGAGACTGATGCTGATGAGGGCAAGAAACATCAAGTACGAAACAGCTCCGCTCTGCGCCGACTGCCCCGCATAATCGGCGATCGTAATCGGCCCGGACAGATTCTTCAGGGATACTTCACCGACGATCATCTTGCCGAGCATTTTCAGTGTAAAGACGGACATGTCCCAGGTCTTGTACAACGCCCTGGCTCCGCTTTCAAGGAATCCATAGCGGGTCTCGGTGAAAAACGCCGCGTAGGCGTCCGGCTTCACCTGCAGCACCGCGTTGATGCGGCCGATGACCGTCTCGTCTTTCTCGCGGTGAGCATCGGGTACCACCGCGAGTGCAGGCAAGGTCGCGTCGCCGCGCCTGACCACGAAGACGAGGGTCTTGCCGGGATTCTCGCGGATGGTTCTGATCGCCTGATCGATGCCCTTGGTCGACTGCCCGTTGATGCTGACGATTTCATCGCCGGATTTCAGGCCTGCGCGCTCAGCGGCTCCGCCCGCTGCGACTTTGCCGACCTGGGGCGGCAGCTCGGGGGAAAAACGGGCAAGACCCAGTACTTTAAGAAAATCGCTGTCGAGATCGGCCGGTGTGAGCCCGGAAAGATCAAGGCTGCGCCGGGCGGGCTCGCCCTTGGCGTCGCGCACGTCGATCACCGCCGTACCCTTGCGGACCGCGAGCTGAAGGAGCGCCCAGCGCGCGTCCTGCCAAGTCGCGACCGGCTCGCCGGCGATGCCCACGATCACGTCGCCGGCGGAAATTCCGGCAAGCGCGGCGGGCGTCGCAGCCGGGGGCTCTGCCAGCACTGGCCTGATGCCGGGAATACCGTGGATGAACAGCGCCCAATAGAGCACTATCGCCATGAAGAAGTTTGCCGCCGGGCCGGCGATGACGATCGCGAGCCGGCGCCACACGGATTGCCGGTTGAAGGCGCGGGGCAGGTCCTGTTGCGCAACAGCGCCTTCGCGTTCGTCGAGCATCTTGACGTATCCGCCAAGCGGAAATGCCGCGACCACCCATTCCGTGCGGTCGGCGCCCAGCGTCCTGGTCCACAGGGGCTTGCCGAAACCGACCGAGAACCGGAGCACCTTGACTCCGCACAATCGCGCCACGAGAAAGTGCCCGAGCTCGTGGACCACGATCAGCGAGCCGAGCGCCACCAGGAACGCGATCAGCGTGATAGGTATGGTCATGTAACCCGGGCTCTGGACGGGCAGCTATGAGTTCGCCAGGCGTGCCAGCTCTTTCG
Source organism: Burkholderiales bacterium (assembly GCA_035259205.1). Lineage (GTDB taxonomy): Bacteria > Pseudomonadota > Gammaproteobacteria > Burkholderiales > SG8-41 > SG8-41. The sequence continues at coordinate 4,487 of DATFWO010000400.1, read as the reverse complement.
GGACTCTTCCATCATTGGACGCAGTGAGCCATCGTTCTGCGCGCTCGCGGGCGGCACGGTCGGCGGCGAGCACGTCGTCGAGCGTCGCCACCGGTTTCACCGGCACCGTCGCCAGCACGTCTTCGATCAACGACGGGATCTGCCTGAAGCGCAGGCCTCCCGCAAGAAATTCCGTTACCGCGATTTCGTTTGCGGCATTGAGCACCGTCGGCGCCGTTCCGCCTGCCGCTAGCGCGTCGTACGCCAGCTGCAGGCAAGGGAAGCGGCCGCGATCCGGAGGCTCGAAATGCAGAGCTCCGATGCGCGCGAGATCGAGATAATCGACCCCTGCGCCGATCCGTTCCGGGAAGCCCAGAGCGTACGCGATGGGCGTGCGCATGTCGGGATTGCCGAGCTGAGCAAGCACGGATCCGTCCACATACTCCACCAGCGAATGGATGACGCTTTCCGGATGTATCACGACCTCGATGCAGTCGGGGGCCACGTTGAACAGCCAATGCGCTTCGATCACTTCGAGGCCCTTGTTCATCATCGTTGCGGAGTCGACCGAGATCTTGCGCCCCATGGTCCAGTTCGGATGAGCGCACGCCTGGTCCGGCGTGACGTCGTCGAGCTGGGGCAGCGACCAGGCGCGGAATGGCCCGCCCGAGGCCGTGAGCACGATGCGGCGCACCCCGGCCACGCCGGGCTGCCTCGCATAGTCGCGCGGCAGCGCCTGGAAAATGGCATTGTGCTCGCTGTCTATCGGAAGCAGCGTCGCATTGTTAGCCTGCACGGCGTTCATGAAGACCGCGCCGGCGGTTATCAGCGATTCCTTGTTGGCCAGCAGGAGTTTCTTTCCGGCGCGGGCAGCGGCCAGCGCCGGGCGCAGGCCCGCGATCCCGACAATCGCCGCCATCACGATGTCGACCTCGGGGAGGCTGGCCACCTCTTCCAGCGCCTCGATCCCGCAACCCACCTGGCAAGCAAGCCCGCTTGCCCGCACCCTTTTTTCGAGCTCCTGCGCCGCCCCGGCTTCGAGCATGATCGCGAAGCGCGGCTGGAATCTGCGGCATTGCTCGAACAGCGCATCGGCTTGATGGCGCGCGCTCAACGCCGCGACCTCGAACTTTTCCGGATGGCGTGCCACCACGTCGAGCGTATTGGCGCCGACGCTGCCGGTGGACCCCAGAATGGTGATACGCCGTTTAGCGGTCATGGTCCGATCTTGCGCAGGTGTCTAACCTGCGTACTTCGTGAACAGAGCGGCGAGCGGCATGCTGGCCAGCAGCCCATCGACGCGATCGAGTATTCCACCGTGCCCGGGAAGGAGCGCGCCGCTGTCCTTCACTCCGGCACACCGCTTCATCCACGATTCGAGTAGATCGCCGGCGACGCTCACTGCCGTTACGCCGGCGAAGAACATCACGCCACTCCACCCGTGCGCCCACGAGCGCGCCGATGCTGAGCCGGACAGCACCACATAATACACCGCCACTGCCACCGCAGCGCCGGCCACGCCTTCCCAGGTTTTCCCGGGGCTGATCGTCGGCGCAAGCTTGCGTTTGCCCCAGCGGCGCCCGGCCAGAAACGCGGCGGTGTCCGCCAGCCAGACTATGGCCAGCAGTTGCAGCAGCCCCGCCGGATCCGACTGCAATCGCGCCACCGCCAGCCATGCCGGCAGGAGGACAACCAGCCCGGCTGCGCCGACGACGAGCGGCGAGCGGACCTGCCAGTGCGCCGCAAGCCACGGCGGCACGACCAGCACCCAGAAGGCGCAGCTTCCGGCATACACCAGGAGCTCGGCATCGGCCAGGGTCGAGTTCTTGGCGCCCGTCGCCGAATAAAGCGCCACCGCGCACACCACCACGGCACCGCAGAAGAGCCACCGCGCGCGAATCCCGTATCCGCCGAGCGCTCCCCATTCCCGGGCGGCCAGCAGCATCACCGCCAGCAATGCGGCGGCCCACCACAGGTTCGGGAGCAGAAACATCGCAACGATGCAAGCTGCGAGTAGTATCGCTGCAGTTACCAGCCGCGAAGTGAGCAAGGAAACCTCTAACCGGCCGCATCAAGACAGGTACAGCGACTGCTGATCCGGGCACGAGGAAAATCCTCCCTCATGTGTCGTGCAGCCCGGAAAAAAATCGCCTGCTGCACTGGTGGAAGCAATGCTGGCCGCGCCGGCGGTCCAGGGCATCAGCCGGCGCCGCCCATGCCTTCGATACGCACCGGTGCCAGATCGGCCTCGTCCGGAAGCTGCTCGCTGGTACGCCCGAAGCGCCGCTCGCGCTGCTGATAGGAGACTATCGCCCGATCCAGGCATGCCGCATCGAAATCGGGCCACAAAGTCTCCGTGAAGTAGAGTTCGCTGTAGGCAAGCTGCCACAGCACGAAATTGCTGATGCGTTGCTCGCCGCCGGTCCTTATGAACAGGTCGGGCTCCGGAGCGTAGCTGAGCGACAGGTACGGCGCCAGATCGCGTTCGCCGAAGCCCGATGCAAGTTCCGGGCGGTCATGCAGCATGCGGCGGACCGCCTGCATTACGTCCCACCGCCCGCCGTAGTTGGCGGCGATCGTCAGGGTCAGGCGCTCGTTCGACGCCGTCAGCGCCTCGGCCTCGCGCAGCAGGCGCCTCAGCTTGGGTTCGAACGGCGCGGGATCCCCTATCATCTTGAACCGGACGCCGTTTTCGTGGAGCTTCTCGACCTCCTGCTCGAGCGCCACCACGAAGAGCTGCATCAGGAACGATACCTCCTCGGGAGGGCGGCGCCAGTTCTCGCTCGAAAATGCGAACAGCGTCAGATACTCCACGCCCCGCTCGCCGCAGGTGCGCACCGCCGTCCGGACCGCCTCAACGCCACGCTTGTGCCCGGCCACCCGGGGTAGATAGCGCTGCTTGGCCCATCGCCCATTGCCGTCCATTATGATGGCGATATGCCGCGGCACGCGGCGTACCTCCGGAATTTCAACGGTGGAGCTGGTGAACGAGGACATGGCCCTTTTTATCGGTCTATCGGTATGATTCATTAGATCGCCATCAGGTCCGCTTCCTTCTGCTGCAACAGCTTGTCGATGTCGGCGATGTGGCGGTCGGTAAGTTTCTGGATATCGTCCTGCGCCCGCCGCTCCTCGTCCTCCGCCACCTTCTTTTGCTTCAGCAGCTCCTTCAGTTCGTGTATGGCGTCGCGCCGCACGTTGCGCACGGCGACACGCGCGTTCTCACCTTCGTGGCGAACGACCTTGGTGAGGTCCTTGCGGCGCTCTTCGGTGAGCGCGGGCATGGGAACCCGGACGGTTTCACCCATGGTCGCCGGATTGAGCCCCAGGTCGGAATCGCGTATCGCTTTCTCGATCGTTCCCGCCATCTTCTTTTCCCACGGCGTCACCCCGATCGTGCGCGCATCGAGCAGGGTCACGTTCGCGACCTGTGACAGTGGCGTCGGCGTTCCATAATAGTCGATGACGATATGATCGAGCAGTCCGGTATTCGCGCGGCCGGTACGAAGCTTGGCAAGATCGGCCTTGAGTGCATCCACCGTTTTCTTCATCTTCAGGTCCGCGGTTTTCTTGACGTCAGCGATCATGATCAACCTCCTGCCCTTGCGGGTCGCGCCACTTCAATTATGCAGGAAAGTTCCCTCGTCTTCCCCCATAACCACGCGTTTCAGCGCCGCAGGTTTGAGGATGCTGAAAACGTTGATCGGCAGTTTCTGGTCCCGGCACAACGTGAGAGCGGTTGCATCCATCACCTTGAGATTCTTGATGATCGCCTCGTCGAACGACAGGCGCTGATAGCGCACCGCATTGGCATTCGTGTTCGGGTCGTCGGAATAGACTCCATCCACCTTCGTCGCCTTGAGCACGAGGTCGACATTCATTTCCGTTCCGCGCAGGGCCGCGGCCGTGTCCGTCGTAAAGAATGGATTGCCGGTGCCGGCGGCGAAAATCACCACCTTGCCCTCCTCCAGATAACGCATGGCCTTGCCGCGGATGTAGGGCTCGACGACCTGTTCGACGTTCAGCGCGGACTGCACGCGCGCCACCAGGTTGACGCGCCGCATCGCGTCCTGCAGCGCCAGCGCATTCATCACCGTGGCCAGCATGCCCATGTAGTCGGCCGTTGCGCGGTCCATGTGCGAAGCCGCGGGCGCGATGCCGCGGAAGATGTTGCCGCCGCCGATCACGACAGCGACTTCCACGCCGAGGCCGACTACTTCCGAAATCTCGCTGACGATGCGGTCGACCGTCTCGCGGTTTATGCCGTAACTGTCCTCGCCCATCAGGGCTTCGCCGCTCAACTTCAGAAGAATGCGCTTGTAGGCTGGCAACAACGCGTTCTTCTCGGCATTGGCGCCGGCGTCGGACCGTTTCGGCGGCCGCAACTCTATGGGCTTCATGAAGCCTGGCTCACTTGTGACATTACTTCGGACACGAAATCGGCTTTTTTCTTCTCGATGCCTTCGCCGACCACGAACAGTGCAAAGCCGGTGACGCTCGCTCTCGCG
>DATFWO010000399.1:0-16792 GCA_035259205.1 Burkholderiales bacterium | reverse complement strand
ACCCGAGTGGGACGGGGCGCTGTGGGCGCATCTCTTTGTCGGGAGCCCTCGCAATATCGACATATTGCTTCGGGCTCTCCTCCTCGACCTGCATCCCACATCGCCTCCGTCGCACACGTGCCTAGTTATGAAATAGGTTCTAGGGTAATTTCTCCGTGGAGGTATTCCACTACGCGTCCTGCGATGTCGACGCGGTCGCCGCGCAGCCGGCAGGAAAACTCGCCGCCGCGACGTGAAAGCTGATGTGAAGTAAGCGCGGTCTTGCCCAGACGGTCGGCCCAGTATGGTATGAGGGTACAGTGCGCTGAGCCGGTTGCGGGGTCTTCCGGAATTCCCGCCTGCGGCGCGAAGAACCGGAAGACGTAATCTGCGTTATCCCCGGGCGCGGTAGCGATGACAGCGAACGTGTCCAGCCCTGCAATGCGCTGCATATCGGGCTGCAGGGATTTGATGTCGCTTTCCGTGGCAAAGACGGCCATGAGGTCGCGCGCGAGATACGCCGCGCTCGGCCGGCGACCCAACGCAGCCGCCAGACTGGCGGAGACCTCCACCTGCCTGCCGGGACGGGAAGGGAAATCCATGTTCAGAAGATCCGCCTCGCGCCTCACCACCAGGTTTCCGCTGCGCGTGCTGAACGTGAGCCGGTCGAGGGCGGGATACACGTAGTGGAACAGCACGTGCGCGGAAGCGAGCGTCGCGTGGCCGCACAGATCCACTTCCACCGCAGGCGTGAACCAGCGCAAGGGCATGACTTCCGCGCGCGGCACGACAAACGCGGTTTCGGCGAGGTTGTTTTCCGCGGCGACAGCGGCTAGAACGTCGTCCGGGAGCCAGTCATCGAGCGGGACCACTGCGGCAGGATTGCCGCCGAACAGACGGCTCGTGAACGCGTCGACCTGGTATAGCGGCAATTTCATATCAGCCTGGCTGAAGATGAGTTACGGGCGAGATTCCCGAGTCCATTATCTGATTTTAGTGAAGCGAGCCCGCTTAGCGCAGGCTCAGCCTGCGGCAAATGCACGGAGCACAGTTGCCGTTTGACACTATTTTGCAGCGGCGGCTAGACTCCGGCAGATTCCAATCGGTTTTTTCGCCACAATAACAAGGACTCTCGAATGGCTGCCAAGCTGAAACTCAAGAACACCCGCGATGCAAAGCACCGCAAGCTGACGATGAAGGACCTGCGCGCCGCAGCGCGCCGGCTCAAAAACTGGGGGCGGTGGGGAAAGGACGACGAAATCGGCACGCTCAACTACGTGACGCCCGGCGACGTCATCGCCGCTGCCCGGCTCGTTCGCAGGGGCAAAGTGATGTCGCTGGCGCTGAACTACGATCAGCATGGGCCGCAGGGCGGCAAATCGAAATACCCCGCGCTGGGACGCTTCAATCCTGTGCATCTGATGCTGCGCACCGGTACCGACGCCTATTCCGGGGTGCTCGACCATCGCAAGATCCGGGGCACGGACGATCTCGTCATAATGCCGCTGCAATGCGGCACGCAGTGGGATGGACTGGGCCACATCATGTACGGCGACCACATGTGGAACGGTTACGATTGCCGCACCGTCACTACCGCAGGCGCGCAGAAGGCCGGCATCGAGAAGACCAAGGAAAAAATGGTCGGCCGCGGCGTGCTGCTCGACGTCCCGCGCGCACTCGGCAAGAAGTGGCTGCCCGACGGATTCGCCATCACCAACGACGTGCTCGACTACGCGGCGCAGAAGCAGGGCGTGGTCGTGCGCCGCGCGGACTACCTGCTGGTGCGCACCGGCCACGTCGAGCGCTGTCTTTCGGCGAGGAGCTGGGACGGCTATTCGGGTGGCGATGCCCCGGGACTCGCGTTCGAGACGCTGGACTGGTTGCAGGCAAAGCAGGTGGCGGCGATCGTCACCGACACCTGGGGCGTGGAAGTGCGGCCCAACGAAACCGACCAGGCGAATCAGCCGTGGCACTGGATCGCGATACCGATCATGGGGCTGACGGTGGGAGAAATCTTCTACCTCGGCGATCTCGCGGCCGATTGCGACCAGGATAGGCGCTACGAATTCATGTTCGTGGCGCCGGCCCTGCCCATCACCGGCGCGGTGGGTTCTCCGGCCAATCCGCTCGCCATCAAGTGACGGCGGGCCGTGACCGGCGATGAGTGATGATCCGGGGATGAGGGATGAGGGGACAACGACCCGGCCTTAAGTCGTCCCTCTGCCGTCCCCTCGCCAAGACTGTGCGACTGGTCGCCGACTGGGTCGCATGACATGGACCCCCTGCAATACGACGGCCGGGTGCGGGCGCAGTATGAAACGCTCCCGTACCCGATGCGCATGCCGGCGGACGAGCCGCACCGGCTGCTGACGTCATGGCTCGATGACCTGCCCATGATCAATCATTACTGCTGCCGCGGGCGGCGCGATCTTGCCCGTGGATTCCGGGCCCTGGTAGCTGGCGGCGGCACCGGAGATGCCACCATCCACCTTGCCGAGCAATTGCGGGTGAGCGGCGCCGAAGTGACCCATCTGGATATCAGCGCGTCGAGCATGGAGATCGCGCGCGAGCGCGCCCGGGTGCGTGGACTGCGCAATGTCAACTGGCTGCATGCCTCGGTCCTCGACCTGCCCCGGCTGGGGCTGGGCAAGTTCGACTACATCAACTGCTCCGGGGTACTTCATCACCTGGAGGAGCCGGACCAGGGACTGGCGGCGCTCGCATCGGCTCTCGGCGACCATGGCGCGCTGGCGATCATGGTGTATGGACAGTACGGGCGAACGGCGGTGTACCCGACGCAGGATCTGATGCGCCGCGTCGTCGGGGATGAGCCCGACATCGCGAAGAAGATCGGGATCGCAAAAGCGGTGCTCGCAGTGCTGCCTCCCACCAATTGGTGGAAGCGTGGCGAGCCTCAGGACGCGAGCCAGCCGGTCTCGGAGATGGACGACGCCGAGATCTACGACGTATTCCTCCACTCCCGGGACCGCGCGTACACGGTGCCCGAGCTCAGCGAATGGATGGAGAAGGGCCATGGCTTGCATCTGCACTTCACTGACGTGATGCGCGGCCGCTCGCCGTACATGGTCGAGAAGTATCTTGCGCCGGGACAGGAAGCCCTGCTCGAACGGGTCAAGCGCTTCCCGGAGCGCGAGCAGCACGCGATCGCGGAGCTGTTCGGCGGGGACATCTACACTCACTCCTTCTACGCGACGCGGGAGCCGGACACGGCGGCTTCTCCCGACGATCTGGACAACGTCCCGTTTTTCTTCCACGAGCCCGTTACCGGAGCGTTCTTCCACGACGTGTTGAGCCGCGCTCCGGGGGACGCGCTTTCGCTCCCGCACGCGCATTCGGGCTTCGTCGTGCGGCTCGCGCGCGGGCGCTACCTGAAGGACGTGTTCAAGCACATCGACGGCGAACGTCCCCTGCGCGAGATTTTCGACCGGGTACGCACCGAGCCCGAGCACCGGAGCGCGCCGCCATCCGATGCAGTGCTCAGCGCGGAATTCCGGCCCGCGTTCGAGGCGCTCAATGCCATCGATCGCCTGCTGCTGCGGCACCGCTCGGTTCCGCGCTGCAAGACGCTGGACGAGCTGCATGCGCAGATGCACGCGAGGCAGGGAAAATAGCCGCGTGAAAGCCACGAGGAGAAAACATGAGAAATCCGCTGCCCGGCGCGCTGTGCGCGCTGGCGCTCGCGTCGGCGCTGGGCCCGGTCGCCGCTGCTGCCGCGGACTATCCGGTCCGGCCGATACGCATAGTCGTGCCGCAATCGCCGGGCGCCTCCACCGATCTTACGGCGCGCCTCATCGGCCAGAAATTGGGCGAGAGCTGGAAGCAGTCGGTTATCGTCGATAACCGGCCGGGCGCGAGCGGCATCGCCGGCAGCGAGATCGTCGCCCGGGCGGTGCCGGACGGCTATACGCTGATGGTGATCGCGTCGTCGTTCTCGATCAATCCCGCGCTGCGGCCCAGCCTGCCGTACGATCCGGTCCGCGACTTCACGCCCGTCTCGCAGCTCTCGAAATTTCCCAACATGCTGGCCGTGAATCCTTCCGTGCCGGTGAAAACGCTGCAGGACGTGATTGCGCTCGCCCGGGCGAAGCCGGGACAGCTCAACTATGCGTCTGCGGGAACCGGGACCGGCACGCACATGTCCGCGGAGCTGCTGAAGCAGGCGACAGGCATCAATATCGTGCACATTCCGTACAAGGGCGGCGGACCGGCGACGGTTGCGACGATGGGCGGACAGACCCAGCTCATCTTCGGCACCTCGGTCGGCCTGCTGCCGCACGTGAGGGCAGGCAAGCTCAGAGCGATCGCCCTGACCAGCGCGAAGCGCTCGGCGGCCGCGCCGGACATCCCGACCTTTGCCGAATCGGGCGTCCCGGGCTACGAGCACGAACCCTGGAACGGCATGTTCGCTCCGGCCAGGATGCCCAAAGCCGTACTCGCGAAGCTCAATGCGGAAGTCGTCCGCATCATGCATACCGCCGAGGTAGCAAAAGTGCTGGAGCACGAAGGCGCCGAACCCGTAGGCGGCACTCCGGAGGAGTTCGCCGTCATCATCAAGGCGGAGACTGCGAAATGGGCGAAGCTCGTGAAGGCTGCGGGCATTAAGTCAGAGTGATTAGAACCTAGTGACGAGTGACAGGTGACGGGTGACCAAGCGACTGTGCTGCCTGCTGTTCATGATCGTCCTGAGCGCGCATGCAGGCGCCCAGGAATACCCCGTCAGACCGGTGCGTCTCATACTGCCGTATCCGGCGGGCGGTCCGAGCGACATCGTCGGGCGGGTGTTCGGTCAGAAGCTCGGCGAGGCGCTCGGGCAGCAGTTCGTGCCCGACAACCGGGCCGGCGCAGGAGGCATAATAGGGTGCGAGATAGCCGCGCGCGCAGCGCCGGACGGCTATACCTTGTTGATGGGCGCCGTCGGCGTGCTCACGATCAACCCCATACTCCGGCAGAAACTCCCGTTCGACCCGGTGCGCGATTTTCAGCCGGTGTCCCTCCTGTCTTCGGCGCCCTACGTTCTGCTGGTGAATCCCGGGGTGCCCGCGCGCTCGGTGAAGGATCTGGTGGCGCTCGCGAAGGCGCGGCCGGGCCAGTTGAACTACGCCTCGGGCGGAGTGGGGACGGGCAACCACCTGTCAGCGGAATTGTTCAAGCTCGCGGCCGGGATCGACATGGTGCACGTGCCGTACAAGGGAGCGAGCGTGGCGCTCAGCGATCTTCTCGCAGGGCAGGTTCAGGCGCTGTTCGTCAACGTGCTGCCCGCGCTCCCGCACGTGAAATCCGGCAAGGCGCGTGCGCTGGCCGTGACCAGCACGCGCCGCTCCGCCGCTGCGCCAGACGTGCCGACGTTCGCCGAGTCCGGATTTCGCGGCATCGAAACAAGTTCATCGTACGGGCTCCTCGCGCCGGTCCGCGTGCCGGCCGCGATCGTCAGGAGATTGCACGGCGAGCTGGCGCGCATCTCGCGTCAGCCCGAAGTGAGGGAACGGCTCGAAGCGCAGGGCGCGGAGGTGATCGGCAGCACGCCCGAGGAATTTGCCGCGTTCATCCGGAACGAATCGGTGCGCTGGGCGAAGGTGATCAAGGCAGCGGGAATCCGCGCCGAATGAGGCGGCCCAAGGATGGAGGGATGAGGGATGATCCCGGCTCGGCAAGACGTACCTCGGGGAGAAAATCGGCGACTGAGTGCCACATATTTCTCTGTGAACTCCGTGTTATCTGTGGCAAGAATAGGCGCGCCATCCACGATTCTTCCAAAAAAGGAGCACGATGAGCACCACAAGAAAGGCGGGCGCAAAGAGCGGCGGCGCCAGCAGGAAAAAAACAAGCTTCCGGGGGAAAAGCGTCAACTACGATCTGCACAACCACGTCATCCCGCCGGCAGTGATCGATGCCATCATCCGCAATCCCGAACGTTTCGGCACGCGGATCGAGGAACGGGACGGCAAGCGCTATTTCGACAGCCACGGGCGCATGACGGAGCTCCTGCCGGAGTTCTGCGACGCTGAGGCCAAGATCGCGTGGATGGACCGCGTCGGGCTTGGCATCGCCGCCATCTCGGTCGGGCCGCCGATCTATTTCTACTGGCTGAAGGCCGAGTACGGCATCGAGGCGGCACGCCTTGCGAACGAGGGCATCGCACGGATGGTGGCGCAGCACCCCGACCGGTTGCGGGGGATGGCGCATCTGCCGATGCAGGACCCGGACGCCGCGATCAGCGAGCTCGAGAGGGCGGTGAAGGAATACGGCTTCAAGGCGGTCGAGCTCGGCACCTCCATCGAGGGCGTAGCGCTCTCGGACGCGAGGTTCCGCAAGGTGCTGAAGGCGATAGAGCGGCTCGGCTGCTTCGTCTTCGCCCATCCCTACCAGTGCCTGGCACAGGGCGGCATGGACGATTACTACCTGCGAAACTTCATCGGCTTCCCGCTGGATACCACGCTGATGGTGGCGCACCTCATGTTCAGCGGCGCGCTCGATGAGCTCAAGAAGCTGCGCGTTCTGCTCGCGCACGGCGGCGGATACATTCCGTACCAGATCGGCCGCTTCGTGCACGGGCACAGGGTGCGCCCCGAGCCCAAGGTCAACAACGTGAAGTCGCCGCGCGAGCATTTCAAGCGCTTCTACTTCGACTGCCTGACGCACGAAGCCCGGTCCACCCGCCATCTCATCAACATGGTGGGAGCGGATCACGTCGTCATCGGCACGGACAACCCCTTCGACATGGCGCCGGCGAGCGCCATCGGGCAGATCGATGCGGTCCCGGGGTTGACGGCGGTCGAACGGGAGTGGATCTGCATGAGGACGGCGAGGAAGCTACTGGGGGAGAAGTGACGCAGTGACGAGTGACGGTTACGTCGTCCAGTAGCACGTGATCTGCTTTTCGGTGGCGGCGCACGGCCAAATTGCCTCGGGACTCGACCCGGCGTAACGTATCGGCTACCCGGAAGTCCTATGAGCGGCCCCATCACTGTTGTCATCGTGGCCGAGCCCATAGCCGCGCTCCTCTCCGCGGCGGCGATCCGCGCTGCGCACGCCATACGCCAAGGATATGAACAGGCCGCGGAGCTGCGCGAGGAGCACGCCGCGCTGCAGGAAGCCCAGCGTGCTGCGCAATCGGCGGCTCGACAGCAGGGCGCACAAGCTCTGGAGACGGAGGTAGCTGCCGCCGAGGCCAGGTTCGACCAACTCATCGCGCTGTCGGAAAAACTGGGTGCGGCTGTGCGCGTCAAGGCGACCCGGCCGGTACGGCCGGCAACGGGCGATCCCATGGCGCTCGCCGCATACGCTCGCGGGTTGCAAGCCCTTGCAGGCGATCTGCAGGCCATTCTGCTGACCGAAGCGGCGCGCCAGCGAGAGGCTCTGGAACCCGAGGAGGCTGGAATCGCTATCCCTGAAGCTGCCAGCCGCGAAGTAGCGTCGCGTCCTTCAGAGCGGCTCCTTTCCCGCATAGCACACCTGGGGCCGCCGCCCGAAGATATCGAAAAACTCGCTCGCGAGCTCGACGGCACTGGCCCGGGGGACCGCGCCGACCTGCTGGCGACCGAGCTGCGCCGGCGGATACAGTCGCACCTCGAGCGGACCCAGCGACGCCTCGTGCAGGAAGCGACGGCGACTATCGTCCGGCAGTCGCTCGAGGATCTCGGCTACGAGGTAGAGGATATCGCCGATACACTGGTCGTCGAGGGCGGCATGGTGCATTTCCGGCGGCGAGACTGGGGCGACTACATGGTGCGCTTGCGGGTGGATGCCGCAACCGGCGAGGCCAATTTCAACGTAGTACGGGCGGTGGATGCGGGCGTCAGCGAGCGCAGCGTCCTGGATCACATTGCCGAGGATCGCTGGTGCGCAGAATTTCCGGCGCTGCTCAAGACGCTGGAAGCCCGCGGCGTGCGCCTCGATGTTACACGGCGCCTCGCGGCAGGTGAGTTGCCGGTGCAGCTGGTCGAGCGCCGCAAGCTGCCGAAATTCGCCCAGGAGGAAAGCGGCGCGCCGATTGCCAGGCTTCTCGGCCGAAAGATTAAATGACCCACGCCGCGCCGCGCTGGCTGTCGGACCTCGAGCGCCTGTTGCCGATCCGGTCGCAGTTCGCGGTGTCCGGCAACATCCGCGACAGTTTCCTGGTCCCGCAGGCGAGCGGGCCGGCCCTGGTGCCGCTCCTGCGCGCGCTGTGGGAATCTCTGAAGAGCCGCGGCTACCGCTGCCTGCTGGTGTACGACCCGGCCGACGGCCTGCGTGTCTATCCGAACGAACCCGAATCGCGGGATCTCGCCGAGCGCCTGTTCGACCTGAAGCTCGCAGGCGGTGCCCAGATGATCAGCCTGGAGACGCTCGCCAACCTGATGAAGAACCTTGCGGCCCGGCGCGAGGCTCGTTGCGCGCTGGTGCTCGACTTCGCGTCCCGGCTCACCCGCCATTCCGATCACCTGTCGGAGGGCGAGCATCGCTTTTTCGTGAGCGCTGAAAAGCTCTCGTTGAACGCGGCGCCCATCGTTCCGCGGGAGGATGGAGGAGCACCGCTCTTCAATCCGATACTGTGGCTGCTCAACCGGGCGCAGGATCTGCCTTCGTGGTTCACGCTCGACAGCGAGCGGGTGGCGAGCCTCGTCGTGGCGCGGCCCGACTACGAAACCCGCGAGGCCGCGGCCCGTCAGCTCGCTTCGTTATTTGCCGGCTTCGCCGATTCGCCGGCGGCGCGGCGCGAGGAGTTCGTGAAGAGATTCACCGAGGGCACCGAGGGCATGCCCCTTACCGCGCTTTCCGATATCACCGAGCTCGCGAGCCGCCAGGGTTTGGGCGTCGACTCCATCGATGATGCGGTGCGCTGCTACAAGGTCGGAGCACTCGACAATCCCTGGAAGAAGGACTACCTGCGTGACAGGATCCGTGATGCCCAGACCTTTATCGAGGAGCGCGTCAAGGGTCAGCGGCCCGCCGTGGTAAAGGTGCTGGACATACTCAAGCGCTCGGCGATGGGTCTCACCGGCGCACAGGCGCGGTCGGTCGGCAGCCGCCCCCGCGGCGTGCTGTTCTTTGCCGGCCCTACCGGCGTGGGGAAAACGGAACTTGCAAAGACGCTCACCCAGCTGATCTTCGGCGACGAGCGGGCTTACCTTCGTTTTGACATGAGCGAGTTCGCGGAGGAGCACACCGGCGCCCGCCTGCTCGGCGCGCCCCCGGGCTACATCGGCTTCGACGCGGGGGGCGAGCTCACCAATGCCGTGCGCGAGAAGCCCTTTTCGGTCGTGCTGTTCGACGAAATCGAGAAAGCTCATCCGCGCATACTGGACAAGTTCCTGCAAATTCTCGAAGACGGCCGGCTCACCGATGGCCGGGGCGATACGGCTTACTTTTCCGAATCGGTGCTCGTGTTTACTTCCAACCTCGGTATCTACGTCGAAGATGCCCAGGGCAACCGGGTACAGAGCGTGCGCCCGGGCGATCCCTACGAGAAGGTCGAGGCCAGGGTGCGCGAAGCGATCGGCGACTACTTCAAGTACCGGCTGTCGCGCCCGGAGATTCTGAATCGCATCGGCGACAACATCGTGGTCTTCAACTTCATCACGCCCGATGTCGCCGAGCGGATATTCGACGGCATGCTGAACAACGTCGCACGCCGGCTGTTCGACGAATTCAGGTTGAGGATCTCGTTGCCGGCGCACGTTCGCACCACGCTCCTTGCCCGCTGCACGCGCGACCTCTCCAACGGCGGCCGCGGTATCGGCAATCAGCTCGAGTCCGCCTTCATCAACCCGCTGTCGCGCGCGCTGTTCGAGCACGATCTGGAGGGCAAGGAAAGCGTCACGGTGTCCGCGGTCAGCGAACGAGACCAGGTGCTGAGCCTCACCGTGCAGCTCGCATGATGATTTCCGTCAACAAGGCTCATTTCCCCGTGACCGTGCTCGGCCCCGGACGCCGCATCGGCATCTGGCTGCAGGGCTGCAGCATCCATTGCAAGGGATGCATCTCGCGGGACACCTGGAAGCGAGACCCGGGGCGAGACATGCCCTTGGCGCAGCTCATGTCGTGGTGCCGGAGGACGACCGCGGGAAAATTTGACGGCGTTACCATTTCGGGAGGAGAGCCTTTCGATCAGCCTGCAGCGCTGTCCGCCCTGCTGGACGCGCTCGTCCGATGGAGGACCGAAGACGGCCCCGATTTCGACATCCTGTGCTATAGCGGCTATCCGCTCACGCGGCTGAAAAGCCGTCACGATCGCCTGCTCCGAAAGCTCGATGCGATCATTCCCGAACCGTACGTCGATACGCTGCCCCTTACCCATGTCTGGCGCGGATCGGCCAATCAGAAACTCGTCGCGCTGTCCGACCGCGGACGGGAGCGCTACGGCGAGTACCTCGACGCGCCCGCCGACAGCTTCGGCAAGCGCATACAGGCCGCGGTGAGCGGGAACCGGGTGTGGTACATCGGCATACCGGGGCGCGGCGACATGGCGGCCCTGGAGCAATCCTGCAGCGAGCGCGGCGTGAAATTCGGCGACGTGTCATGGAGACAGTGAGTGGGGCCGGATTACGTCCGGATATGCCCGACCTGCGGCGCAGGAAACGCGCCGGACGTCCTGCGCTGTGCCTGCGGCGCGATTCTGTTCGGCGTAGATCTCGTACGCCCGGCGGCGACTGAGGAGCGCGCGCCCGCTCTCGACGTTCCAATGCCCGCCACGGCGGGAGTACCGGTCGTCTGCCCATACGACGATTGCGCGCAGACCAACCCGCCCGACAGCCACAAGTGCCTCTACTGCAATCGCCCGTTTGCCGGCGGCGCAGCGCTCACTTCGGCGAACGAGCCTCGAAGCCTGGTCAGCCTCCCCGCCGCGCTGGCGGATCGCTACCGTATCGTGCGGCCGTTTCCGGCGGGCGGGGCGGAAGCCGATTTGCTGCTGGTCGAGCCGGTTGCGAAAGGGCAGGCGCTCGTCGCCAAGATCTATCGGCAGGGGGTGCAGCCCAGGACTGCGGTGCAAGCCCGGATTGCGCTGATCGATCCTCGCTACCGCATCCGCCTGGTGGAATCGGGCACATCCGGCGGCCACGCCTTCGAGCTGATGGAATACTGCGCCGGCGGCTCGTTGCGGGATCGGATGAGCCGCGGGGGATTTGCGGAACAGTCGCTGCTCCCTGTCGTGCGCGAGCTCGCTGGGGCTATCGCAGCCGTCCATGCCTCTGGCCTGGTGCACCGGGACCTCAAGCCGGACAACGTGCTGATACGCGCCGAGCAGCCGCTCCAACTCGTGCTCATCGATTTTGGCATCGCCTCGGTGCTCGACACGACGCAGCGCTTCACGGGAGCCGCCCGCACGCTGCCCTATGCCGCGCCTGAGAGCCTGTCCGGCGTTATCGACGGCAAGGCCGACTATTGGGCGATGGGCATTATGCTGCTCGAGGCGACCATCGGCAGGCACCCCTTCGCCGGTCTCTCCGAAGCCGTCATCCTGCATCATCTTACGACGCGCCACGTCGAGCTCACCGCGGTGCGCGACGTCAACCTGCGCAAGCTCCTGAAAGGTTTGCTACTGCGCGATCCGAAGGCGCGCTGGGGACGGGACGAGATCGCGCGCTGGCTCGCCGGCGACACGACCCTCGCCGAACCGGCGGAGGGGGGGATACCGGCCGGGTTCGCTGAACCTTATCACCTCGCCGGCGAAACCTGTCATACCCCAGAACAGCTGGCGATTGCGCTTTCCAGAAACTGGCAGGCGGGAATTGCCGACCTCGGCAATGGGCAGCTGCTCGCCTGGTTCCGCGACGTGCAGAAGGATCAGAACACCGTGCGGGTACTGTTGGGACTGCAGTATGAGCGGCAGATGCACGTGGACGTGCGCCTGCTGAAATTGCTGCTGCACCTCGCGCCCGGCATCCCTCCGGTGTGGCGGGGGGAAAGCATCGAGCTCCCGGCCATACTCGCCCGGGCCAATCTAGCGCTCAAGGGCGATCCGGACACGGCGCGCTGGCTGCACGCGCTCTACCGCGACCGCGTGCTGGAGGCCTACGCCGAGGCCGGCAACGCCGAAGCCGCGGGCATCGTGCAGCGCTGGACTGCGGCAATCGACCGATTCCTCAAAGCATGGGAGACGCGGCTCGCCTTTTTGAAGCGGAAGATGCCGGCCGGCGATCCGAACGAGGTGGCGTTGATCGACGATCTGCTCTACGGCAAGCCCGACCCGGATCCACCGCCCCTGCTGGCCCTCCATCCGCGTCTCCTGGCGCTCGCGTACGATCCTGCATGGTCGGAGCGGCTGCGCAAGCGCATGGTGGTGGAGCTGGCGTCTCTGGCGGCTCATTGTCCGTGGCTTGCCGAAATCGGCAACCCGCAAGACATGGACGCGGCGTCTCTGCTGGTTCTGGAAGCGCTGCTGCCGGAAGCGCGCAAGGCGGCGGATCGCCAGATCAAGGCCGATGCGCGCAGGCGGGACGAGGAGATCAACGAATTGCGGGAGATCGAGGGCGAGGCCACGGTGCTGCTCAGGAAAGTGCGGACCACTGCCCGCGAGCAGATGCTCACCGCGGCGGTATGCGATGAGCTGCATAAGGACCTGGAGCAATTGTTCGGCCTCCTCGCGCGCGTGCAGGGCTCCGGGCGCAGCGACGAAGCCTTTCTGAAGCTCCAGATGTCGTTGAAACGCAGCGAGCCCGCCGCCAGTCACATGATGATGCTGCTCGAAATCCTTTCTGAACGCCGGGCGGCGGACTCGGGCTGGTTGAACCTGAATACGCTCGTCTTCGCCGGGCTGGCCCTGATATTCGCGCCCAGGTTTTTGGGCGCGCACGTGTTTTTTCTCATGCTGGCCGCGATAGCTGCAGTGCTCGCCTGGAGGATGGTGCCGAACTATTTCACCAGACAGCGAATCCGCAGCCTGGCGGAGAGGTTATGATGGTCTTCGGGCCGCGGCTGGGCCCCGCTCAAGGCCCGGCCACGAGTGCGCGCCAGTTGGAAGAATCCATACGAGCTCGAAGCTCAACCCGGGTGATAGACCCTCCGCATCAACGTTCACCGGAGTCGAAAGTGCCGAGAGAAAACTATTCGTCGGAAACGCCGTGGGAGCCTGTCGTCGGCTATTCGCGTGCGGTGAAGGCCGGCCCCTATGTCCACGTGTCGGGCACGACGGCAACAGACGGGAAGGGCGGTATCGTCGGCGTCAACGATCCCTACGCTCAGACGCTGCAATGTCTGCGCAATATCGAGACGGCCCTCGCGAAGGCCGGTACTTCCTTATCCAGCGTGGTCAGGACGCGCATGTACGTCGTGAATATCGCGGATTGGGAGAAGATCGGAAAGGCTCACGGCGAATTCTTCAAGGACATCCGCCCCGCAACCAGCATGGTGGAGGTGAGCCGCCTCATCGCCCCGGAAATTCTCGTAGAGGTCGAAGCCGATGCCTATATCGGCTAGGTTCTGACCATCTCGATGCCGGGCGCCAGCATTCCAAAGCATGTTTCCCAAGCTGCCGTATTGACGGCGCTCGCACTCTGGGTGCCGTGGTGCAGCGGAAAGCCGGTCGCGCACAGCGAGCCGCACCCCCCGTGCGGCGCCGCCAGCGCCTCGCCTGACCCGTCTCACGCACCGCCGGGGATTGCGCCCGAGGTGGTGACGTGGGTCAAGGGGAATGCCGGAGGCTGGGTCCCGCCCGCTTGTATCGGTTGGCCTTCGTCGCAGCGCTACCGGCTGGTCGTCGCGCTCGCCGGCACCTTTCGCCACGATGGGGACGCCGACCTGCTCCTGGCGCGCTTTGGCGCGATTTCGACGATGCGCGGATTGCGCTACTGGTCTGTGACCGATCAAGGCTGGCGCGTTCTCATCACGGACGCCGCCGCTCTAGACGGCCCAAACGCAAAGCGCCGGCGCACGGATTTCAGTCCCGCCGAATTCAAGAGCGGCGCCGATCTTTTCTTCGCGCAGGTGGACAACCGTTCCTCCAGCTCGCTCGTCTACCGGATGCGCGTCCTGGAGCACAGCGCCAACCGCATCGTGATCGAGACTGAGAACGTAGACCCGGTTCGGCTCCTTATCGTTACCCTGTTCCCGCCCGGCTCTCTGCGGGCTACGTACTTCCTCGAGCGACGAGCGCCGAACGTCTGGGCCTTCTACGGGCTATCGGGAACCGCCGAAAGCGTGAGTCGGCTGGCGAGTGACCACGAAGCCTCGTATATCAACCGTGCGGTGGCGCTGTACCGTTATCTCACAGGCATTCCCGGCGATGCCGCTCCTCCACTCGCGCCAAAGGATGAACGATAAGGGTTGACCCGCGGCGATCCTTCAGATCACCTTGTCGCTTCGTTGCCGCGCGGCTGCCGGAAATCGATCGGGATGAAGTCGTAGCCTTCCCATGGCGCGTGGACCAGCAGGAACATGGCGTCCTCGGTCGCGCTGTTGTTGCGGACTTCGTGGCGCACGCCGGGCGGCATGCCGCAGAACGCGTTCGGCTTCAGGTGAAACACCCCGCTGCCCTGCTGTCCCTCGTACGTGATGTCCACTCGTCCCTTCAGGCCGACGAAGAGATCGAACACGCGGCTGTGGAGGTGCGTCTCGATCACGCCGCCCGGGGCGAGGCGAAACACCGCGCTCTGTTCCTCCCCGTGCTCGGACAGTACCGCCTTGGTGGTGCCGCTGTGCCGCGCCTCGCCGGCGACCTTGGTCATGTCCTCGACGATCGTTACGGGGAGTTGCGCCATGGGTGGTCCTTTTTGGAGCGTGACTGATAGAACGCGATTGGGAATGCGTGATGCTCGCTTCCGTCACCTCGCGCCGGGAACGTTCCGGGTTTTAAGGAATTCATCGAGCGTTTCGCCGCGAAATCCCGCGACCATCTCCGGGTTCGAGACGCCTTTCACACGGCCCAGCTTCTCCAGGCAGAAGAAGCTTGCGCCGTAGCGGATGAGCGCCGCCCAATCGAGCTCGCGCACCATGCGGCGCTCGTCGGACGGAAGCCCCGCGCGGTCGAACGCCGCTTCCGCGTTGTCCCTGAAGAGCGCGCGCTTCTCGGGGACGGTGAGCCCGTGGAGAAAACGGTTCAGACGCAGCGCCTTTGCGCTGCGCTCGAGGTCGAACACGTATGTGCCCGGGAGGGATTCGATGCCTTTGAGTTGAGGATTCATGTGATGATCCCGGCATAGCATGAGGTCGGGAGGTCGGGAGAGGGGGAGGGCGAGCGCCGAAAAACGCTCGCGCCGGGCGCAAGAATGGAACACGCTTTTCCGCTCTCCCGCTCTCCCGCGCTTCTGGTCTCACGCAGCGGCATTTTCATTCTGCGATAATTCCCGTCTTCTTCACGATTTCCGCCCACCGGGCGACCTCCACTTTGAGATAGCGCCCGAACGCGTCGGCCGCGCGCCGTTGTGTTTCCAGCCCCATGCCATCAAGGCGCGCGAGCACGTCCGGCAGGGCCAGTATCCGGTTGATCTCATCGTTCAGCCTGCCGACGACCTGCGGCGGCGTCGCAGCTGGCGCGAGAAAACCTACCCACGAGCGGTCCTCGAAGCCGGGAAATCCCGACTCCGCGACCGTCGGGATGTCGGGGAGCGCGGGGACGCGCGTCAGGCTGGAGATTGCGAGCGCCTTCAACCGCCCGCCCTTTATATGCGGGACGACCGGCGGCATGGAGAGGCTGGTCACCTCGACCTGGTTGGCGATGGCGGCGGCGAGCGCGGGGCCACCGCCCTGAAACGGGATGTGCGTGGTGTTGAGCCCGGCAAGAACGCGCAGCAGATAGTCCCCGGCCAGATGGGGCGAAGTGCCTACGCCCGCAGTCGCGTAAGTGAGATTCCGTCCTCCTTTGGCCGAGCGAATGAGGTCTTGCAAGGTGCTCGCGGCATGCGTTGAGTGGACGGAGAACAGACCCGGCGTCGAGCCGACCAGCGCGATGGGCGCAAAATCCTTGAGGAGGTCGAAGCCGGGATTGCGATGCAGGCTCACGTTGATGGACATCGCGGCGGTGTGCGCGAGCAATGTATAGCCGTCGGGCGCGGCGGCTGCCACCATCTTGGAGGCGATGTTGCCCCCGGCGCCGCCGCGGTTGTCGATGACGACCGGCTGCCCAACGCGCTCGGAGAGCCGCGCTCCGACGAGGCGCGCCACGGCGTCCGCGAATCCGCCGGCGGCGAAGGCGACTACGACGCGCACGGGCCGCGTCGGATATTCCTGCGCACGCACTGGCAGTGCCACTGCCAGCGCTCCGCACAGGAGTATCAGGGATGATGGATGAGGGATGAGGGATGAGGGAATCATCTTGATCGGCGGCGGTACGACGCGCGATTCAAATGACGCGATCGAAAAGCGTGATGCGGCCGCACGCGTAGCTATGCATTGCCCGCAGATGGTTCCTCGAACAACGCGACCGCCATGGCGGCGGTCATCGGCAAGTAGTAATTCTGATGGATTTTCCTCGCGCCGTCGGACAGCGCCCCGCGCATCGCCAGCCACATGATTTCCTCGGCGCCTTCCGTTCCGCCGAGCCGGATGTAATCCGCGTGCGTCATGGCGGTGAGCGTGGCCGGGTCGCGCTCTATCAGGTCCAGAAACTTGAGGTCCCATTCGGTATTGTTGTAGCCCGCCCGCTCGCCATTCAACTGGTGGGAAAGGCCGCCGGTGCCGACGATGACGATCTTCAAGTCCTCGGGGTACGACAACACCGCGCGGCGCACCGCCTGGCCGAGCTTGTAGCAGCGCAACGGCGTGGGAATCGGGTGTTGCAGCACGTTGACGGCAATCGGGACGATCTTGCCCGGCCAGTCCGGCGCCGGCGGCCAGAACATCGTCAGCGGAGAGTGGCAGCCGTGGTCTATCGGCAGGG
>DATFWO010000398.1:0-14888 GCA_035259205.1 Burkholderiales bacterium | reverse complement strand
GTCGGCGACGATCCCGATGCGATGATCCACGAACTGGACGTAGATCAGCACGCCGCTATTGTGCTCGGTGTCCCATACCCGCAGTCGCGAAAATATTTCGACGGCGCGCTCGCGCGGGCTGACTCCCCTCAACAGCGGCAGCAGCTCGAGTCCCGCCTCGATCGCGAAACGCAGTTCTCCGTCGTGCGTCGCTTCCGATGTCCGGATTGCGGCTTCGATGCGCGTCAGCGCCCCACGGGGAAATGCGCTGCGCACGATCCAGTGCGGAGCGAGGAAGTGCCTGAGGATGCGTTTCACGCTCATCTACCAGCTCCCGGATGCGCCGCCGCCGCCGAAGTCACCGCCACCGCCGCTCCAGCCCCCGCCGCCCGAGCTCCAGCCCCCGCCCGATCCCCAGCTGCCGCCGGAGCCCCACCCACCGACCCACGGCCCGCCGCCCCTTCCGGACAGGCCGCTTCCCCGAAATGCGCCCGCGAGCAGGCTGATGAGGAACGCGACGAGACCGATGCCGACCGCCGCACCGAGCCCGCTCAAGACGTATCCCAGCGCGCCGGCGCCGGCACCAACCATGCCGGAGCCGGCGACGCGGCCGAATATCGCGTTGAGCATGTTACCGGCGGCATAAGCGACGATGGCGCCCAGCAACAGCAGGTGGAGCCAGTCCACGTTACCGCCGCCTGGCTGAGTACGCGCCGGAGGCGGCGGCAGCGGCTCGCCTTCGATCGTGCGCAATATGCGGTCCACGCCGGCGGTGATCCCCCCGTTGAAATCACCCTCCCTGAAACGCGGCGCGATCACCTCCGCAACGATGCGCTTGGCGATGGCATCGGGGATCGCCCCCTCGAGCCCGCGCCCGACCTCGATGCGCATCTTGCGATCGTCCTTCGCGATGATGAGAAGCGCGCCGTCGTCCACGCGCTTGCGCCCGAGCTTCCACTGTTCCGCCACCCGCAGCGAGTACATCTCGATGGGCTCGGGCTGCGTAGTCGGCACGATGAGCACCGCGACCTGGCTCCCCTTCTTTGTCTCGAATGTCGCGAGCTTCGCCTCGAGGGCCGCGCGCTGATCGGGGGTGAGCGTGTTCGTGAGATCGGTGACGCGGGTCTTGAGCGGCGGCACCGCTACTTCCGCCGCCGCCCATGGCGGCAGAAGCAGGAACGCTGCTGCGAGCAACGCTCGCAGCAGCGACGATCGCATCATGGGCTCCTACTTTCCGGGAGCCGGACTGCCGGGTGAGGCTGGCGCCGGGGCCGGTGCCGAGGGCTTGCCGAAATCGATTTTAGGCGACTTGCTGATTTCCTTCTCGTTCTCGACCGTGAACTGGGGCTTCTCCTTGAACCCGAAGATCATCGCGGTCAAGTTGGTGGGAAACTGCACGACGGTGGTGTTGTATTCCTGCACCGCCTTGATATAGCGATTGCGCGCTACGGCAATGCGGTTTTCGGTCCCCTCCAGCTGCGCCTGAAGATCGCGGAAATTGGCGTCGGATTTGAGCTGCGGATAATTTTCGACGACCACCATCAGGCGCGACAGCGCGGACGTGAGCTCTCCCTGCGCCTGCTGGAATTTGGCGAACGCCTGCGGGTCGTTCACGAGCTCCGGCGTCGCCTGGATCGAGCCGACCTTGGAGCGCGCGTTGGTGACCCCGAGCAGCACCGCCTGCTCCTGGCTGGCAAAACCCTTTACCGTCTCGACGAGATTGGGAATGAGATCACTGCGCCGCTGGTACTGATTCACCACCTCGGCCCAGGCTCCCTTGATCTGCTGGTCGCCGGCCTGCATGGTGTTGTAACCGCAACCGCCCGAGAGAAGCGCTGCTCCAATTGCCAGCAATGCCACAAATCGCTTGATCATGGTTGTTCTCCGCTTGGAAAAGTGACTGGGGGTGCACTGTCGGTCACGCTGAGCTCCTATGTCGGGGCGAGCGCCCCGCTTTGCAAGTCCCGCATCGCCCTGACCGCAAAGCATAAATCCTCCCAGGCCTTGGCTTTGTCGGGCAGGTTACGCAGCAGATACGCCGGATGATAGGTTACGACGAGCGGCGTGCCGCGGTAACGGTGCAGCTTGCCGCGCATGCTGGCGACGCTGGCGTCGGTCGCAAGCAGGTTGGCCGCAGCGACCTTGCCTAGCGCGACGATGAGCTTCGGCCGGATCAGCTCGATCTGGCGGTGCAGGTACGGCTCGCAACGCAACGCTTCGCCGGGCTCCGGATTGCGGTTGCCCGGGGGCCTGCATTTGACGCAATTCGCGATATAGACGCCGTTGCCGCGCCGGATACCGATCGCCGCGAGCATATTGTCCAGCAACCGGCCGGCCTGGCCGACGAACGGCTCGCCCTTCGCATCCTCCTCGGCGCCCGGGCCTTCACCGATGAACATCCAGTCGGCGTTCTCGTCGCCGACACCGAACACGGTCTTGTTGCGCTTCTGATGCAGCGGACAATCCGTGCAGGCGGCCACGCGCTGCTTGAGCGCCTCCCAATCCATGCACATGATCGTTTCGCGGCGCTCGTCGCCCGTGGAAGGGCGTGATGCGTGACTCGTGACAGATGATGCGTGACTGATGATGCGTGACTGATGCGGCGTGACTGGTGCGGCGTGACTGGTGATGCGTGACTCATTGTTTGTGGCTGAAGGCTCGGGCAAATCCGTTACTACATCAAGAGCACCCGCTGTCTTCTGCGCCACGTCGCGCAAGCGCCACACCGGCGCCAGTCCGATCTCTTCCAGCAACAGGTCACGTCGGCTCTTCACGCCAGCACGCTTCACCGCAGACCCAACGACGGTTCACGCTTCATCAGTCACGTCCTATCAGTCACGTTCTGCCAGTCACGGCGTACCAGTCACGCCTCACCAGAAAGGAGAGGCAGCTCGAGAACGATGGCGTCCTCGCGCGTCTCTTCCGCGGGGTAGTACCCGCGCCGCACCGCGAGCTCGGAGAAGCCGGCGGTGGCGTAGAGGGCGCGCGCGGCGATATTCGACGGCCGCACCTCGAGGAATAGCTTGAGCGCGGCATAGTCGCGCGCGAGCTTGACCACGAATGCGAGCAGCTCGCGCCCCAGTCCCTGCCGCTGCCACGGCGCGGCCACGCTCAGGTTGAGCAGGTGCGCTTCCTGCGCCGCAACCGCAACGACGCTGTAGCCGGCGATCTCCGCGCCGCGTTCCACGATCCAGCAGTGATACCCCGCTGCCAGCGAATCGGTGAAGTTGCCGCGCGTCCAGGGATGGGGATAGATGGATTGTTCGATCGCGATCACGACGTCGATATCATGCGCCGTCATGCGCCGATACCTGGAGACCAGCGAATCCAATTGAGCGCTCAACGCTCGTCGCTCCTCAGTGCGACCCTGTCGCGGATATACACGGGGGCGGCCGCTTCGGCAAGGACCGCCCTGCCCGCCTCGAACTCGGGAACCGCGAGACGCGCGATATCCGCAGCGTGCGGGTACACGTCCGGCATGATATCCGACAACCGGCCGGCATAGCGTCGCGCCAATACGTCCCGGTAAGCGCCGAAGCCGCTGCCGCAGCCGGTCCAGGCGCCCTCCGGCAGCACCGGCACCGAGTCCGGAGCGTACAGTCCCGGGGGGTGGACGGTGCTCCAACTGTCGCCATCTCTCGCGAAAGCCGCGTGATACACCTCTCCCATGCGCGCGTCGAGGCAGCATACGGCGCGGTCCGTCCGCCCGGCTTCGGCGAGCGCCAGGAGCGTACTGATGCCGACCACGCGCAACCCCGCGCCGAATGCGATCCCCTGGGTGACGCCACAGGCGATACGCAGCCCGGTAAATGATCCGGGCCCGGCGCCGAATGCGATGCCGTCGAGATCGCGCGCACGCAGGCCGTGCCGGCCGAGCAGGCCGTCCACCATGCCGAGAAGCAGCTCCGAGTGCCGCTGCCCGGCGCGCACCTCGCTCGCATCGACGTTGCCTTCGCGCCACAGCGCGACCGAGCAGTACTCGGTAGAAGCGTCGAGAGCCAGGATTTTCATGAGCGGTCAGATTCTAGTGTGCTGTCCCGTAAATACCGCACATAAGTAGATGATGCCAAATTTGGGCATGGTCCCCAGATTTCACGACTAGACTACCGAAATTTTCTCGAAATCGGTGTCGGACGCGAAGCAAACCGCAGCCAGGTTGGACACCTGGCGAGGATTTGCGACAAAGTGTCCCGCGCAGGGCGGAGCAGGTTCCGAGCGTTGTATGCTTGGATGCGACCCCGGAGCGGGACATTGGAGCGCCGGGTGCGCGGTCCTCATACGCGCCTCCCCGGTCGCATCCCCGTGAACGGGGCCCCTGCTCCACGGTCCGGCGCGTCGCCGATTATCGTGGAAATTTCACAGGTTTTTACGGGACAGCACACTAGCTCAACGCTCCGGGTCGGCCGTGATGCAAGCGTATAATCCGCTTCCAAACACCAACAAGTCGCTATTCGTGAGGAAGTGAGTGGTGTGCGGAGGAGTTGGTTTGCTCACCGTTCACAGTTCACTGTTCACCTGACTATGAGGGAATACACCATCGCAGCCATCCCCGGCGACGGCATCGGCGTGGAAGTCATCGCCGCGGGGCTGAAGGTACTGGGAGTAGTTGCAGGCCGCGACGGCGGGTTCCGGCTGAAGGTCGAGCACTTGCCCTGGAGCAGCGCGTACTACCTGCGGCATGGGCATTACATACCGGAGGAGCACCTGGGCGAGAAGGAAGCCGCGCTGCGACTCATGCGCGCGGTGGAGACCGTGACGGGCAGGCGCATCCACACCCCCCGACCTGGGTGGGGAAGCCACTACCGGGATCGTCACCGAGGCGGTATGCGCCGCGCTCTAGAGCCGACAGCTCAAGTGTTTGGGCATAGGGCACCCGCGATACAATAGCGGCCGCATGCCCTTTCACGCGTCATACGGGAGGTTGTCGACGTGAAAAATCTCAGCGTTGTGGGGATCGTGGCCGTGTTCCTGCTCGTCGTTACAGGGCTGACGGGCCTCGCCTACCATACCTTCCGAGAAGACGGATGGCTCTCACTCCTGTTCGACTATCCCGTGCTCCTGCTGGCGTTGGTCGTTCTTATCGTGGCCGGCTGCCTCATGCCGCTGAAGGAGAGCAAGACTCCCCTTCGCTCCAGGATCGTGCCCAATCTCATCTTCTATCTGATGGTGGCGGCGGGAGTCTATTTCACGGGCCATCTGGTAATGACGGGCACGCTTTAGGAATTTTCGCGCCGCGCGCGATAATTCCTCATCGCTGCCTGGGCGGACCGGCACGAAATTCCGGGTTGATCATGGTCGCCGATATGCGCGGCGGCGAAGGTCAGGGCGTCGCAACCACTTTGTCGGCTATGAGGCCGGCAATAGCCTCGCGACCGTAGCCGAGACCGGCCAGCAGCTCGCGCGTGTGCTCGCCGACTCTGGGCAGATCGAGCCGGGTACGGAAGCGGCGGCCATCCATCTCGATGGGCAGGATCGGCACCTGCGTCCGCGTGCCGTTCATCAATGTGATATCGGCGAGCCCTCCGGACGACTTGAGGTGCGGATCTTCGAACAGGTCCTCGGGCTTCGTGATCGGCGCGAACGGCAAGCCCAGCGCCTCGCATTTTGCGAGCAGCTCGAGCTTGGTCATCCCGGCGAACAGCGCGGTCACGATCGGGAGGATGCGCGGGCGCTCTTCCACGCGCTGCGGATTCGTCTTCAGCGCGGGATCGGCGAGCAGCTCGCGGAGCCCGAACGCTTCGCAGAAGATCTTCCATTGCGTGTCGGTCACCACCCCGACGAACACCATCTCTCCGTCGCTCGTCTTGAACGTGTCGTAGATCGCCCACGCGCGGATGCGGTCGGGCATCGGCACCACCGGCTTGCCGGTCATGAAGCCCTCCGTCATGTGCTGCCCGACCAGGAACGCGCAGTTCTCGAAGAGCGCGCTCTTTACGTACTGGCCGCGGCCGGTCGCTCTTCGCTCCACTACCGCGGCGAGAATGGCGATCGCCGCGAACATGCCGCCCATGATGTCGTTGACCGATGCTCCCGCGCGCAGCGGCCGGCCCCGCGGACCCGTCATGTAGGCGAGCCCGCCCATCATCTGCGCGGTCTCGTCGAGCCCGGCGCGATGCTCGTAGGGCCCGGCGAGAAAGCCTTTGAGCGAGCAATAGATGAGCTCCGGCTTCTCCTTCTTCAGCGCGTCATGGCCGAAGCCGAGCTTTTCCATTGCACCCGGCCGGAAGTTCTCGGTCAGCACGTCCGCGCTCCTGACGAGCCTGAGCACGATGTCGCGGCCGGCGGTGGACTTGAGATCGACGGCTATGCTCTTCTTGTTGCGGTTGAAAGTCGGGAAGAACCCGGCACCCGAGGCGGTGAGCTTGCGCGTGTGATCGCCGTCGAGCGGCTCGACCTTGATCACCTCGGCGCCGAGATCGGCCAGCACCAGTCCGCAGGTGGGCCCCATGACGACGTGCACGAACTCGACGACGCGTATTCCTTCAAGCGGCAGCGCTGTGCTCATGGCGTCTCACCGTTGACTGTTCACAATTCACTGCTCGGCATCCCTGCGATATTCTGTCATACGGAGCGGGCCGGCCGCGACGAATGGTCGCTTCAGGCGCGGCGGCTCCGGCGCGATTGACTGAGGCGCGCCGGACTTGCTAGCTTTCCGCTGCGGTGCGTCCGCACCGCCATTTCGCATCGTGAATACAGGAGATCCGCCATGAGCATCAAGCGCCATCAACCCGGTCCCGTGCTGTCCCGCGCCGTCGAATACGGCGGACTCGTCTACCTCGCCGGACAGACCGCCGACAACAAGAATGCGTCGTGCAAGGAGCAGACGGAAGAAGTGCTGAAAAAGATCGACAGTCTCCTGGCGGCGGCGGGAACGAGCAAGGCCAAGCTGCTCGCGGCCAACGTGTGGCTCACCGACATCCGCGAGAAGGACCAGATGGATGCGGCGTGGAAAGCGTGGGTGGATCCCGACAACAAGCCGGTGCGCGCCTGCGTCGAGTCGCGCCTCGCCACGCCGGAGACGCGCGTCGAGATCATGGTCACGGCTGCCAAGTGACTCGTGACTGATGCGGTGCGGACGATAGCACCGGTGGAAGCGCTCTATGCCCGCCTTCTCTCGAGCATGAGCGGATCATTACATTGCAGGGGGTTGCAATCTACGGGTTCGCCTGAAAAGAGACGGCCCGCACTCTATCCGAGACGTAATATATGAGCGTCGAAAAAGGGAAGTAATTCGCTTCTTCAGTCACGCGCGACCAGTCACGTCGCACCAGTCACGCCGTATCATCACGAAAGAGCAGTCACTGCTCGCGACCTCGCGAGCGGACTTCGATGTTGGCGATCTTCGCGAGGTCGCGGTGGATGCGGGCCACGCGCTCGATCTGGCCTTTGGCGGGGAAGCGCTCGTAGAAGCCTTCCGCTCTGAAGTCGCGCACGTGGTCCTTCCACGGCGCGAGCCGCTGCTCCCACCGGCTGACGCGCCCTTCGGCGGGGTCGGCGTTGGCACGCGAGAGATCGGCGCACACCCGCACCATCGCCTTCAGGGTGACCGGTTTGGTGACCATGTAGCCGTCGTGTCCCCAGGCATCGCCCCACACGCGCTGGGCGGCCTTGAAGAAGTCGCGCACGATCCCGTAGTAGCGCTCCTCTTCGCGATAGGTATTGGTCGCCTGCCGGATCTTTTTCCACTCGCCGCTTACCCAGCGATGCAGCTCGTTGAAGATCTCGGCCTGCAGTATCCACTTGTCCTGCTGGCTGCGCCCGCCAAGGCGGTTGATGCGGTAGCGCAGCGGGCTGTCGCCTTCGCTGTAGAGGTCCTCGACCATGCGCGCCGCGAAGCGGCGGTCCGGATCCGCCCACGATACCCGCTCGTAGAGGTCGACCAGATGGCTCTTGTTGATGCGCGTGGGCGTGGAATTGATGATGACGAACATTTCCGCGGCGAAGTCCTCGCTGCGGCCGTCGAAAATGATGCAGGGGACCTGGATATTCTTCCCCTCGCCCGGGCGCTCCTTCAGATAGAAGTGCAGCGCGGCGAGTCGATGCTGGCCGTCGATGATGAGGAATTTCGAGTTGGGGTCCTGCAGGCTGCCGGTATCGTCGTTCGCGCCCGCCCGGTACTGCAGGCGCTCGGCCGTGAACAGCAGCACCGTCCCCGGAATGGGCGGCTGCCCCTGCGCCATTTCGTAGAAATTCTTGAGGGCCCGCACCTTCGCCCGCGAGAGTTGACGCTGGAATGCCTCGTCGGTGCGCTCGATGCGCGATATGAATTGCGCGATTTCGTCGTGCTGCGGGATGGTTTGCGGCGCGATCTGCTCGCCTTCCCCGTAAAAGCGGCTGATGAAGCGGACTTTGTTGAGCACTTCCGAAGCCGGATAGCTCACAAAGTAAAAGATCCCGTCCTTCTGGCGTATGCGCGTCGCAAGCATAGGGTGTTCCCTGATTTTACATTATTATTCATAACCCTATCGCCACTTTTTGCGGCCCCTTGCGGCCCTGGGTACCCACCGCGACGATAGTGGGCGCCAATTTTAGCCTTGGGGGCGGGCTATTGCGAGCAAAAACGGGCTCCGGAGTCCATGTTGCGGTCCCGGAAAAGGATGCGGCTGCCCGTCGCCAATGGGCGCGATAGGCCGCCAAGGGCGAAATTCGATATGAAATTCAGGTTTTCAGCAGGGCCAATGGCTGGAAGCGGCCATTGAGCGTGCGACTGGACTCCAGCGCCCACCATCCTTCGAGCACCGTGGCGTAGAGCTCCCGGAAATCCACTCCGTAAGGGAGGTTGCCGTTTCCGTCGAGACTGCCAAGCGCCGGCGCATGGCCATAGAGCCCGCCTTTCACGCGCCCGCCCAGGAGCATGTGGGTGGTGGCCGTTCCGTGATCGGTGCCGTTGGACAGGTTTTCGCGCGGCCGGCGGCCGAATTCGGCATAGGTCATCACAAGCGTGGAGTTCCACCGGCCGAGCTCGACCAGCGCCGCCTTTAACGCGACCAGGCCATCGGCGAGGTCCTTCAGCAGGCGCGCGTGCGTGGCGGGCTGATTGCTGTGCGTATCGAAGCCGTTCAGCGAGACCTTGACTGCGGCGACCCCAGCCTTGTTGGCGACGATCTGCGCGGCGGTGCGAATGGCGTTACCGAAGGGCGAGCGCGGGAAATCCGTTACAAAAGCCTGCTCGGCGTTCAGGTTGGCGGCCGCGTGCACGATGTCCTGCTCGACTCTAAGTATGTGCACGAGCGCGGAATTCCGCGCCTGTCCCGGCGGTGCGGCAAGCCGCGCCTGGCGCAGGAACTGCGCGGTATCGGTTACCGCGATGGCGCGCGTACCACCGGCGAACGGCCCCATTTCGACGCCGCCGACGATCACGCCATCTGCGGCAAACGATCTCGGGGTGGGTGCGGTGGCGAACGCCCGCGCCAGCCACCCCTCGGACAGGTACTCGCTGCTTTTCGAGGCGGTGTCCCAGATCTCGATCGAGCGGAAATGCGACAGGTTCGCACCGGGGTAACCCACACCCTGTACGATGGCGAGCTCTTCGCTCTTCCAGAGCGCCATCAACGGTTCCAGCGATGGATGCAAACCGGTATGCGCATCGAGCTGCAGGACCTGGTCGCGCGGAACAGCCAAGCGGGGACGCAGCGCGTAATACTCGCTTTCCGCGTACGGAACGACCGTATTGAGCCCGTCGTTGCCGCCCTTCAGCTCCACCAGCACCAGCAAGCGGTCGT
Source organism: Burkholderiales bacterium (assembly GCA_035259205.1). Taxonomy (GTDB): domain Bacteria; phylum Pseudomonadota; class Gammaproteobacteria; order Burkholderiales; family SG8-41; genus SG8-41. Next base: position 5,187 of record DATFWO010000398.1, on the reverse strand, counting down.
AACTGGCACCCGCCCGCTGCGCCAACACGGAGCCAGGCACGGCCACAGCAATCGCAGCTGCCGCGGTGTTCAGGAAGTCACGCCTGTTCATACCGTCCTCCGCGTTCGCAAAGGGGGAAGGAGGAAGGATGACCCGGCTTTCCCTCATCCCTCATCCCTCATCCTCATCCCTCATCCTTACTTTAGCTGGTACACCGGGTCCTGCGTAAGCTGCCGTATCAACTCCATGCCCTGGATCCTCGTCACGGCGTCCCCTGCCGGCGCGGCGGCAAGGACCACGCGCTGCACCGCCGCGGCATCGCTGCCCTTGAATTGCGCCAGCCAGGCGTTGCCGTCGAACCGCACCTCCATCATGGCGCGCACGAAGCGTTCCCGCCCGCCGGCAAGCCGCGCCACACCCTTCGGTTGATCCATGCCGCCGTCCATGGCGCTCGCGAGCATCGGGCGCAATTCTTCCACGCGGAACAGCCGCTCCAGGAAGGCCTTGCGGGCAAGCAGCGTGGTCGAATTGATCCATGTTTCGCCGCCCGGCCAGCCTTTTACGTTGGGAGGCGCGAACAGTGCCTGGCCAAGCTGATTCGCAGCCAGGACGAACGGCATGACTTCGCCCGTCTTGAACTTGAACTGGCGCAACGTGCCGACGACAAGCTCGATAGGAGATTTGATCAGCCCCGCGCGGTTCTGCGACGAATAGAACGCATCCGAGTCGAGAATCGCGCGCAGCGCAGTTCCGATCTCGTACCCCGAATCACGGAAAACTCGCGCGATGCGCTTCACTTCCGCCGGGTCCGGATCGCGCGCAACGAACTCCCGCCACAGCTTGCCCACGATAAACTCGGCGGTTTGCGGCTGCTCGAGCAGGATATCGAGGACGCCGTCGCCCTGGAAATCCCCGGTGCGGCCGAGCACGGTCTTCATTCCGTCGTCGTGCACGGCGGAGCGGAACAGAAACTCCCCGGTTGCGGGATTAATGCTCCACCCGGTAAAGGCGCGCGCGGCCTCCTTGACGTCGGATTCGCCGTAGTTGCCCTCGCCCAGGGTAAAGAGCTCCATCAGCTCGCGCGCGAAGTTTTCGTTCGGGCTGCCTTTGCGGTTGGACGCACTGTCGAGATAAATCACCATCGCAGGATCCCGCGCCACGGCATGCAGCATCTGTCTGAAATTGCCCAGCGCGTGGCGCCGCAACAGCACGTTCTGCTGGTACATGAGCTGCGGCGAGCGCACCTTCTGCTGGCTCGACACGAAATGGTTGTGCCAGAACAGGGTCATCTTCTCGGTGAGCGGCGACGGCGTGCTCAGCATTTCGCTCAACCACCAGGATTGCAACTCGAAGGCCCGCTGGAACAGCTCGGCCCGCGCGAGCTTGCGCTCCTCCGCGCTCATCGCCTGGAAGCGCCGGGGCGACTGGAACGGCTCGCCCGTCCACGACGGCGGAGGCGTGACAGGCGGGTTGCGGCCACCCGCCAGCAGGCGGTCGACTGCTTGCTCGCGGGTCAGCCGGGCAAAAGCGTTGATCTCCTCCGGATTCGCCGCGAAGCTCGTTCGATTGAGCAGATGCCGTGCGTCGTCGAAACCGAGCAAGGTCGCCGCGTGTGCGGGCGACAGGATCGAGCTACCAACCGCTCCGACAAACGCCAGGACCAGAATCGAGCCGCTAGGAGCGCGTCGGGGCAAAGTTCGCTCCCGTCCTACCGTGACTTCGCCGGGCGGTAGATCTCGCGGTTGGCGCGATCGAGATCCCGGTGCAGCTCGCGCCGTTCTTCGTCGGTCATGCGGCCCTGGTGGCGCTCGTCGCGCGGAGGGCGACCAGGCTGCTGCTCGCGCCGGAAGTCGGGGCCGCCGCGCTGATACTGGCCGCCGCCTTTCTTCATCGGCTGGCCCTGGCCCTGGACCTGCAGCAGCGGAGACCAGCCCGGGTCCCAGCCACCCGCACCTGCGCCCAGAGGCGCGATCAGCGCAGCGGCGGCAACCATCAAGAGCAGTCTTTTCATCCCTCTACCACCTTCGCAACCTTGCGTTCCGCGCTCGCAGCGCCATCCATTATAGTGGACCCCGAACCCTCAACGACCGGGAGAACACCTTTCGTGTTTCTCGCCGTCACCCGTCGACCCCGACCGCGCGCATCCAGGCTTCCTGCATGCGTTTGGCGAAGTAGATCGTACTGATTGGGACTCGTGTGAGGGCGAAACGGGCAGGGTTTTTTGTAACAATTTGTTTCGCGGGGGGCAGAGGCAATAAACTCTTACAAAAACCCGTAGCAACAGCGAATCAAGCAGATAGGATAGCCGCCGATGGCTGAGACGAAAACCAGGATACTGGTCGTGGACGACGATGGCCGCCTGCGCGACCTGCTGAACCGCTACCTGTCGGAGCAGGGGTACGCGGTGCGCACCGTCTCGGATGCCGCCGAGATGAACCGGCAGCTCGCGCGGGAACGCTACGATCTCATGATCCTCGACCTCATGCTGCCCGGCGAAGACGGCCTGTCCATCTGCCGGCGCCTGCGCGGTGGCGGCGAAACCATGCCGATCATCATGCTGACCGCCAAGGGCGACGAGGTGGACCGCATCGTCGGGCTCGAGGTCGGAGCCGACGATTATCTTCCGAAACCGTTCAATCCGCGGGAGCTCGTGGCCCGTATCCAGGCGGTCATGCGGCGGCGTCCGCCCCTCGCCCCGCCGGGCGCGCCCGCGCAGGATCTCCAGGTGGTCGAATTCGGCGCGTTCCGGTTCAACCTGGCCGCGCGCAGCCTGACCAGGAACGGCCAGGATGTGCCTCTGACAACGGGCGAATTCGCGCTGCTCAAGGTACTGGTACAGCATCCGCGCGTCCCTCTGTCGCGCGACAAGCTGATGGAGCTCGCTCGCGGGCGCGAATTCGGCGCTTTCGACCGTTCGATCGACGTGCAGGTGTCACGGCTGCGCCGTCTCGTGGAAGACGACCCGTCCAAGCCCGTTTTCATCCAGACCGTATGGGGCTTCGGTTACGTTTTCGTGCCCGACGGCAAGGGCACTGCCGAGGAAAAGGCGTGACTGATGAGACTGTGGCCGCGCTCGCTGCTGTGGCGCAGCGTGCTGCTCATCGCTGCCCTGCTCGCACTGGCGCATTTCGCCTGGCTGCAGATTTTCCAGGTGTCCGAGCGCGAGCCGCGGGCGCGCCAGATGGCACGGCAGATCGTGAGCATCGTGAACCTGACCCGTGCAGCGCTCATCAGCGCGCAGCCTTCACGGCGGCTGGAGCTGCTGCGCGACCTGTCGCAAGACGAGCAGGTCCAGGTCTATCTTGCCGACCCGGAGGAGAAGGTCGGACGGCTGCCGAACCGGCCTTTTCTCAAACTGATAGAACAGGAGTTGATGCAGGAGCTCGGTCCCGAGACCCGGTTCGCGGTCGCCCGGGACGGGGTGCCCGGCGTATGGGTGAGCTTCCGGATAGACGAAGACGTGTTCTGGGTGCGCATCCCCCGCGCCCGCATCGAGCGGCAGCAGTCACTGCGCTGGATCGGGTGGGGAGTACTGATTCTCGCATTCGCGCTGGTCGGCGCATGGCTCATCGTGTTCCGCATCAACCGGCCGCTGAGCCAGCTGACGCGGGCAGCGGAGGCAATGGGTAGTGGCAAGGTGCCCCCGGCCGTCCCCGAAGCCGGGCCGTCCGAGATCAGCACGCTTGCCCGGGCGTTCAACCAGATGGCGGCCGATCTGAAGCGACTGGACGACGAGCGGGCGTTGCTGCTCGCAGGCGTCTCCCACGATCTGCGCACGCCGCTCTCGCGCATCCGGCTTGGCCTCGAGATGCTCGAGGACAAAGGCGATCCTGCGCTGAAAGCCGGAATGGAGAAAGACATCGAGGATATCGACGCGGCGATCGGCCAGTTTCTCGACTTTGCAAGGGTCAGCGACGGAGAGGCGGCTATCGCAGACGGCGATCTCAACTCGATCGTGCGCAGCGTGTGCGAGCGGCAAGCGCGCGCCGGGAAGGACGTCGAAGCGCGGCTCCAGCCGCTGCCTCCGCTGGCGCTCCGGCCGATCGCGATGCAGCGCATGATCGCAAACCTGGTGGATAACGCGCTCCGCCACGGCGGGCCAAGAGTGGAGGTGTCGACCGCACTGCAGGACGCTCGTGCCGTCGTCGAGGTGCTCGACCGCGGTCCGGGCATCCCGGCTCACCAGGTCGAGCACATGCTGCAGCCGTTCACGCGGCTCGATAGCGCGCGTTCCGGACCCGGCACTGGGTTGGGGCTCGCGATCGTCGATCGCATCGCGCGGCTGCACGGGGGCGAGGTGAAGTTGCTGCCACGGGATGGCGGTGGCTTGCGGGCGCGCGTCGAGTTGCCGCTCAATCCTGGTAAGGCGTGACGAGTGACGAGATGAAGGTGACGAAATACGGATGACGAGATGCCGGTGACGGATCGCGTTGCAACGCATCCTTAATCGTCAACTTTATTCGTCACCTATATCATTCCGCAGAGGCGTCCTTCGGTCAGTCCTGAAACATGAAGCTGGCGGCTTTGAGAAAAAGCGTCCGATTGACGCCGTCGGAGTGCAGGAAAGCCGCCGCATCGCGCACCAGCTTCTCGACCCCGAACTCCTTCATATAGCCGTGCCCGCCGTGTATCTCCATGGTCCAGGTGGCGATTTTCCACGCCGCTTGCGCCGCCATCGCTTTGGGCAGCGCGCCGAGCGTCCGGTCCCAACCCTGTTCCTGGTGGTCCGCCAGCCAGCAGGCGCGGTGGATGTAGGAGCGTGAGGCATCGAGCAGCATGCGCATCTCGGCGAGCTGGGCGCGGATTCCATCGTGCTCGATCAGAGGCTTGCCTCCCTGCACGCGAATCCGGGCCCACTCGACCGCTTTCTTCTGCAGCGCGCCTGCGACGCCAAGGACCGTCGCGCCCGCGTAGGCGTTGCTTTGCGGGAAGAATTCGGCGAGCACGTCGAAGCCCTTGCCGGGCTGTCCCACGACATTTTCATCCGGAATGAAGCAGTCCTGAAAGACGAGCTCGGAGTTGTTGGCGAGGCGCTCGCCCATCTTGTCGTGCACGCGCCCGATCGTGAATCCCGGCCGGCTGCGCTCCAGCAGAAAGCAGGTCGCACCCTCGGCCATCGGCTTGCCCTTCTCCGTTTGCGCGAAAAGCAGGTAGTGGCTCGCGCGGTTCCCATTGGAGATGAAATGCTTCATGCCGTTGACCACCCA
>DATFWO010000397.1:0-4496 GCA_035259205.1 Burkholderiales bacterium | reverse complement strand
GGTCTTGATCGCCTCGGTGTTGCCGAGCTCCATGATCGGCCTCAGCTCGAGGCCCGCCGTCTCGAACCAATGCGCGATGATCCGGTAGGTCTGGCTCGACCGTTGGCTGAGGATCAGATCGCGTCCGGCCAGGTACTGCGGGGTGACGTGCTGCGGCAGGTTGCGCTCCGCACCGGGAAAGAAGGCCATCATCGGATCCTCCCGCAGCGGTTCGATTTCGATCGCGGGATGTTCCTTGACCGGCATCGTGACGATTCCGATATCGAGATCGTTGTCGAGGATGCGCGATACGACGTTCTCCGTGGTGCCGACGCTGATGACGACCTCTAGCTCGCGATGCGCGCGTCGCAGCCGGGCGAGCACGGGCGGCAGGAGATAGGTGCATACCGCCACGGACGTTCCCAGACGCGCCTTTCCCAGCCAACCTTCGTCGCGCTGGCGCCGCATGGCTGCGAGGGTTTCATCCACGTCCTGAGCCAGCCTTCGTGCATGCTTGATGAGCTCGTCGCCCGCGGGGGTGGCATAGGCGCGCTTGCCCATGCGCTCGACGAGCTGCACGCCGAGACGTTTCTCGAGCTCGCGGATCTGGAGGCTCACTGCGGGCTGTGTGAGCCGCAGCTTTTGCGCGGCGGCGGAGAAGCTGCCGAGGGCAACCACCTCCCGGAGCGCCTGAAGCTGGTCGAGGTTGAGGCTGCGCATGAGCGATCAAAGATTATCTTATTCGAATCATGATGACAATTAATTTGACTAATAAATCCGAAAACATCAGGATGCGGCCTGTAGCGGCGCGATCCGGAGGTCAGGTGGAACGACTCCTGGTGCAGGAGTACGGCGGGCAGACTTTCAATCCCGTGCAGGCATGGCTGACCGGGCCTCGGGCCGACAAGCGTCCCTCGATAAGCATCGATCAGGGTTACGGCGTGCCGGCGGAGCGCGTATACGACGCGTTTCTCGATCCCGGGACGGCGGGAAAATGGCTGTTCGCTACGGCGGCCCATCAAATGGCTCGCGTGGAGATCGACCCACGGGTGGGAGGCTCGTATAGCTTTGCGGACCGGGAGGACGACCGTGAGGTCGTGCACGCCGGGGTCTATCTCGAGCTGGTGCGCCCAAGACGCCTCGTCTTCACCCTCTCCGTCGAAGGCCATCCACAGGCGGTCACCCGCGTGACCACTGACATCATTCCCCTGGCGCAACGGTGCGCACTTACGTTGACGCACGAGAACCTGCCGTCGGATCGGGCGCGCTACATGGAGGCGCGCTGGACCGGCATGCTCTACGGGCTGGGCTTGATCCTAGAGCAGGGCGCCGAAGTGGATTGACTGCACGGCGTGCTCGCCGTCGTTGCGCTGACGCCGCGAAAGGGCCTCACTTCGCGCGGAGGACACCGTGCCTTCAAATCGAAGCGACCGGTTGTTCGCGAAGCACCGTTACGTGCGCGCGGTCGTCCTGTGCCGCGCATTCAGCCATGATGCGTTGACGCCGTTCGTACACTTCCGCTACCCACTCCGCGAAGGCGCGCACTTTTGCGGAAAGATGGCGATTCTGGGGATACATCACGTAGAGCGGCAATGGATCGGTTCGCCAATCGCGCAGGACTTGCACCAGAGCACCCCGTCGCAGCGCGTCGCAGGCCATGACCTCGACGCACTGCATGATGCCCAGGCCCGCCAGCCCCGCTTCGAACATTGCCTCGGAATCGTTGAATGCGACGAGCCCGCGGAGACTCACGACGGCGCGTTCGCCGTTGCGGAAAAACTCCCACTCGTGCATACGGCCGGTCTTGGCGGAGAAATAATTGATGAATCTGTGCTGGGCGAGATCGTCTGGATGCATCGGGACGCCATGGCGCTCGAGGTAGCCCGGGGTTGCGCACGTCACGAAGTCGATCATGCCGAGCTTGCGCGCAACCAGGGTCGAATCGGGCTGCTCGCCCCCGCGCACGACGCAGTCGACGCCTTCCTCGATGAGGTCCACCGGACGGTCGCTGCACCCGACCTCGAGCTGGATCTCGGGGTAGCGCTCGAAGAACTCGGACAGCACCGGCACCAGAAATCTCCGCCCGAATCCGCCCGCAACATCCACGCGGAGACGCCCGTGCGGCGTCGACTTGGCGCGCGAAAGCACGCTTTCGGTTTCCTCGACGTCCGTGAGGATCCGCATGCAGCGCTCGTAATAAGCCGCACCATCCGGCGTCACGCTGACGCGCCGGGTCGTGCGATTGAGCAGCTTCACGCCCAAGTGGGCCTCGAGGTTCTGCACCAAGGTGGTCACCGTGGCCTTGGGCATGTTCATAACGTCCGCAGCCCGGGTGAAGCCTCCGGTCTCTACCACCCGAACGAACACCTGCATCGCTTGCAGTCTATCCATAGGAGCACATTGTTCACATATTTGAACAGTAAATTCCAGTGTACTACGTTTGTCTGGATAAATGGAATGGATACGATGCACTGCGTCATAACCATACACGTTTACGGAGCCTCGATCATGTTCAATAGAACCATCCTGACCTTCCTGATTACCAGCGCGCTTGCTCTCGGCATTGATCCGGCTGCTGTAAGGCGCGTGGCGGGGAACGGATCGGGTTGCGCCGCCCGCCGGCCCATCCCAGGCACGGCCTTGGACATCGCGGGGAATCGGTCATGAATGCCTCAGTCATGGCGCGGATTTCGCGCGCAATGCGCACGGTCGGCCCCTATGTCGCGGTCGCGCTGCTCCCAGGCGGCCTGTTCGTCGCGGCATTCCTCTGGCTTTTCCAGAACAAACACGGACGGGCATAGGTGCTCGACATGTTGGCTGGTCGCGAAGCGCCCGATTCCGCCCTCGACGTGGAGGTTCACGAGGAGACCTACCCGGCGCACTCGCGCCTGCATCCGGTCCGTCTCTTTCGTGCCGCAAAGTCCAGGGCTCCACTGCCGATGATCGTCTTCCTGCACGCCGGTGATTTCGTTTCGGGCGGGATCGAAGGGGCGGCGACTGCTGCCCGTACCTTGGCGCGGCGCCTGAACGCCGTCGTCGCGACACCAGGCTACACGCTGGCCGGCGAAAAGCCGTTTCCGGAAGCCGTGGAGGACGCCTATGCCGCGGTTCGCTGGGCTCACGCGAATGCCACGCTGAACGGAGCGGACCCGCATCGCATCGTCGTCGCGGGCGAGGAAGCGGGCGGGAATCTTGCCGCAGTAGCGGCGTTGATGACGAAGGACCGGGGCGGTCCTCGGCTCGCCGCGCAGGTTCTCATCTCTCCCATGCTCGATCCCACGCTTACCACCCGCTCCATGCTTATGTCCGACCCGGCGCGCACGATCGCCGGTTGTCTGATGGCTTACAAGCGCTACCTGCCGGCGGCATCCGACCGCCTCCATCCGTACGCCGCACCCGGCCATTGCACGCGGCTCGCCGGTGTTGCGCCCGCGCACATCATCAGCGCCGAGGGCGACCCGTTGCAGGACGAAGCGGAGGGCTACGGCGCCTTGCTCATCGCGACCGGCGTTACCACGCAGGTCACGCGCATCCCGCGCGCTGCGCGAGAAATGCATCGCTGGAGCGAAGTGGTCTGGGATGCCATCGTGGATTTTCTCGGGCCGCGCCTCAGGCACGCCGGTCGTTCCTGAATCTCATTTCAATTGGAAGGTGAACCGATGATTTTCAGACACCGCGCCTATGTATTGAGTCCTGTAGCGCTGCTCATGCTGGTCACGCTCGCCGGCTGCGGCGAGCCCGCCGCTCAGGGTGGCCCCGCGAAAGGCTCCGCGAAAGGCGGCCCGCCGCCGGTAAGCGTTGCCGCCGCAGTCGAGAAGGACATCATCGATACCGACGAATTCCCGGGCCGCATCGAGGCGGTCGATCAGGTCGAGGTGCGCGCGCGCGTTACGGGCTACATTCAATCGGTGAATTTCAAGCCGGGTGCGGAGGTGAAGAAGGGCGATGTGCTCTTCCAGATCGACCCGCGGCCGTTCGAGAACGAAGTCGCGCGCGCCGAGGCCAACCTGGCCAACACGCGCGCTCAGATGGAACTGTCGCGCACCGAGCTCGCGCGCTCCGAGAAGCTCCTCGCCGACAACGCGACGTCGCGGCGCGAGTACGACGACGCCGCCACGCGTGTGCGCAGCCTCGAGGCGCAGCTCCGCGCGAATCAGGCGGCGCTCGACACCGCGCGGCTCAACCTGTCGTATACGCGCGTTGTCGCACCTGTTTCGGGGCGCGTAGGCAAGGCCGAGATCACTGTCGGCAACCTGATCCAGGGCGAGGTGCCCAACTCGCCGCTGCTCACGACGGTGGTGTCGCTCAACCCGATCTACGCGGCATTCGAAATCGACGAGCGCGCCTACCTGAGGTATGGCGCGGCCGCCCGCAGCCGCGCGCACAATCTGCCGGTCGCGGTCGGGCTGGCCAACGAGGAGGCATTTCCTCACGCGGGCCGGCTCGAGTTCGTGGACAACCGCGTCGATCCGGGCAGCGGAACGGCGCGCATGCGGGCGGTGCTGGACAACAAGGAC
>DATFWO010000396.1:0-2847 GCA_035259205.1 Burkholderiales bacterium | reverse complement strand
ACGCGGTCCGATATGTCCATCACCACCCCCATGTCGTGCTCGATCAGAACCACGGAGACGCCGCGCTCCTGGTTCACGTCGAGGATATAGCGGGCCATGTCCTCTTTCTCGTCCTGGTTCATGCCGCCCATCGGCTCGTCGAGCAGCAGCACGCTGGGCTCGAGCGCCAAGGCTCGTCCGAGCTCAACCCGCTTGCGCAGACCGTAGGGCAGCGCTCCGGTCGGCTGCTTGCGCACGTCCTGGAGCTTGAGAAAATCGATCAGCTCCTCACAGATCTCGCGGTGGGCAATCTCCTCCCGCTGCGCGATGCCCCAATACACTACGCTGCCGAAGACGCCCGAGCGCATCCGCACGTGGCGGCCGAGCATCAGATTGTCGAGCACGGTCAGCCCACTGAACAGCGCAATGTTCTGGAACGTACGCGCGATCCCCATCGCCGCGATCTCATTCGGCTTTCTCGCCGTAATGTCCTTGCCTTGTAGAACGATACGGCCGCGATCCGGCTTGAAGAAACCGGATATGATGTTCAGGAGCGTCGTCTTCCCGGCGCCGTTCGGACCGATGATCGAAACCAGGGCGCCTTTCTCGACCTCAACCGAGATCCCGTCGACAGCGGCAACGCCGCCGAACCGTTTCGATACGTCCGTGATGGACAATCGCGAGGTCTCGGACCCGACGATCGAGAGCGGCAGGGCAGTCATCTAGCCCTCCCGCGCTCGTGCCGGCGGAGGCACAGACCCGCGCCGTGGGCGTACCGACCGATGCACCTCATTGCGTTTCCCTCTGGGGCCCGGCCTGGATGCCGGTTATTCGCTCCCCATGCATCCCTTGGCATGCCGACGCGATTGCGAACCCGTCCCGGTCGGACGCAAACCGCCCTGCAGTCTACCATCGCGCCCGAAAACCGGGGGAACTGCAAATAGATATTATCCCCGGTGCGGAGTCGAGAGTGGCGCGGTCGCCCGGATGATTTCGGCGACGCTTCCTTCCGCATGCTAAATCGGCCCGTGCTGGTCCCGGCGAAACCGCCCGCAATCTTGCGAGCAGGGCCGAGGCGGCAATGCGCCCGATACGCCCCATAGAACTGGTAGCGCTTGATCGCGGCGCGGCATTTGCGCAAATGGGCGCAAGTGCTTACTTTCGTGCACTCCGCATTTGCCAGCAAGACCTGCGGGAGATCGTCGGTACGCGCACCCGCATCGCTGGAGAGGACCCATGGAAACCGACGTAATCATCATTGGCGCCGGCCTGTCGGGCATGTACCAGCTTTACCGCGTACGTCAGCTCGGCCTCTCGGTTCAGGTGTTTGAGGCTGGCGACGGTGTCGGCGGGACCTGGTACTGGAACCGCTACCCAGGCGCGCGTTTCGACTCTGAGAGCTGGACCTACGGGTTCTCATTCTCCGACGAGCTGTTGCGGGACTGGGATTGGAGCGAACACTTTTCCCCCCAACCCGAGACGTTGCGTTACTGCAATCTGGTGGCCGACAGGTTCGACTTGCGCCGGGACATTGTCTTCAACAGCCGCGTCGTATCGGCCAGCTACAACGAGCACGACGATAGGTGGGAAGTCGTGCTCGAGGACGGCAGGCGAGCCTGCGCGCACTTCCTGGTCACCGCCGTTGGGCCGCTTTCTGCGCCAACCATGCCGGCAATCCCCGGCGTCGCCGATTTCAGGGGCGAGGCGTACCACACCGCAACCTGGCCGCACGAGCCGGTCAGCTTTTCGGGTAAGCGGGTCGGCGTGATCGGAACGGGGGCGACCGCGGTGCAGGCGATCACAGAGATCGCCAAGACCGTTGGCCACCTAACCGTCTTCCAGCGCACGCCGAATTGGTGCGCACCATTGCACAACAGCACGATCGATGCTGCGACGCGGGCGAGGATCAAGGCCAACTACCCGGAGATCTTTGCCCGCTGCCGGAACTCCTATGGCTGCTTCATCCACGATGCCGACCGGCGCAACGCGCTCGACGTCTCGCATGAGGAGCGTGAGGCCTTCTACGAGAAGCTCTACGGGGAGCCCGGGTTCGGCATCTGGATGGGCAATTTTCGCGACATACTGATCGACAAGGCGGCGAACGACACCATTACGGATTTCATGCGCCGCAAGATCAGGCAGCGCGTGAAGGATCCGGTGCTGGCCGGGAAGCTTACGCCGACGAACCATGGCTTCGGCACCCGCCGCGTGCCGCTGGAGAGCGGCTATTACGAGGTCTACAATCAGGACAACGTGCGACTCGTCGATGTACGCGAGACGCCGATCGAGCAGATTACGCCTGCCGGCATCAAAACGAGCGCCGCCGAGTACGCTTTCGACGTGATCGTATACGCGACGGGCTTCGATGCCATCACCGGCGCGTTCGATCGCATCGACATCCGCGGCCGCGGGGGGCAGCGACTCAGGGACAAGTGGGCGGATGGGCCGCACACTTTTCTCGGCCTGCAGGTCGCGGGCTTCCCGAACATGCTGACCCTTGTCGGCCCGCACAACGCCGCCACGTTCTGCAACCTTCCGCGCTGCATCGAGCAGAACGTGGAGTGGGTGACCGCACTCCTGCAGCACATGCTCGAAAAGGGCTATCGGCGCATCGAGCCGACCGCAGCCGCCGAAACGGCGTGGACGCAGCACGTCCACGAGACCGCGGCGCGCCTGCTCGCGACCCAGGTCGATTCCTGGATGACCGGCGTTAACCGCAATGTTCCGGGACGACAGAAGCGCACGTTCATGGCTTACGCGGGCGGTGCTCCGAAGTATCGCGAGAAATGCGATCAGGTCGCCGCGGCCGGCTACGAGGGCTTCATACTGAGCTGAGTCAGCTCAGCCCTCACCTGCATCACAGGGAGG
>DATFWO010000395.1:0-26201 GCA_035259205.1 Burkholderiales bacterium | reverse complement strand
TGCGCGCGAGGGTGCGTTCGATGAACGCCTGGTCGGCGGGTCCACCGGGTTCGGTCGCGGTGACCAGGATGGGCACAGCCTCCCAGGGACCCGTCGCGTTCATGGCTTCGATGAAGCCGGGAATTTCGGCGGGCATGGAGGGAGCCGTCTTTGCCGCCTCGGCGAGCATCGCCTTTCCTTCGAGATAACACGACGCGCGAAAATCCTCCCCGGTGGTGACCGGGGCGAAGGCGTTGCTTTCGAGATGCATGCCGAGGATCGCTATGCGCGGGCCCATTTCAGTCTCTCTCTCCAGTAAGATCATAGGTCAGGGATAGCCGGGAAGACCAGAGACGCGCGCCGGGAGTAGGGCGGCGGCGATAGCCACGTGGCCATCATCTATCACATTGCGCGTCGCAGCGTATGGGAGGCTGCAGTGCCTGCCGGATGCTACGCCGCCGACAGCCTGAGCTCCGAAGGTTACATCCATTGCTCGACCGCGGCGCAACTGCTGGCGACGGCCAACCGGCTGTTCAGGGGCAGGACGGATCTCGTGCTGCTGTGCATCGACACGGATCTCGTGCAGCCGGAGATCCGATACGAAAACCTGGAGGGCGAGACAAGCCTTTTCCCTCACGTGTACGGCCCGCTGGCAACCGGCTCGATACGGGCCGTTCATGCATTTCGACCGCTCGCCGACGGCAGCTTCGAGCTGCCTGCGGAGCTGTCGTCAACTCCGGTGAACAGCGTTCGGTGAACAGCGATGAAATGCTACTGGATCAGGCACGAAGGCAGGGAGGCCAGACTGGATCTGCGCGAGCTGCCAATTCCCGCCCCGGCTCCCGGGCAGCTGTTGTTGCGCGTTCGCACGACCTCACTCAACCGCGGCGATCTGCTGGGCGCCATCGCCTTTCATCGCGCCACCGAAGGCAGGCCCGCCGGAGTGGACGCGGCCGGTGAAGTGCATGCCGCAGGCGAAGGCGTTACGTCGTTCAGGCGCGGCGATCGCGTGATGGCGCGCGCTCGCGGCTGCTTCGCGGAATATGTGCTGGTCGATCCCGCGCTTGCGACGCACATCCCGCAGCACCTTTCGTGGGAGCAGGCGGCGGCGATTCCCATTTCGTACGTGACCGCGTGGGAGGCGCTCATACAGTTCGGCCGGCTCAAACCGGGCGAATGGCTGCTCGTCGCGGGCGTCTCCTCGGGCGTGGGGGTCGCAGCGCTCCAGCTGGGGAAAGTCCTCGGCGCGAAGGTGATTGGAGTATCGGGCTCGGCAGCGAAGCTCGAAAAGCTGCAGGCGGTCGGGCTCGACGTCGGGATATGCGCGCGGGGCGAGGATTTCAGCTCACGGGCGCTGGAAGCGACGGGCGGAAAGGGTGTGGATCTCGCGGTAAATCTCGTCGGCGGGACGGCTTTCGGCGCCTGCCAGAAGTCGCTGGCGAATTTCGGGCGCCTGGCCGTGGTGGGCTACGTCGATGGCTCCATGAGAGCGGACCTCGACCTCGAGGCAACGCACGGCAAGCGGCTCGAGATCTTCGGCATCTCGAACGCGCCGCTGACGCCGGCCATGCGGGCCGAAGCGACGCGCGGCTTCAACCGCGACGTCATGCCGGCGCTCGCCGATGGACGTATCGTGCCGGTCGTCGATCGCGTCTTCCCGTTCGACCGGTTGCCGGAGGCGAAGGCGTATGTCGAATCGGGCGCCCAGATCGGAAAGGTCGTCGTTCGCCTCGACTGAGCGCGGTCCACGCGCGCCGCGAGAACTAGAAGCAGTCTCGATGCTCAACGCTCGATCCTGATCCCCGCTGCCTTGATCACGCGGCCCCAGCGCTCGGACTCGCTGCGCATGAAATCGCGGAGCCCGGCGGGCGTGCTCGACTGCGGCTCCGATCCGAGCTCGATCAGGCGTTGCGCGAATGGCGGATCGGCGATCATCTTCGCCATTTCGGTGTTGAGCTTTGCGACGATCGCCGGTGGCGTTCCCGCCGGCGCGAGCATGGCATACCAGTTGACGCACTGGAAGCCCGGAATGGTCTCGGCCACGGTCGGAATGTCGGGTGCTGCGACGGAGCGCTTCGATCCCGCCACTCCCAGCGCCCTGATCTTGCCCGAGCGGGCGAGCGGCAGCACCGCGGGTATGCTGTTCAGCATGAAGTGCATCTGCCCGGCGACGACGTCGGTGATGGCGGGCGTCGCGCCCTTGTACGGCACGTGCACGAAATCAATCTTTGCCATCGATTTCAGCATCTCGCAGCCGAGATGATTCGGCGTGCCGGTGCCGGCCGATGCGCAGTTCAACTGCCCCGGTTTCGCGCGAGCTAGCGCGATCAGCTCCTGGACATTGGCGGCGGGAACCGAAGGATGCGAGAACAGCATCTGCGGGTTGATCGAGGCCAGTGATATCGGCGCCAGGTCGCGGAACGAATCGTACGGCACCTTGTAGAGCAGGGGATTGGTGACGAGCCCGGCGGAGGTGGAGAAAATCAGCGTGTAGCCGTCGGGCGCGGATTTTACCGCCAGCTCGTGGCCGATGATGCCCCCGGCCCCTGCGCGATTGTCGATCACGATTTGCTGGCCCCAGGCGTCGGTCAAGCGCTGCGCGACCGCGCGTGCGGTGAAATCGTTCGAGCTGCCTGGCGTGCCCGGCACGATGATGCGTATCGGGCGTGCGGGATAAGGCTGCCCTGCGGCCGGAGCGGAGGCGGTGCCTGCTGCGGCGGCGATCAGCAACAGTACGACAGGCCGATTCCCAGGCATGAATTTCTTCCTTCGGTTGTATCGCAACGGACGGATCAGACTTTTGTATCCCGGATCAACGTGCCGACTTCGCGCAGGTCCTCGAGGCGCCACAACTGCCCCAGCAACGCATCCACGCGGGACGCGGGCAGCAACGGCGCGACCAGCGAGCGGAATTTTGCTTCCATCTCGGCATCCGACATCGGATTGCGCCAATGGCCGCGATGGTACTCGACCCTGATCGACTTGCGCGCTCCCGAGACCAGGGTTACATCGAGCTCGCACAGATTCATCTCTGCCCCGCGCCGGTTGGCTTCTTCGGAAGGGCTGCACTTGATGCGGCTCGCAAGCTGCAGCAACGCTTCGTCGTGCAGGTATTGCTCGTCGAAATACCTGAGCTGCACGGTTCCGTACATCAACGCTACCGCCGCGGTGTAGGGGATGCTGTGATCGGCGGTCTCGCGGTTGCCGGGGCGCCATTTCTCCGGACCGTCAGCCATGATGTTCAACCCGCTTTGCGAGGTGTGTATGTGGACTTCCCTGATATTGCCGGGATCGCCGGCGAACGCGCGGGCTTCCAGGGCCGCATTCACCACCGTTTGCGAGAAATTACCGAGGGGAAACTGCTTGACGTGACACTGCATGATCCGGAACGGGTGGCCGCTGCCGCCGAACGGCGCCAGCTGGAACGGCGCCCGGCTCACGACGTTGAAAAAGCCGTCGCGGCCTTCGAACACCCGTGCGGGGCCGTTCATTCCGCGCGCAGCGAGCTCGACCGC
The DNA here is from genome assembly GCA_035259205.1 of Burkholderiales bacterium. Classification (GTDB taxonomy): domain Bacteria; phylum Pseudomonadota; class Gammaproteobacteria; order Burkholderiales; family SG8-41; genus SG8-41. Next base: position 22,707 of record DATFWO010000395.1, on the reverse strand, counting down.
GAACACCGCGTTCCGGTTGGCGTTCGCATAGCCGCACGCCTTCCACTTCGAAATGCTGCCCACGCGCGTCTGGTTCAGTGCGACATTGGCGGCGACGGTCAGGTTGATCGCTTCGACGGTCTGCTGCTCGGTCAGCCCGTAAAGACGCGCTGCACCGGCAACACTCGCTATCGCGCCCATCGTGGCATGATCGATGCCGCACTTCTTGTTGTCCCAGGCGTCGCAGATGCGGCAGAACACTTCGTAGGCGAGCACGGTGGCGACGATCAAATCGCGACCACCGGCGCCCGCAACCTCGGCAGCCGACAGCAGCGCCGCGATGCTGTCGCTGGGATGCCCGCTGCCGCTGCTGATGTAGCCATCATTGAAGTCGAGGTAACGTATCATCACGTCGTTCGCGAAAACGGCGAGCTCGGCGCTCGTTTTCTGGCCGCTGCAGAGCAGGGTTGCAGGGTGGGTGCTGCTTACCGTCGCAGCCAGATCGCGTGCGATCCGGGCGGGCTCGCTGTCGTAGCCGCCGAACGCGCAGCCCAGAGTGTCCAGTATGAAACGCTTGGCCTGGTGTACGACCTCCTGCGGGAGGTCTTCGTACTTCAGGGTCGACGCGTAGGCGCCGAGATTTTCGGCGACGGTGGGCATTTTAAGTTCGGCGAATGGAGAACGGCGAGCGGGAACTTCCAAAATAAAACACGGTATCCAACTGAAGCTGACGGCTGCGCTAGCGCGGCTTGAACCCGATGTCGCGCGCGACCTTGCCCCACTTGTCGAAGTCGCGCCGGATTACCTCGGTGAAATACTCGGGGGACTCGGTGTGGACCTCGAGGCCCAGTGTATCGAGCTTCTCCGCCACGTCCGGGAGCTTCATCGCGCGGTTCATCTCGCCGTTGAGCAGCGTGATGATCTCTTTTGGCACGCGCGCCGGCGCGATGAAGCCGAACCAGCCGCCGTTCTCGTAGCCGGGCAGCGTCTCCGCGATCGTCGGGAAATCGGGATACTTGGGATGACGCTTGTCCCTGCCGATCGCCAGGAGCTTGAGCCTCCCTGCCGTGATGTGCGGATAGAGCGAGATGAACGAGGAAATCGTCGCGTCGATGCGCCCGCTCATGATCTCGGTGACGATCGACGTCACGCTCTTGTACGGCACGTGCAGGTAGGTGAAGCCCCCCTTGGTGCGCAGCAGCTCCACCGAGAAGTGGATGAACGCGCCTTCGCCGTTCGTGCCGAAGGCGAGCTTTCCGGGATTGGCCCGGCCGTAGTCGACGAGATCCTTCACGTTCCTGAACGGCACGCTCGGGTGCACCACCAGCGCCAGGAAGTTGGACACGGTGAGCTGGATCGGCGCGAAATCCTTGAACGTGTCGTAGGGGACCTTCTGGGTTGCAAGCGGCACGATCACCATGTTGCCGCCCTGGCCGCAGCCGATGGTGTAGCCGTCTGGCGGCGCCTGCGCGATCAGTTGCAGGCCGATCATGCCGCTCGCGCCGGGCCGGTTGTCGGCTGCGAACTGCTGGCCCAGGCGCTCGCCGACCTTGTGCCCGATCAACCGGGTAAGGATGTCGCAGCTATCGCCGGGCGCGGCGGGGACGATGACGCGAATGGCCCGATTGGGATAACTCTGCGGGCATGCGCTGCCCGGGTGCAATGCAAAGCCGGCAAGCAGCAGTACCCCGACACTAGAAATGCGGATCATGGAATGTCCTCCCCGATGCACGAAACGGCGCACCCAAGCACACGCTATTTTGCAATGAGGCGGGCGCTCTTGCACCTTTGAAAACACCTCGCCGGCGGCGTGGAGTAGCATGTAGTCTCTGACGACGGGGGAGTTGTATACATATGGCGCAAGGCCACCGCGAAATCGGTTGGCGGCCGTCGGCACGCGTAATCGCGATCGCTGCGGGGACGCTGATCGCGGCCTCATGGCCTGTGCCGGCCCGGGCGCAACCGGCGAGCACAAAGCCAGCGCCGGAAGAGCAGCGGGCCGCGAGAGCGGCCAACGAGGCGGTGTGGGCCAAAGCTGCCGAAACGCGGACGAATTTCACTGTGCGGGGGCTGCGTCTCGGCATGACGCTGCAGGAGCTGGAGAGCAAGCTCGGCTCGGAGGTCGTCGAGATCCGTCCCGAGCGCAAACCGGACTGGAAGCCGCCGGCGTATTCGGCCTACGAAGAGACGCTGCGACTCTCGGACGGGTCGAAGTTCACGGTCGCCTTCAGCTCGCCCGTCACCGGCGGTGTCGGCGGCCTCGTCATGTATGAGCAAACCTTGCGCGACGGTCCGCTGCCGGAGAAGCTGATGGCGGACCTGACGGCGCGCTACGGCGCGCCGGACGAGCGCGGCGCCTCGGGCTGGTGGCTGACCTGGCACCTCAAGAGCCGGCTGCCGGTCGCCGACAACATGGGCTCGTTTCTCAAGATACACTTTCGCACCGGCCAGGACGGCAAGGTCGAATATTTCCGCGCGGTGCTGAACGACTACAAGTTCATGCTGCAGGACGAGCAGAAAGCGGCCGACGCGCGCCGCGAGGCCAGCCGGCGCGAGTACGAGCGGCAGAAATCGGACGCCGTGAAGTTCTGATTCTGAAACCGGCGTGCTCGTGCGGGCTGCGCCGCAATGCCTTCAATCCAGGAGCAAACGATATGGTGACGGGACTCGAGATTCTGACGCGCGAGAAAGTGCTCGGCGGAAAACCGTTCGGCGCAGCCGGTGCATATGAAAAGATCGCCGGGACCATGCGCTTCGCCGTCGATCCGGCGCATCCCCTGCACCGGAACATCACCGACATGACGCTGGCGCCGAAGAACAGCGCGGGGCGGGTCGAATTTTCCGGAGATTTTTACGTGCTGAAGCCGGTCGATGCGGGCAAGGGCAACGGGCGGCTGCTGCTCGACGTTGGCAATCGCGGGCGCAAGGTCGCACTCGGAATGTTCAACAGCGCGCCGCGCGTTCCGGACCCGGCGACGCCCGAAGACTTCGGTAACGGGTTCCTGATGCGGCACGGCTATACGGTGGCGTGGATCGGCTGGCAACCCGACGTGCCGCGCCGCGACGGTCTCATGGCGCTCGACGTTCCGCGCGCGCGCGGCGTCGCCGGCTTCATCCGCTGCGAGCTGCATCCGAACACGCGAGTCGATACGTTGCCACTTGCCGACCGCTACCACATCCCGCATCCCGTCCTCGATCTCGCGGATTCCGAGGCCCGCGTCACAATGCGTGAACACTCGGGCGCCGCCGTTACCGAGTTGCCGCGATCGGCGTGGCGCTTCTCCGATGCGAGCCATATCGAGATGAAGGCGGGATTCACGCCGGGAGCGATCTACGACGTGGTCTATCGGTCCGCCAACCCACCGCTGGTGGGCCTGGGCTTTGTCGCCGTTCGTGACTGTGCGGCCTGGCTGCGCTGGGCGCCTGCAGCGAGCGACAACCCCTGCGCCGGGTCGCTCACCCGCGCGTATCTCTTCGGTGTCTCCCAGAGCGGGCGCTTCCTGCGCCACATGCTCTTTCTGGGGCTCGACGAGGACGAGCAGGGACGGATGGTGTTCGACGCCGTTTTCCCGCACGTCGCCGGCGCGCGGCGCGGAGAATTCAACCTGCGCTTCGGCCAGCCTTCCCTCAACGCCCAGGAGGCGGTGGGGAGCCTGCCGCCATTCGACTATGGCGCGCTGCTGAGCCGTTTCAAGCAGCGCGGGCGCGTGCCGCGCATCTTCGCGACCAACACGTCCGCCGAGTACTGGCGCGGCGACGGCTCGCTCATCCACACCGATGCCGAGGGACGCCGCGATCTCGAGCCGCCGGATTTCGTGCGCGCATATCTTTTCTCCGGGACGCAGCACACGCCGGGCGCGCTGCCGCCGCTTGCTGCCGATCCCAATACCGGTGGGCGCGGCCATCATCGCTTCAACGTGGTGGACTACGCGCCGCTGCTGCGGAGCGCGCTGGTGAATCTGGACCGCTGGGTGAATGACGGCGTCGAGCCGCCCCCCAGCGCTTTCCCGCGCATCGCCGACGGGACGGCCGTCGAAGCCGAATCCGTTGGCCGTTATTTCCGGCGTCTCCCCGGCGTGCGCTTTCCCGACCGCATCGCCCGCCCCCTGCACCTGGACTTCGGGCCCGACTGCGAGCGGGGCATTGCAGCTTATCCGCCCACGTGCGGTGCGCCCTATCGCACCTACGTTTCCGCCGTCGACGCCGATGGCAACGAGGTTGCAGGCATACGGCCGCCGGAGCTAGCGGCGCCGCTGGCGACCTTCACGGGGTGGAATCCGCGTCACGCGGAGCAGGGCGCGCCGGGCGACCTCATGTCCATGATGGGCTCGACCTTGCCGTTCGCGCTGACGCGCGCCGAGCGCGAAGAGGCGGGCGACCCGCGCCCGGCTGTCGAGGAGCGCTACCCTTCGCGCGCGGCGTACCTGGAACGGGTGCGCGAGGCCGCGCAGCAGCTCGTTGCCGCGCGGCACGTGCTGGCGGAAGACGTCGAAGCTATCGTGGAGCGCGCCGGCCGGCGCTGGGACTTCTTCCACGCAGCATCGACGCTTGCGCCGGTGAGCTGACGGGCAGCTATTCGACCAGCGCCGCGCCGACCACGCTTTCCGAGACGAATTTCGAAAGCCAGCGCTTGCGCAGGATGAGATTCTCCTGCCAAACGGCTTCGATGTTCGAGACGGTCGAGGCCTTCACCGCCGGCGCCGCAAGGAGCGCATCGCGCCAGGCGGCGAGTAGCGGAAACTTCTCGATGACGCCCACGGGCCGCAGCCGGTCCATGAAGGTATAGCGCTGCAGGAACGGGGCATAGGCGGCGTCGACCAGCGAGAACTTCGGCCCGTTGAAATAAGGGCCGGGGTTGCCGCGCTTGGCGAGCGCTTCCTCGAGCTTGCCGAAGGGGCCGGAGATCTTGGCCGCCTTGGCCGCGAACTCTTCCTCCGAGTCCGAGTACATCGCGCCCGATATCGCGCTGGCGAAGGTCGGCACGTAGTCGGTCCAGGCGCGGTTGCGCGCCCGCACGATGGAATCCTCGGGGTGTAGCCGGGGCGCCGCGGTTTCGTCCAGGTATTCGGCGATGGCATTCGATTCGAACAACGCCTCTTTTTCATCGACTCTGAGAACCGGCACCTTGGAGTGCGGGGAGATCGCGAGGAACCACGCCGGACGCTGGTCGCGGTCGATATAGGTGATGTCGTACGGAACCTTCTTCGCCTGCAGCACGATAGCGGCGCGCTGCACCCAGGGGCAGGTCTTGAAGCTGCAAAGCATGAACTTGGACGGCATCGACTCCTCCATTTGCTGGTCGTTCGTTTTCCGACTGCGGAACGGCGATGCTGGCACAACTGGGCGGGCGTTTCAACGAGTGGCGGAAACGGAGCCCCTTCCGGCCGGGTTCCGAATCGTGGCCTTCTCCGATTGAGCGCGCGCCGCAAAGCTCGACGCGACGAGCACGGCCGCGCACCAAAGGGATGCGCGGCGAGCGCGCAGAACTGATGGCATGAATCCCGTCATGGCGCACCGCCGCCGACCGGCGGACGCCGGGCGACGAATTGATGACAGCCCGGACCACCCGGCCGATCGGGTACAGCGATTCATCGTAATTCCAATTCGTTCCGGAAGGTTCACCGTGGCCTCCTTTGTGCGCCGTTCCAGCGTCCTCCGGCGCCAGATGCGGCGGATGTGGTTCCTTGCATGAATTTTGCATGGATGGGAACAGCCGGCCCGCTCTGCGTGAAACGTGAATTAGTTGTCGTTCGCACGCGAAGCAGGCCGGCATGTGGTACTAGAAGCGTATCGGCCTGGATTTCCCCGGCCCCCTCGCCCGCTGAGCAGTCTCTCCCGCTTGCACTGGGGGAGAAGGACAGGGCGAGGGGGCCGTTCGGGGAGCGGCGCCGCGACGTCAATCGACTTTGGCGCCGGACGCTTTCACGACTTTCGCCCACTTCGCCATTTCACTCTCGATCAGGCGCGCAAAGTCCTCCGGCGTGCTCGAGCGCACTTCGACTCCCGAGTTGAACAGCCGGTCTTTGACTTCCTGTGTATTGAGCGTTTCGAGCGCAGCCTTGTTGAGCGTGGCGACCGATGGCTTGGCCACGCCCGCAGGACCCACGATCCCGAACCAGGCGGTCGCCGCAAAACCAGGGAGGTTGCCTGCTTCCGCTACCGTGGGGAGATCGGGTAACGACCGCGAGCGCTGGGCGCCGGTTACGCCGAACGCCTTGAGCTTCCCCGATCTGATGAGTGGAATCGACGAAGACAGGCTCGCGAACATGAGGTCGGTCTGCCCGCCGAGCAATCCGGTGAGCGCCTCGGTCGCGCCCTTGTACGGGATGTGCACCATCTTGATGCCGGTCATTACGCTGAAAAGTTCCCCGGAGAGGTGCACTGTCGTGCCCGAGCCGGACGACCCGTAGTTGAGTTGTCCGGGTTTCGCTTTGGCGAGGGCGATCAGGTCCTGGATGGAATTCGCCTGGACTCTCGGGGTGGTCACCAGCGCGTTGGGACTGTCGCCTACCAGGGTGACCGGCGTGAAATCGCGGACCGGGTGAAACGGCAGCCTGGAATACAAGCTGTGGTTGATGGCGTGGGTCCCGATCGTCGCCATCATGATGGTGTAGCCGTCGGGCGCGCTCTTCGCGGTCATTTCCGCCGCGATGTTGCCGCCCGCCCCGCCGCGATTGTCGATTACGAGCGATTGTCCCAGCCGCTCGCGCAACTGCGGCTCCATGGCGCGCGCGATGATGTCCGCCGCGCTGCCCGCGGGAAAGGGGATGAGCACGCGTATCGGCCGCGACGGATAGGTCTGGGCAGGTGCCCCGCAAGACACACAGGCAAGAAAAAAGACAAGGCAGTAGCGCACTGAACGATCCCCCCGGCGCCAAGCGTATCAGAAAAGGCTCGACGCAAAGGCCGTAAAAACCGCAAGGGAAATCGAGCACCTTGACGCCAGGGGCGCGAAGTCGCCAAGGGCATAGGGGAGAAGAATTTCCCGTCACTCGTCGCCCGCCACGCGTCACGCCTTTAAAATGAGACGGTGAAAGCCGCCCCATACAGCGGGCTCACGCCTGACCGCGTACTCGACGCGATGTCCTCCGTCGGACTGCGCCCTGATGGGCGACTGCTTTCCCTCAACAGCTACGAGAATCGCGTCTATCAGGCCTGGATGGAGGAGGGACCGCCGCTCGTTGCAAAGTTTTACCGGCCCGCGCGCTGGAGCGACGCGCAGATCCTCGAAGAGCATGCATTTGCGCTGGATCTTGCCGGAGCCGAGATACCCGTAGCCGCGCCGCTGGTGATCGAACAGCGCACGTTGCACGAATGCGACGGCTTTCGCTTTACAGTGTTCCCGCGGCGCGGCGGCCGTGCGCCCGAGCTGGAAGACCCGAAAACACTCGAATGGATAGGACGTTTTGTCGGCCGCATGCATGCGGTCGGCGCCGCTCGCGCATTTGGCAGTCGACCGACGCTGGACATCGAAAGCTACGGCACCGAGCCGCGCGCGTGGCTGCTCGAAAGCCGGCTGATTCCGGCCGATGTGCTGGAGGCGTGGACCAGCGTAACGGCGCTCGCGCTTGACGGCGTGCGCCGCGCTATCGATCGAGCGGGCGACGTGAAGACGATACGCCTGCACGGCGACTGCCATGCCGGCAACGTGCTATGGACTGACGACGGTCCCCACTTCGTGGACTTCGACGACAGCCGCATGGGGCCCGCCGTGCAGGACCTGTGGATGCTGCTCTCGGGCGAACGGGACTCCATGGTCCGCCAGCTCGGGAACCTCATCACGGGATATGAAGATTTTCGGGAATTCGACGCAGGCGAGCTGCCTCTGGTGGAGGCATTGCGAACGCTGCGTTTGATCCATTATTCGGCGTGGATCGCGCGCCGCTGGGAGGACCGTGCGTTTCCGGCGGCGTTTCCCTGGTTCGGCACACAGCGCTACTGGCAGGACCGCATACTGGAACTGCGCGAGCAGATCGCCGCCATGGACGAGGAGCCGCTGGCGCTGGAACGTCGTGATCGGTGACAGGTCCTGAGCTCGGATGCCGGGCTGACGCGGCTTTTGCATCGCGTATCACTTATCAACCCATCACTGATCACTTTAGAATAAGAACCGTGAGCGAAGAGCTGCCTCAGGAAAAGAACGTGCTCGGCGGGCCGTTGCTGGCGTGCAGCTACGATCCGGTGACCGGCTATTTTCGCGATGGGTGCTGCTCCACACGGGGCGGCGACGGCGTGGCGCACCTGGTGTGCGTAAAGGTCACCGCGGAGTTTCTCGAGTTCTCGCGCAGCCGGGGCAACGACCTCATCACTCCGAACCGCGAGATGCGCTTCCGGGGCTTGAAGCCGGGCGACCGCTGGTGCTTGCACGTGCTGCGCTGGGTCGAAGCCTGGGAGGCTGGCCGGGCGCCGCAGGTCGTGCTCGAGGCGACCCACGAGAACGTGCTCAAGTTCGCGTCGCTGTCGGCGCTTAAGCAGCACGCGCTCGATTTGCACTGATCGCGGGTGACAGGTGACAGGTGATACGGGCTTTGCGCCGCGCGTAAGCCGTCGCGCGTCCAGGGCTTGCGGCCCACTGCGAAGCACCTGTCACGTCTTCCCGATATTGCTGTGCGCAGTGGTGGCGGCGCCTGTAGCGACGCAAGCGCAGCAATATCCGACCAAGCCGGTGCGCATCATCGTGGCATTCCCTCCGGGCGGCGGGACGGATATCGTCGCCCGCATCGTCGGGCAGAGGCTGAGCGAGGGATATGGGCACCAGGTCATCGTCGACAACCGTGCCGGCGCGGCCGGCGTGATCGGCACCGAGCTCGCGGCGCGCTCCGCTCCGGATGGCTACACCTGGTTCATGGCGACGATGGGCAACGTTTCGGTCAACCGCCATCTCTACGCCAAGATGGCGGTGGATCCCCTGAAGGATCTCGCCCCGGTCACCAATGTGGTTGCGGTGCACTTCGTGATGGTCGCGCATCCGTCCCTGCCGGCCAGGAACGTGAAAGAGCTGATCGCGCTCGCCCGCGCGCGGCCTGGCCAGATCACCTTCTCCTCGTCGGGAGCGGGCGGAGCGCCGCACCTCGCGGGTGAGCTGCTGAAGAGCATGGCGCATATCGAGCTCGTCCACGTGCCCTACAAGGGCAGCGGTCCGAGCTTCATCGATCTGCTCGGCGGTCAGATCTCGCTTACGTGCGACAGCCAGGTGCAGGCGCTGCCCTATATCAAGGCCGGCAAGTTGAACGCGCTCGCCGTTCTCGGGAAGAGGCGCTCCGCGCAATTGCCCAACGTTCCCACCGTGGATGAATCGGGACTGCCGGGCTACGAGCTCACCAACTGGTTCGGGCTGCTGGTTCCTGCGGCAACCCCGCGCGAGCTGGTCTCCCGGATCCACGCGGATGTGACCAAAGCGTTACAGCAGAAAGACGTGCGCGAGCGGCTCACCGACATGGGCACGGACGTGATCGGGAATACGCCGCAGCAGTTCGGCGCGTTCATCGAGGCGGAGTCCGCCAAGTGGGCGAAAGTGATCAAGGAAGCCCACATCCGCGCGGAGTAGGCGTTCGCGGGATCACTTCGGCCGTGCGTTGATGCTTCTGTTTTTCTGTGAATTTCGGGGCGCCGGTGCTCGAGCACGATGAATGATCGCTGGCGGCATTAAGTCGCTGCTCGTTTCCGGAAAAGCGCGTATCCTGCTGATGCTCGCCCTCGCGCGCAGTCGCGACGCAGTGGAAACTCGGGGAATGTCGTTCACCTGAATGATGTTCACCCATCAGAAGCGCGACAGCTGAGGGTCGAGGCCAAGGACCAGGGATGGCGACACTGGACATTGGAGATACGACAGGGGATTGAGCCATGCAGGAACTATTGCCACTTGGCGCGCGCATCGGCGCGGTGCTCAAGGCGCGCGGCGAAACCATCGCTATTGCGGAATCGTCGACCGGCGGCCTGATCTCGGCGGCCCTGCTTTCCGTTCCCGGTGCTTCCGCGTATTTCGTGGGCGGCGGAGTCCTCTACAGCCGCCCCGCGATACTGGCGCTCAAAGACACGCGGAAGGAAATGTTCACCGGGATGCGCGGCGGGACGGAGCCGTGGGCGCTGATGCTGGCACGCACCATGAAGGAGCGCTGCTCGACCGTCTGGGGCCTGGGCGAGAGCGGTGCCGCCGGGCCCACCGGGAACCGCTACGGCGATCCGGCGGGCCTCACGTACATCGTCGTGTGCGGGCCCGTCGACCGCACGCTCACGATCAATACCGGCAGCAGCGAGCGCGTCGCCAACATGCGCGCCTTTTCCGCGGCGGCGCTGAAGCTGCTCGCGGAGGTCCTGGAGGCGTGATCAGCGATCGGGGGTAAGCGTGTCACGCTCATCTCGAGCGGGCTCGAGATCGTCCGGCCCGTGCATTGCGAGGTCGACGCGAAGGCTGTGACGCGCGAATTCGAGCCCGCTTTACTTCATGGCGATCTTCTCCGCCGCCAGCGCTTCGGTGATTGCTACCGCGAGCTCGCTGCGCACCTTCATCCAGTCTTCGACGCGGTCGGTGGACGCGCGCAGCTCGAACCCCATCCAGTCGGGTCCCAGCTTGACGAGCAGACCCTCGGGCGGGGGTTCCTTGCTGACGAGCGGATGACCGGTCGCGACGCGCTCCATCACCGATATGACGCGCTTGGCATCGGCGCCGTGGGCGACGGAAACCGGCAGCTCCATCCCTCGCTGGCGGTCGGACAGCGTCCAGTTGATCACGCGCTCCGAGATGAGCTTGGAGTTGGGCACGATGATCTCGGAGCCCGCGGGCGTGCGCACGACGCTCGCCCTGATGCCGATGCGCTCGACGATGCCCGACGTGTTGTCGTCCAGCTGGATCATGTCTCCGATCTGCACCGGCCGCTCGAACAGCAGGATGAGGCCCGAAACAAAATTGTTGAAGATCGCCTGCAGGCCGAAGCCCACGCCGACGGTAAACGCGCCCGCGAGTATCGTGAACTTCGTCATGTCGAAGCCGAGCGCTGCGACCGCGAGCAAGAAGCCCGCCACCAGTATCGCGTAGTGCAGCGTGTTCGAGATCGCATAGGGCAGCCCTCGCTGCAGGTGCGCGTGGGGATAGACTTCCTCGTCCAGGATGAATCGCACGAACCTGGAAACCAGGAAGGAAGCCCATACCGTCAGTCCAAAGGCGATCACGTCGCCCGGCGAGATGCTGATGGAGCCGATCGTGAGCTCCGTTGTCAGCGCCTCCTTGACGCCGCTGATGACTTTGTCGCGCAGAACCAGGCGATCCAGAACGAACAGCGACCAGAGCGCGAGCGCAGCCCAGGCGAGCACTAGGCGGATGCGCCGCCGCAGCAGCTCGCGGTGGCGTTCCACCATTCTCAGCACGGCAAGCGGGCGCACGCGCAGCGCGATCATGACGAGCCCGTCGAGAATGGCGACCGTCGTGTAGAGAATGATTCCCAGATAGGCGCTGCGGAGGACGGCATTGCCGATCAGGTTCGCCAGGGTGACGTAACCTGCCGCGTTGGCAATGGCAGCCGCCGCGAACAACACGCAGGCGACCCGGGAGGCGAAACCAACTGCTCTTGGCGAAGGACCCTCGGTCTGGAACGCGCGGTCCCCGTCGGTGGCCCGGTCCGATACCAAAAACCACAGCAGGAACGCCACGCCGCCAAGCGTTTCGATGAGAAACAGCAAGCGGGGGATCAGCACCATCGACGCGGTCACCGCGCGCACCTGATCCACGAAATAGAACGCGAGCACGGCGTAGAGGATGGGCCAAAGGCGCGGAGCGAGCAGCCGCCGCAGGACCGCGACGGTGGGGAGCAGCGCAGCCGCGCCGATGATCACCCATAGCAAGCGGGGTGCCTGCGGATAGATCCAGCGGCTGCCGACGAACGTGAGCACGAAGGCCGTGGCAAGCGGCAACGCGAAGACCGCCGCTGTGCGCTGTAGCCACGGTTCCTTTGCCGTCCATTCCGCCGCGGAGCGCCGCGCCCGGAAGAGTCCGGCGGCGAGCAAGGCGAACAATGCGGCGTGCAGCAGCAACCGGCTCCACTGTCGCGCGAGGTAGCTCTCCAGCGTCGCCAGTTGCGCCATCCATGATTCCTGCCCCTCGAGTACGAGCTGGCCGCCGGCGCGGTTTGCGACCTGCGGGCTCCACACGGCAGGGCTGTCCTTCTCGAATATGCGGGCGAGCGTGCTATCGCGCGCCTGCCGCACGGACTCGAGTGCTTCGGTGATCCGGAACTCCTGGGCGGCTACGCGGCTCTGCAGCCGCACGACCTGTGCGCGCTGCCTGTCGACGGCGGACCGGGTGCGTTGCGCGGCCCCCAGCAGCGATTGCACGCGCTGTACGAGGTCGGGCGATGACCCGGAGCTCCTGGCGAGCTTGATAGTTTCGTTCCAGACCTTCTCGATCTCGGCGATGCGCGCGAGGTCGCGGTCGAGCTGCGCGGAGCGTTGGTCCAGCGCTCGCGTCCACCGGCCCAGGTTGTCGCGCAGCCCCTGTATGGTCCTCTCCACGGAGCGCAGCAGGTCGAGCGACGGCCGCTGCGCAAGGATGCGGGCATTCTCGCGCAGGCGCACGTCGATCTCGCGCACCACCGTCGGGAGGGCTCGTTCTATCGTATCCGCAATGTCTTCATCGGCAAGCCCGGTCTCGATCTCGCGCAGGTCCGCGGTCGCGGACTCGGCGCGGCCGGCGATCTCCGCGAGCGTGACCGGAGCGGGCGCGGCTTTTGCCTCTTGCGCGGGTTCTCCGCCTGGCGCCGAGGTGGCCGGCGCCGGCTGCGCGCGCTCTGCCCCGAGCAGCATGCTCAATACCGCGACCAACATCCAGACGCGTAGCGGATAGCGAGCTCTTTGAGGTCTCATGGAAATGCGAGCATGCAGGCGATACGTGACCGGATTTGCGACTGCGGGTATCCGGCCATCGCATATGACAAGCCGACGCGGCCGGAGTGCGACGCATCGCTGGACTTTTTGGGTGCGGTTCGGGATAGTTTTCAGCCGGATCTTGTCCACTCAGCGTCGCGAATCACCTTCTTTACATGGACGTCATCGTCATCGGGGCCGGCGCTGCCGGTCTTGCCTCCGCCCGGGAGCTGGCCCGCGCCGGATTGTCGGTCCTGGTGCTCGAGGCGCGCGACCGCATCGGCGGGCGTTGCTGGTCGCGCCCGGAGCCGGGGCTCTCCGTGCCGATCGAGTTCGGCGCCGAATTCATACACGGGCGGCCGAAAGCCACGTTCTCGTTGCTGGAAGAAGCCGGTATCGCCGCCGTCGAGCGCGGCGGCACGCGGTGGTTCGTCAAGTTCGAAGGGCTGCGGCCCCGGGATAGAGGCGAAATACTGGGGCAAATCCAGCGCGCCATGGAGAAGGCTGGGCCGCTGCGCCGGGATATCTCCTTTCAGGACTATCTCGACCGTTACCTCGGAAAGCGCCTGTCGCCGGATGCGCGCACGTTCGCGATGCGGATGGTGGAAGGCTACGATGCCGCCGATCCCGAGCGCGTGAGCGCGCGCGCGATCGTGGAGGAGTGGACGGCCGACGGCTCGGGGAACGACGTCTCGTTCCGTCCGCTCGGCGGCTACGGCGCTCTGCTGGGCTCGCTTGCCAGCGAGCTCGAGAGCGCCGGAACACGCCTGCGGCTGCAAAGCATCGTGCGCGCGGTGCGATGGAAGCGCGGAAGGGTAGAGGTCGAGGGGACCTTTCTCGGAAGGCCTTTCCGGGAAAGCGCGCCGCGCGCGATCGTAACGCTGCCGCTCGGCGTCCTGCAGCTGGCGCCCGGCGCGCCAGGGGCGGTGCGGTTTTCGCCGGCGCTCGCGGAAAAGCGCCGGCCGCTGGCGGGTCTGGCTTCCGGGCCGGTGATCAAGGTCACGCTGCGCTTTCGCAGCGCCTTCTGGGAAGAGCTGGAGAATGGCCGCTACCGGGACGCCGGGTTCTTCCAGTCGCCGGAGGCGGCTTTCCCGACCTTCTGGACCATGCTGCCAGCGCGGGCGCCGGTGTTGGTCGCGTGGGCCGGCGGTCCACGGGCGCGGCGCGTGTCGGCCGCGGCGCCGGACATGGTGCGCAGCGCCCTGGCGAGCTTGCAGTCGGTCTTCGGAGACGAAGTCGCGGTCGAGTCGCGGCTCGAGGCGGCGTACGTCCACGACTGGCAGCGCGATCCGTACGCGTGCGGCGCATACGCCTACGTGAAGGTCGGCGGCGGCAGCGCGCGCAAGGCCCTTGCGGCGCCGCTGCGCGGCACACTGTTCTTCGCCGGAGAGGCGGCGGACTACGAAGGCGAGGCGGGCACGGTGGCGGGTGCGCTGCAGAGCGGCGCGCGCGCGGCGCGCGAAGTGATCAAGGGCTTCAAGGAGAAGAGCAGGAAAGCATCAACGCGACGGACGCGAAGGAAGCGCGAAGATCGCCACGGGAAGCGATGAAGCAATCGTTACTCCATCACTTGACGTTCTCCGCCACCCACTTCCGCAGCGCCTCCGCTACCACCAGGTTGTTCTTGTCCATCATCATCATATGACTGTTGCCGGCGATGCCCGCTTCAGGCAGCAGCAGGAACGTCGCGCGTCCGCCGCCGCCCTTGATCATATTGACCGCCTGCGCGCAGCCCTCGCGCCGCTTGTCGCCGTTGACGCCCTTCGCGCCTATGCTGTTATCGCCCCACACCGAGACGACCGGTACTTTCACGAACGGCGTGGCGATGTCCGCCGGCGTCACCGTCTCGCAGCCGCCTTCGACGCTGATCAATGCGCGCACCAGGTTTGGCCGCTTGCGCACCACGTCCAGGCCATAGACGCCGGATTGCGAGTGCACCATGACGACGGCGGGACCGATCTTGTCGAGCAGGGCAACGAGCGCATTCACCGTATTGGCGCCGCCGCCGGCGAGCGTGGTTTCCGCGTTCGGGACGAGCTGCGCGAGGTACTGGTCGATCGCCTCCAGCGGAAACTGCAGGTTGGGGAACGGCTTGGGATAATCGGGTCCGAAGCGGAAGTTCCACCACGCGCGGTCGATGGGGCCCAGGAAGAAGGTCGGGAGCGCCTTCGGATCGGCGCCGCCGTCGCGCACGGCGTTGACCGGCGTGGGATCGAAGCCGGAGCGCCCGCGTCCCGAGTGATCCACGACGTACACCGGATGGCCCTGCCGCACGAACCACGTAGCCCAGCCTTCGCGCCCGTCCGGCGTCGTCTCGTAGGTCATGCCGGTGTGGTTCGAGCCGTGCACCATCACGAGCGGCACGCCCTTCGCGGTGGCCGGGATCCGGTAATGCACGTACATCTGGTTCACCGTGATGTTCCCCGCGGGCGCGGGGCCGGTGACGAGCGAGGCCCCCGGATAGTTCGACAGCCGGCTCTGGCCGTTCACGAAGAAGCTGCCTTCGTCCGCCAAGGTGAGCGGTCCGCCCAGTGTGGCAGCCGTAGCCATCATTGCTGCAGCGAGCGGAGAAATTGCACAAAAAACGCAAAGCAAATACTGGAGTGCACGATAGCTCCTCATGACTGGCGTCCGGTTGCTGATAGAGCGGAAATGTTACCGGAACATCTCTCAAAAACGAACCGGAGAATGAGCCTTCAATTGATAATCAAGTTCGACGGCATAAGCTGTTGACTGGGCGTTGGCGTTATCCGCTCGCGTGGACATGCCGTTCGCTTACAATCGCTGACAGACATATGGTTGCATTGAAGAGCGGCGAAGGGAGCCGACATCGTCATCCTCGATGAGAGCGCCGTGCAGCGGCTGCTGCGCTTCCGGGACCTCATACCCACCATGGCGCGGGCGCTGGCGGACCTTTCGGCTGGCCGCGTCGTCCAGCCGCTGCGCACCATCGTGCCTGTGTCTGCGCACCAGGGATTCTTCGCCGTCATGCCGGCGTACGCCGGGGCGCTCGGGGTCAAGGTGGTCACGTTCTATCCCCGCAACCAGGGCATTCCCACCCATCACGCCGCCATCATGTTGTTTCGACCGGAAAGCGGAGAGCCGCTCGCCATCATCGACGGGCGCTTGATCACGGAGATGCGGACGGCAGCGGTATCCGCAGTGGCCGCCCAGCACCTTGCCCGCCCCGAAGCCTCGGTGCTCGCGATACTTGGAACCGGCGTTCAGGCTCGCAGCCACCTGGAAGCGCTGCGGCTGGTCCGGCCATTGCGGGAGGTCCGCGTCTGGAGCCCCCGTAATGCCGGAGCGTTTGCCCAACACCATGGGGTGCAGGCCATGGCTACGCCGGAAAGCGCCGTGCACGGCGCCGATCTGGTGGTCGTCGCCACGACCTCGCAGAAGGCGGTGTTGCATGGCGCGTGGCTCTCGCCGGGAACCCATGTTATCGCCATAGGCGCGATACGGCCGGACTGGCGGGAGCTCGACGACGATCTCGTGACACGGGCCCGGGTATACGTGGAGTCGCGCGAGGCGGCGCGGCACGAGTCCGGGGACATCAGGGCCGCGGGTGAAATCGTGGGAGAGATCGGCGAAGTGGTTGCCGGATCCGTGGAAGGTCGTCGTACTCCCGATGAAATCACGTTGTTCAAATCGGTGGGAGTCGCAGTGGAAGACGTTGCAGCCGCCGCATTGGTGTATCAAGAGGCTCAGCGATCCTCCGGAATGTGAAGAACGAAGTGATGATATTCCGCCTTCTTCTTTTCGCCCTTGCGGCATCGCAGTGTTTCGCCCAGGCGCCACAGGTCGTCAAGATAGGCTTCGCGTCGCCCTTGACCGGGCCCCAGGCCCACTACGGAAAGGACAACGAGAACGGCGCCCGGATGGCGATAGACGAGCTCAACGCGCGGAAGGTCGTCATTGGGGGCAGACCCGTCAGGTTCGAGCTGGTAGTTGAAGACGATCAGGCGGATCCCAAGACCGGAACCATCGTCGCGCAACGCCTGGTCGACTCGAAAATAGCGGGCATGGTCGGGCACTTCAATTCCGGCGTGACCATACCTGCATCGCGCATCTACCACGAGGCCCGCATCCCGCAGGTCTCGGTGTCGACCAACGTCAAGTACACCCGCCAGGGGTATAAGACCGCGTTTCGCATGATGGCGGATGACGACAGGCAGGGATCGGCGCTCGGCGAGTACGCAGTGCAGCGTCTCGGGCTCAAGCGACTGGCGGTGGTCGACGACCAGACGGCTTATGGGCAGGGTCTGGCTGATGCTTTTGCCGCCGCGGTCAAGGCCGCGGGCGGCACTGTGTTGCGGCGCGAATACACCACCGACAAGAGCGTCGATTTCCGTCCAATATTGACCCTGCTGCGCGGGGTGCGTCCCGAGGCGATCTTCTTTGGAGGCTACGATGCGCAAGCCGGCCCGCTGGCGCGACAGATGAAGGAGCTGGGCGTGACGGCCGTGCTCCTCGGCGGGGAAACCATGAATACCGCCAAGTTTCTCGAGCTCGCAGGCCCCGCTGCGGAAGGACACATCGCATCGACGCCCGGCGCGGCCCTGGAGAAGCGCCCGCAAGGCAAGGCATTTGCCGAGCGCTACCGCCGGACTTACGGACAGGACATCGGGCTCTACGCGCCGTACTTCTACGATAGCGTCATGGTGCTCGCGGCGGCGATGGAGAACGCGCGCTCAACGCAGCCCGAGATATACGTCGAAGCGCTGCGCGGCATCAGATATCAGGGCGTCACAGCCGACGTGGAGTTCGACGCCTCGGGCGACCTCAAGCACGGCCTCCTGTCCATTTTCCGCGTGCAGAACGGAAAATGGGTGCCGCAATAGAAGCGTGATAATCACTTATCATCTCGGGTCCAGCCGCACAGCGAGCCAGTCGCAGATGTAGTCCGTGCCGACCTGCCGGTTGTCCACCTGGCAGTGTTCCGCGCCACCTTCGTCCTCGTCGAAGATCTTCAGGGTCTTGTCGCGCGACCCCGCCGCGGCATAGAGCTGATCCGCGACCGAGCGCGGTGTGAGCTTGTCCTGCGTGCCCCAACAGATGAGCATCGGGCACTTGATGCGTTCGGCGACGCCCGCCAGGGTGAACTTCTTCAATTTTTCCATCGCGGTTTCCATATCCGCGACGCCGAGCACCCAGGGCAGTTGGAAATGCGAAGAAGCGACGCTGTCTCCGTCTCTCTTCATCGCCGCCCAGCGCTGTTCCCACACCGCGTGATAGTCGAAGTGGGGCCCCCACGCAACGCAAGCGGAGTAGCGCGGCTCGAATGCCGCGGCGCGCGGCGCGTAATAGCCGCCCGCGCTGTAGGCCATGATCGCGACGCGCTTCGCGTCCACGTCCGGGCGTCCGGCCACGTACTCGTAGGCCGCCGTTCCAGGCACTTCGTAGTCGTGTCGCGACGGCAGGCGGCGCAGGCGCAGCGCCTCGCCCTGGCCGGGGCCGTCGATCGCCAGAGTATGGAATCCGCGGTACGCGAGCTCCAGGCCGGCGAAGAGCACGCTCATCTCCTTGCAGTTGTCCAGCCCATCGAACAGCACGACTGTGGGGGCAGGCCCCTCGGCGGCCGGGGACTTCAGAAAATAGGCCGGCAGCGCTGTGCCGTCATACGGCACATCGACCACTTCGAGGTTGGGGTTGCGACGCTTGAGCCCTTCCTGGTAGCAGCGCAGCGCTTTGCGGTAGATGCCGAGCTTCTGCTCTCCCGGCGGCACCATGCGCTCTCCCGTGTAGTAGTAGTTGCCGGCCCGCAGGTAGCAGTTCCCGGCGGTCGCGCTATGTCCTTCCGCAGCAGCCTTGTCACCCGCGCGCTCCACGCGCTCGGCTACCGCGCACCACTCCTCCCACCACGCCTGCGGCTCATCGATCCGTCCGTGCAGGCGCTGCACTACCCAGTCGATTTCACCGAGCGCGACCGCGCCGTAGGGCGCCATGCCCTTGGCGACCAGCGTCGCATTCGACCACTGGTAGTGCTCTGGAAAGCTGTGTATCCAGTTGCCCGAATAGAACATGGGAATGTCTCTCTGAATGCGGGAAGCACTCAAACTAGCTCACGCGCTTTCGCATTGTCAACGATGCGATGAGGTAGCCGGTGGTCGCGCCACGCATTCAGAACGCCCGCCGCGGCAGGGAGCCAAGGCTACATCAACAATATAAGATAGCGACGGCGAGGCGCAGCAATGGGGGGAGGAATAACGTGATCAAGCCTGGTTTCATATTAGCCGCAGCGCTCTGCGCAGGCAGCGCTGCGGCTCAGCTCACCGCGCTCACCAACGTGACGCTCATAGACGGCTCCGGAGCGGAACCGCGGAAGGACGTCACCATCTTGATCGAGAAGGATCGCATCCTCGACCTGGGTCCCTCCTCGGGCGTGCCGATTCCGTCGGGCGCGGTACTCGTGAATCTCAGCGGCAAGTTCGTGGTGCCGGGCATCATCAACGCGCATGGACACGTCGGCGCGAACCCGCATCCTCAGCTGCGGCAGTACGCCCTCTACGGCGTCACCACGACCACCAGCATGGCGACCGACCCCGATGAAGTGGTGCGGGTGAGGGAAGAGCAGAAGCGCGGCGATCTGCGCGGCGCGCGCGTGATGACCGTGAAGTACCGCTTCATGCCGCCCGATCCGCAGGTCGTAACGCCCGAGCAGGGACGCGCCCGCGTCGACGAGATCGCGCCGGTTGCGGACTTCATCAAGGTGTGGATTGATGGTCAGGGCGGCAAGCGCGCGAAGCTCACGCCAGAATTCTGCGCGGCCGTCATGGACCAGGCCCGCAAGCACCGCAAGATCACCATGGCTCATGTCTATGAGCTGGCCGATGCGAAGATGATCGTAAACGAAGGGGTGAACATACTCGCCCACAATGTGCGCGACCGGGAGATGGATGCCGAGTTCGTCGAGGCCCTGAAAAAGCGCAACGTGACGCTGATCTCGACCTTGATGCGCGAGGAGGGAATGTTTGTCTACGCCGATGCGCCGGGCTGGATCGACGATCCGTTCTTCCGCAAGGGACTATCCGCGGAGCGGCTCGAAGTATTGAAGACGAAAAAGCGCGAAGAGCAGGCGAAGGACCCGGACCGCGAGCGCAACAAGCGCGCGCTCAAGATCGACATGATCAACCTCAAGAAGGCGGCCGATGCCGGCGTGCGGATTGCCTTGGGGACCGACAGCGGCGGAGACCCGTTCCGCTTCTTCATACAGGGATTCTTCGAGCACCGGCAGATGGAGCTGATGGTGCAGGCGGGACTGACCCCGATGCAGGTGGTCCAGTCTTTTTCGCGAGGGGCGTCGGAAGCGCTAGGCATAGACAAGGATTTCGGCACGCTAGCCAAGGGGAAGGTCGCCGATCTCCTGGTGCTGGAGCGAAATCCGCTGGATAACATTGCCAACATGCGAACGATCCACAGCGTTTATCTGGGCGGCAGGAAGTTCGATTAAGGGGGAGATATGAGCAAGACTGGGACGGCGGTCGCCGCGGCGGCATGCGCCGTATTGGCAGTGCTGGGATGCTCGGACATGCCCACGTACAGCACGGGCGATCCGCCACGTTTCGAGATCGACCCGTGGTGGCCCAAATCTCTGCCCGAAGGCTGGATAACCGGGCGGCTGGGAGCCGTCTGCATGGACTCCCACGATCACGTGATTATCACGAACCGCCGGGACATCACGCAGGAGGAAGAAGAGACGTCGAAGCAGGCCCCATCGGTACTCATCTTCGATCTCGCCGGCAACCTTACCGACTCGTGGGACGGAGACTGGCACACCCTTCCCGGCGTGATTCACGGGTGCTTCGCGGATCACGAGAACAACATCTGGCTGACAGGCAATGGCGACGGCGTCATCCAGAAGTACACGCACGACGGAAAGCTCCTGCTGCAGATCGGCAAGCGCGGGGTATTCGATACGGCGGACGGCACCGCCAAGGGCAAGCGGTTGAACGCAAGCCAGACGGGCTTCTTCAATCCGGCGGGCGTGACCATCGACCCGCTGAACGGCGACGTCTACGTGGCGGACGGCTACGGAAACCGCCGCGTCGCCGTTTTCGACCGCAACGGCAAGTTTCTCCGCCAATGGGGAAGGCAGGCGACGAAGGAGGAAATGCAGTCCGGCGCCCCCGCCGCTTTTGCGCAGATAGTGCATTGCATCGCCATGAGCAAGGCCGGGCTGATCTACGTCTGCGACCGCCAGGGCGACCGGGTGCAGGTATACGACAAGATGGGCAATTTCCAGCGGAACATCTGGATCAGGACGGGGACCAAGGAACTGCCCGACCGCCGCGGGACTGCGTGGTGGGTGGATTTTTCCCGGGATCCGGAGCAGAAGTTCATGTATGTGATGAATGGCCGCAACGAGCAGGTCCACATACTCGATCACGCGAGCGGCAAGATCCTCTCCAGCTTCGGGCGGCCCGGGCATCAACTGGGCAACTTCACGCACGGCCATACGCTTGCGGTCGACTCCAGGGGAAATGTCTACGTCGCCGAAACGGATTGGGGCCGCAGGGTGCAGAAATTCAAGCCGCAGCCCGCCGAGGGCAGGATGGCCGGGCGGCAGGATCAAATGTAAGAATCGGACGATGAGGGATACGGCCCCACGCGTCCCATTTTGGGGCCGTATCTTCAATATCGATGCGGCCTCTAAGGATATACTTGCGTTCCTGAAACCCGAGGAGGCAGAGGTCCGATGAAGAAGTTCGACAGGTTCCTCACGCGCGCATGCATTACGCTGGGTCTTGCGCTCCTCGTCGCAGGTTGTGTCGCGACGGCGCCGCCGCCCAACTACTCGGACATCATCGCCGCGCCAGACCGCACCGAGGCCGACCGCAAGAACGACGAGCGGCGCAAGCCGGACGAGCTGCTCGCCTTTACCGGCGCCCGACCCGGCATGAAGGTCCTCGACATGGGTGCGGGTGGCGGCTACAGCACCGAGCTCATCGCGCGCTCCGTGGCACCGGGCGGGACCGTCTACTCGCAAAGTCCGGCCGACATGTTCGCCAACGCGAAAAAGGCGTACGAGGAGCGGGCCCGGAGACCTGCGATGAAGAACGCCGTGCGGGTCGAGCGGCCGTTCGACGATCCGCTGCCGCCGGGAGTCGGCGACCTAGACCTCATCACCTTCTTTTTCTTCTATCACGACACGGTGTGGCTGGGAGTGGACCGCCAGAAGATGAACCGGCGGATGTTCGAAGTTTTGAAGCCCGGCGGCTTGCTGGTCCTCGCGGACCATTCGGCGCGGCCCGGTGAGGGCGTCAGCGTCGCCAAGAACCTGCACCGCATCGAGGAGAGCGTGGTGCGCCGCGAGCTCGAGGCGGCCGGGTTCCAGTTCGTGTCGGAGGCGCGGTTCCTGCGGAATCCGGACGATCCGCGGACCGCTCAGGTCCAGAAGAACCCCGTTTCGAACGACGAGTTCGTTCTGAAGTTCCGCAAGCCGCAATGAAATCCAGGGATGGGGGCGGAAGGATGATGGACGAAGAAAGGGTGAGGAGGAAGTTCGCAATGATTCGTGGCATTCTCGTTGTCGGCGCGCTGACTGTGATCGCGTCCGGAGCCGCAGCACAGGAAACGAAGGTCGGGTACGTGGATACGCGCCGCATCGAATCCGAGTCCGTGCCGTTCGTGCGGGCGATGGACGCGCTCAAGAAGGAATTCGCGCCGCGCGAGAAGCAGATAGTGGATCTGCAGAAGCAGATCTCGGCCGACAAGGAACGCTTTGAGAAGGAGCGGGACAAACTGCCCGCCGCCGAGGCCCAGTCCCGCGCCAATGCGATCACGGCGATGATGAGAAAGTCCGACCAGATGGCGTATGCCATGGCGGACGACCTCGACTAGCGCAAGCAGGAGAGGCTCGGCAAGCTGATC
>DATFWO010000394.1:0-5548 GCA_035259205.1 Burkholderiales bacterium | reverse complement strand
GCATTTAGTGCATGGGGGCGGGCGGGTCCGCTACCGCCCGCCCTTCGTGCCGATCCGTCTCTGGTCGCGCACGATGTGCGCACGTTTCCGGTGCAAGACTGCACCGGAGGGTGGCGTAGTCGTTCAACAACGCAGCCGCGGCTGCTATACTTCGCGGGCGATGCCGGAGATCCTGTTCGCGATTTTGGCGCTCGCCGTCCTTGCCGTTCTGGTAATCCTGATCGTGAGGCTGGCGGCCCAGATGACCGCCATCAGGACGCTGTCCGACCAGCTCACCCGCGCGCTCGAAGACAAGCACCGCGCGATGCTGGGCGACCTGCACGGCGGCCTGGCGCGGCAGTCCGACCGCCTGAACTCCCGCCTGTCCGATGAGCTGACGCAGACCCGCGAAGCCCTGCACCGGCTCCAGCTCGCCCTGACGACGAATCTCGGCGACGCCACCGACAAGCTCAACGCGAAGGTCGACCAGCGGCTGGAACAGATCGCCGGCAAGGTGAACGAGCGCCTGGACGAGGGTTTTCGCAAGACGAACGAGACCTTCGTCAGCGTCATGGAACGGCTCGCCACCATCGACGAGGCTCAGAGGAAAATCGAGACTCTCACCGGCAGCGTCGTAAGCCTCCAGGAGCTGCTGGGTGACAAGCGCTCGCGCGGCGCGTTTGGGGAGGTGCAACTCGAAGCGCTCGTGAGAAACGTCCTCCCGCCCGCCGCCTTTGCCATGCAATACACCCTGTCGAACGGCGCCCGCGTGGACTGTGCGCTGAGGCTTCCCGCTCCGACCGGCCTCGTTTGCGTGGACTCGAAATTTCCGCTCGAGAACTATCACCGGATGCTCGCCGCCGGGTCGAACGACGTCGATCGCGCGCTCGCTCAGCGCCAATTCCGCGCCGACGTGAAGCGGCACGTGGACGACATTGCCAGGAAATACATCCTTCCCGACGAAACGTCGGACGGCGCCGTGATGTTCGTGCCGGCCGAAGCGGTATTCGCCGAAATCCACGCGTATCACGCGGAGACCGTGGATCACGCCAACGGCAAGCGGGTGTGGATCGTGTCCCCGACGACCTTGATGGCGGTGCTGAACACGGCACGGGCGGTGCTGAAGGACGTCGAGACTCGCAAGCAGATCCACGTCATCCGCGACAGCCTCACCCGCCTGGGACAGGACTTCCGGCGCTTCGAGGAGCGCATGAAGCGGCTCGCCGATCACATACGCCAGGCGCACCAGGACGCCGAGGACGTCCAGAGCTCCAGCCGCAAGATCACGCAGCACTTTCAGCGCATCGAGGCGGTCGAGCTCGATCCGGCCGACAGCGGGCAGCTCAAGGTCGTGGAGTGGAAGGAAGAACAAAAGGTGAAGGCGGTACAAAGCCCCGGACTGGGCGGGGGGATCGAGAAGTGAGGCGCGGGGTCCTGCTGCTGTGCGCCGCAATTGCGCTGGGCGGGTGCGCCACGCCGTCGGTGCAGTCGGTGAAGCAGACGCAGGGGAAGGGCGTCAAGCGCACGTTCCGCCATCCCTACGATGCGGTGTACCCGGCTGTCCTCGAAGCGATTGCCAAGCGCAAGCTCGAGCTGGACGAGGAGGATCGCGCAAGCGGGTTCGTCGTCGCGTCGAGCGGCAAGACTCGAACCAGCCTGGGCGAACGCATTGCGGTGTTCGTTACGCGCAACAGCGACCGCTCGACTACCGTCGAGGTCGTTTCGAAAGCCGCGGGCGGTCCCCTCACGTTCCCGCCCGACTGGGCGGCGCTGCTGTTCGGCGATATCGACCAGGAGCTCACGGTGAGAAGGCCGAAGTAGCCCGGAGCCCGCCTCGATATGGCCCATGCAGTCTCCCCTCGGAAACGGTCTCAACCTCGTGTCGGGCACGCCCAATGAGCGTTGTAGAAATGACTGACTTCGCTCATTCCCTCACCCCCAACCCCTCTCCCGGAGGAGAGGGGAGTGTCCAGGTGCAAATGTCTGTCACGCATTTGCACGAGGGGCAGTAGGAACGGATGCGCTGGTTCACAAAATGGCGCCGGGAGAGAGTACTCAGCCGGTCCGCTCTCGACGATACGCTGTGGCGCCACGTAACCGGGCGCTATCCATTCATGCGCGCGCTGTCGGAAGAGGAGCGTGCCCGGCTGCGCGCGTGGGTGGTCCTGTTCCTCCACGAGAAGACCATCGAAGGAGCGGCGCAGCTTGCGGTCGACGACGAGATGCGGGCCTGCATCGCCGCGCAGGCCTGCATGCTGATCCTCAATCTGGACCTCGATTTTTACCGTGGCTGGGTCGAGGTGATCGTGTATCCGGACGAGTTCGTGGCCGACTACGAGTATGTGGACGAGGACGGCATCGTTCACCACGTGCAGGAGCCGATGAGCGGGGAATCCTGGCTCGAAGGCCCGGTGATACTGTCGTGGGCCGACGCCGCGGAAGCCGGCGGCGACAGCGGCTACAACGTCGTGATCCACGAATTCGCGCACAAGCTCGACATGCTGAACGGCGACGCCAACGGGTTCCCGCCGCTGCATGGCGAAATGAGCCGAACGGAATGGTCGCGTGCGTTCGGTGCGGCTTACGACGCCTTCTGCCAGCGGGTGGACGCCCGGCAGGAAACCCGCATCGATCCGTATGCCGCCGAAAGCCCCGCGGAGTTCTTCGCGGTGCTCTCCGAGGCGTTCTTCGAGATTCCGCACGCGGTGCGCGGCGAATATCCCGAGGTGTATGGCCAGCTCGCGGCCTTCTACCGGCAGGATCCCGCGGTGCGGATGGCGCCGTGATACCCGGTTTCATCGAGGATTGATGTCAAAGTCGAAGCATCTGCTGTTCGGCAGTTTCGGACTGCTCCTTGCCGCGCTCACGGCGCTCATTGCTCTCGGCCTGGTGCGCATCGAATCGTTCAACTCGCACGTGAGCGCGCTCACCGGCGCGCAGAACCGCAAGATCGGCACCGTCTCGGAGCTGTTCCTGAGCAACGGCCAGCGTGCGGCTCTGATCGACGCCCTGTTTGGAGCGGAGACGGTAGAGGCGCGCGCCAAGCTGCAGGCGCGCTACCGCGTCGCAATGGAAGCTTACTCGAGCGCGGTGGGCGCGCTGCAAGGGTTGCCGGTGGCCGGCCCCGAGCAGCCGGCCCGCGACGAAGCGCTCGTCGCGGCGGCGCGTGCCCAGGAGATCGGCGAGCGCATCGTCGGCATGCTGATGAGAGGGGAGACCGCGCTCGCCTCGGAAGTCAACCTCACGCAGGCGGTTCTCGCCGACAGCCGGCTCCAGGAGACGCTCTATCTTCTGCTCGAAGCCAACCACGCCGAGACAGCGCAGGAGCTTGCCGCCGCCAGTCAGGGGATGCGCGCGGCATTCCTCCTGATCGGCGCGGGCGGGCTGCTCGCGCTGGTGGCGGGCGCTGTCATCGCGGTGCTGGTGATACGCATCGTCGCCGCTACCGAGGCGCAGCTCGCGCATGAAAAGGAGCTTGCCGAGGTCACGCTGCACTCGATCGTGGACGGTGTCATCGCCACCGACACCGCGGGCTTGATCGAGTACATGAACCCCGTCGCGGAGCAGTACCTCGGATGGAAGACGGAGCAGGTGCGCGGCAGGCGGCTGTCGGAGGTCTATCGGCTGATCAGCGAGCGTGACGGGCAGCCGGTCGAAACGCTTCCCGACAGCGCAGCGTCCGAGGCCGCGGAAGAGGCGATGGCGGTGCGGCTGGTGGACCGGAACGGGCGCGAAACTCCGGTGCGTTACTCGCACGCGCCGATTCGCGGGCGCGACGGCACGGTGCACGGCATGATCGTCGTGTTTCACGATATCACCCAGCTGCGTGCGATGGCGCAGCAGCTGATCTGGCAAGCAAGTCACGACGCACTGACGGGCCTCGTCAACCGGCGCGAGTTCGAGCATCGGCTCGCCGCGCTCATCGAAACCGCGAAGGAACAGGGGCACGGGCATGCGCTGCTGTTCATGGATCTCGATGGCTTCAAGACGGTGAACGACAGCTGCGGACACAGCGCAGGGGACGAGCTGCTGCGCCAGTTGACCGCAATCATGCTCACGCGGATGCGCGGCAGCGACACGCTCGCAAGATTGGGGGGTGACGAATTCGGTGCGATTCTGGAATCGTGCCCGATGGACCAGGCGCTGCGCATCGCCAATGCGATGCGTGAAACCGTGCGCGAGTTCCGCTTCGTCTGGGAGGACAAGACCTTCAGCGTCGGCGTGAGCATGGGCCTCGTGCCGATCACCGCCGAAACGCGGGACGTCAGCCACGCGCTTGCGCTCGCCGATGCGTGCTGCTACGAGGCCAAGAGCAAGGGTCGCGACCGGGTGCAGGTCTACCGGCCGCGGGAGCGAGAGTACGAAGCGAAGCACGCGGAACTGCAGATGGTCTCGCAGATCAGCCACGCTTTCGAGCTCGGCCGGTTTCAGCTCTACCGGCAGCGCATCATCTCTCTCAATCCGGCCGCGCGCGGCGAGGCCCACTATGAAGTGCTGGTGCGGATGATCGACCGCGCCGGGAACGTGGTGCCGGCCACGGGCTTCATGCCGGCGGCGGAGCGCTACAATCTGCTGACCTCGATCGAACGCTGGGTCGTGAGCTCGCTCGTCGAGTACCTGCACCGGCAGTCGAGCGGCGGCGGGGCGGCGCCCGAAGGGCATGCCGGCACCGAGCGCGGCTACTACTCGGTGAACATCTCCGGGGTGAGCATCAACGACAAGAGTTTTCCGGATTTTCTGCGCAACCTGCTCACGCGCTACCAGCTTCCGAGCGGCGCACTATGCTTCGAGATCACCGAAACCACGGCGATCTCGAACCTCGCCAAAGCCGCGGAGTTGATGCGGGAACTGAAAGGCATGGGGTGCCGCTTTGCGCTCGATGATTTCGGCACCGGCATGTCCTCGTTCACCTACCTCAAGTATCTTCCGGTGGACTATCTGAAGATCGCCGGCGTGTTCGTCAAGGACATGATGGCGGACCCGATGGATCAGGCCATCGTGGAAGCGGTGAACCGCATCAGCCACATCCTAGGGATGCAGACGATCGCCGAATCGGTGGAGGATGCCGCAACGCTCGCCACGATAACGGCGTTGAAGGTCGACTATGCGCAGGGCTATTTCATCTCGGAGCCGGAGCCCTTTGCCACGGAAACCACGCGCCAGCCGGAAGCGATGCAGGCATGAGCCGCGGCTATCTGCTCGCCGCCGACATCGGAGGCACGAAGACGATATTGGCGCTCGCGGAGCGCGGCAAGCCCTGGCCCGGCATCGTCGCGCAACATACTTACGCCAGCCGGGCAAGCAGCACGTTCGACGCCGTGGTCGCGGACTTTCTCGCGCGGCCGGAAGCCTCCACCCCTGCGGGTACGATCTCCGCCGCCTGCTTTTCGGTTGCCGGGCCGGTAGAAGGCAACCGCACGAACCTGACGAATCTGAATTGGCTCATCGGCGCGGACGACCTGGCGGCGCGCTTCGCGCTGCCGTCGGTCACCCTGATCAACGACTTCGCGGCAGCCGGCTCCGGCATTTCGCGCCTCGCCGCGCAAGATCTCGTAACGTTGCAGGCGGG
>DATFWO010000393.1:0-8461 GCA_035259205.1 Burkholderiales bacterium | reverse complement strand
GTCGGCGGCCAGTCGACGTGCTGCTTCAATCTGACCGAAGCGCCGGCCTGATTCGTCTTGCCAGACAAATCATCACGTTCCGGCGGGACGGATCGCAAAGCGGCAGGGCCGCTGTCAGGAAATTCCTGACACCAATTGTCGGCTACGCCTGACTGCATTTTTTCCCTTCCTCTAGGTAGCGTTCAATTCGAGCGCCTCGTGCTCTACGGACGGTTATGGCGCGTGGCTGTCGCTTTCAGGCGGCCGGAGGGATGGGCGATTTCAACAGCTTGCAATGTCAACGAGGAGGTGAAACCGGCTCCCAACGAAAGCTATCTGCAGCACCGCCTATGCGCACAGGACGAGACTTGAAAACAAGCTGATGTTCCGCGCGCGGCCATCGGCTCTGTTCCCATTTTTATGCAAAACAGGAGGCAAAGATGCTTGCGAGATTAACCACGAAATCCGAACCGGACGTCATTGCTGCGATACATGCGCTCGACCTCGAATCCGTCAAGGCCAGAGTGAGGGACCCCGAGTTGGGAGAAGGCTGGACCCGGGACTACGCCGATAGAATCGAGGCCGCGTACAAGACCTATCTGACCATGCTCGTAAAATATCCCGACGAAGCCGAGGACATCCTCCTCAGCAAGGACGTGGACGAGTTCTGGCATACGCATATCCTGCAGACGAGAAAGTACACCGAAGATTGCCAGAAAGTGTTCGGCAACTTCCTCCACCACGAGCCTCACGTCGGCGAAGTCACGGCGGCGGATCTCATCAAAAGAAGCGCCCTGGCGGAAAAGACCCGGCGCCTGTACGCATTGGAATTCGGAGGCGAAGACAAAGCGGACGCAGCGTGGTCGGGCCAGACTACCAGGGCAGAAGATGCCTCATATTCCGCCGCGAGCATCCGGCGGGATGTCGTCGCCCATTCAGCTGTCGGTAGCCATGGCGAAAATGCGGCGTATTCTGCGGCCAGCGTCGGGGCCGCAACCGCGGCCTACTCGGCCGCCAGCATACGGTCGCGGAACGCGGCTTATTCGGCGGCGAGCATCCGGTCCGAGCACGCAGCATACTCCGCCGCCAGCATACGGAGCGACAACGCTGCCTATTCGGCAGCCGGCATGCGCGCCGAGGAAGCCGCGTATTATCCTGGCGCAACGCGCGCGAAAGGTGATCCCGCCTCGATCGATTCTACGATGTCTGGATAGTACGCCGTATGCGGCGGCCGGATGCCGCATGAGTCCTGTCGGATTCTGGGGGCATTTCCAGGAAAGGCCGGAGACATTCGGCCCTTTTTCCATTTGACGAAAACAGGGGCGTGCCGGAGACAAGCAGCTGCCACCATCTGTGTAATCCGTTAGCGCTGTGCTGTAGACTTCAGCGACAGATGTGATCGCATCGACGACATCGAGAGTATCGTGCAGGATGCCTTGATGTGACCAAAATCGAGTCACATGCTTCGATGTGGGCGCCCGACCAGCGCCTAAGCGCGAGTTCGTCCATGACGCCTCCACGTCCGGGGCGGAGGAATATTCTGCCGTGGCTGATATTGCTGATCGGGATTTCAGCTTCGGCATTGCTGTTTACGGTCATTCGGGACGCAACCGAGCATGTCACGCGGCTGCGGTTCGAGCGCCAGGCACGCGACGCGCTGGCCGTTTTGAAGGAGCGGATTCAGTTCTATTCAGACAGCCTGTACGGGCTGAGAGCCCTGTTCGCCAGCCAGGGTCCGGTCAGTCGGCTCGAGTTTCACCGCTTTATAGAGTCCCTCGACCTCAAGAACCGTTTCCCCGGTTTCGATGTGGTGAACTACGCGATCTATGTTCCCGGCAAGGACAAGGCGCAGTTCGTGGAATCTGTGCGTCGAGACGTCAGCCTCGACCCAAGGGGTTATCCCGACTTCGCGATCACGCCCCCGGGAGAGCGCCCCGAGTATTACGTACTGGCTTACGTCGAACCGATGGCGGGATTCGAGTTTGCCTTCGGCCGCGATCTCGGTGCGAATCCTGATGCCGCCGACCCGCAGCCTTTGCTGGTCGCGCTGCATTCCGCCCGCGATTCGGGAAAGCTGACGGCATCCGGCGTGCCGCTTCGAATCCAAGCCGGCGGCAAGCAGTATGTCGGGCTGGCGCTGCGCCTGGCGGTATATCGCAGCGGTATGCCGGTCGGCACCATCGAGGAGCGGCGGGCCGCCTATCTTGGTTCGGTCGGCGCCGGCTTCAATGTCGAGAACCTCATGAAGGGCATACTCGACGAGGAGACGACGCGGCACATTCGACTCAGGCTCTACGACGTCAGGTCCGCAATCGACCGGCAGAACACGGCTGCCACCCATGAACCGCGGCTACTTTTCGACAGCGACCAGGCGATCTCCGGCGCTTCGGCACCATCCCAAACCGCCAACGGAAATCCGACGTTTGAACGCGTGCTGACGACGGAGGTCGGCGGCCGCATCTGGGAAGTGCATTTCAGCGGCGACAAGAGCTCGATCACGGATAGTCTGGACGCGCTCCTGCCCTGGATGGCCTTCGCGGGAGGACTGCTTTCGAGCGCGCTGCTCTTTGGCATGTTCTACTCTCTAGCGTCCTCGCGCAGTCGGGCTGTGGAAATGGCACGCGAAATCACCAAGGATCTGCGCGAGAGCGAGGAGGAGCTGCGGGCCTCGGCGGGACAGCTGCAGGCGCTGTCGAGGCGGCTGGTGGACGTACAAGAGTCCGAGCGCCGGCAATTTGCCCGGGAGTTGCACGACCGGGTAGGCCAGAATCTGACCGCGCTCAGCATCAGCCTCGACATCATGAACACGCAACTTTCGGGCAATGGAAACGAGGCGTTTCGTTCGCGCCTCGATGACGCGGCCGCGCTCCTCGAATCCACCGCCAGCGCCATCGAGAACGTGATGTCGGAACTGCGCCCGCCGATGCTCGACGACTATGGACTGCTGCCGGCGCTGCAATGGTATGCGAGCGAATTCTCCACTCGCACCGGAATCGAGGTGAGCGTGGACGGCGACGAGAAAGCCAGGCGTCTGACGCCGGCCAGCGAGATTGCGCTTTTCAGGATTGCCCAGGAGGCGCTCAACAATGTGGCGAAGCACGCCCGCGCCAGGCGCGTCCACATCATGCTCGAGCAATCGGACGCCCGGTTCACAATGTCCGTGACCGATGACGGCGTGGGCTTGGATGCCGCGTCGCGCTCGGTTTCGGGCCGGCGGCCTGGATTGGGCATGGTAACGATGCGGGAGCGCACCCAGGCGGTGGGCGGCCAGTTCGAACTGGGGAGCGAGTCCGGGCGCGGGGCGAGGGTCGTGGTACGCGTTCCCTGTTGACATGGCGATCAGGGTTCTCATCGCCGATGATCACGGAGTAGTGGCCGAAGGGCTGCGTTTTGTCATCGAGGCGCAGCCGGATATGGAGGTCATCGCCTGCGTTCAGGACAGCCGCGAGGCGGTACGCTGCGCGATAGAAACTCGCCCGGACGTCGTCCTGATCGATCATGCGATGCCGGCCTTGAACGGCGCCGAAGCGACACACCTGATCCGCGAGCGCTGTCCGGAGATCAATGTGATCGTCCTGTCGATGTACTCCAATCGCGTGCACGTCATCGGAGCGCTGCAGGCCGGCGCCACGGGATATGTCGTCAAGAAGTCGGCTGCCAAGGAAGTCGTCGATGCGATCAGGGTGGTGCATACCGGCGGACGCTACCTCAGCAAGGAGCTGGCCGACGGCGTAATCGATCAGGTAGTGCGCAAGACGACCTCGATGAATCCCCTCGAGCGTCTCAGCTCGCGCGAGCGCCAGGTGTTGCAGATGCTCGCGGAGGGACATGCCGTCGGTGTTATTGCCGCCACGCTGTCGCTGTCGCCGAAAACCGTCGAGACTTACCGTGCCCGGATGATGGAAAAGCTCGGCATCCATGATTTCGCCACGCTCGTCAAGTTCGCCATCCAGCACGGCATCACTACGCTCGAATAGTCACGGCGCTCACCCGCCTGTCAGGAAAATCCCGACGCCGATTGTCGGCTGCCCCCGACAGCGCACAGCACCCTTCTTGGGTAGATTGCAGATCGAACGACGGCGCTCCGGCGTGATGCCGCTTGCGCCGGGCTGTCACCGTCACCCGAATCGATCGGAGGACAACCGATGACTACGGATACTCTGCAAAGCCCCATCGCACTAGTAGTGGACGACCACGACGCCGTCAGGCGAGCCCTGTGCGAGCGCATCCAGGCTTCGTTCGGCCAGTTTCAGCTCCGGGAGGCGGGCACTGTGCGCGAAGCGCTGAGGATCGTCGAGACGGAACAAGTAGACATCGTTCTCATGGATTTCCGTCTGCCGGGCATGGATGGCATCGATGGGACGCGGTTGGTTCTTGAACGCTCGCCCCAGACGTCGGTGGTCATGGTCTCGGGATTCGACGACTCGAGCCATCGCTCCGCCGCGAAAGAAGCCGGCGCCAGGGCGTTCGTTTCCAAACGCTCCATCAGCAAAGAGCTCATTCCGGTAATCACGCGCCTGATGAAATGCGAGCCGCAGCCAACTCGAGTCATACGCTGAATATGAGCGCTGCGTCGTGATGTGCAGTACCACGGTATCAGACCTTGATCCGCGGGGTCTGGAGACCGCGCTAGGGGGAAGCCGTCCACTGCGGGACAGGACGGCGTAAGATCATGAAGCAAGCCTTGAAAATCCTGATGGTGGAGGACGTCGAGAGCGACGCAAAGCTGGACCTGCACGAGCTGGAGCGCGCAGAGCTCACGATCGATGTCCGTGGCGTCGATACGGAAAGCGACTTTCGTCGCGCGCTCGACGAATTCCGGCCGCATGTCATTCTCTCCGATTTCAGCTTGCCCACCGGCTTCGGCGGGCTGCGGGCACTCCAGGTGGCACAGGAACAGGCTCCGGATATCCCGTTCGTCTTCATCGCGGGGACGGTCACCGAGGACCTTGCCGCCGAGGCTATGAAGCGCGGCGCCACCGACTACGTGTTCAGGGATTGCCTGAGCCGACTCGCCCCGGTGGTCGAGCGTGCCTTGCGGGAAGCCGACGAGCGCGCCGCGCGGCGGCGCGCAGAGTTGTGGCGCGACGGACAGAACCGCCTGCTCGAGCTGGTCGCTACCGGCGCTTGCCTTGCCGATATGCTTAACCAGCTCGTGTTGACCGTGGAGTCTCAGGCAGCGGGCATGCTGTGCTCGATCCTGTTGCTCGATGCGGACGGCGCGCATTTGCGCGTCGGCGCCGCACCCAGCCTTCCTGAAAGTTACAACCGCACGGTCGACGAGATCGCAATCGGCCCCACCGTCGGGTCCTGCGGGACGGCAGCCTACCGGAGGGAGCAGGTCGTCGTGAGCGATATCGCGACTGATCCGCTGTGGGCGAATTACCGTGAACTTGCCGCCAGGCATGGCCTGGGCGCCTGCTGGTCCACGCCAGTACTCTCCCGCGACGGCAGCCTGCTCGGCACGTTCGCCAATTATTTCCGGACCCCGCGCGACCCCAATCCGGCGGAGCTGGAACTGGTGGCGTCGGCGACTCATATCGCGCGCATCGCGATCGAAAAGCGCAGGGACGAGGCGGAAATACTCAGGGCGAAAGAGCGTCTCGACCTGGCGCTGGAAGCCTCAGGGGTCGCCCTCTGGGACAACGACATATCCTCGGGGCGCATCTATTTCAGCGAACACTGGGGGCGGCTGCTCCACAACGAGCCGGGCGGATCGGTGATGACCGTTCCCGGATTGATCCGGCTGGCCCATCCCGACGACCGGCGAATGCTGCACGAGGCGGCCAGCGACACCATCAGCGGACGCCGCTCGAGCTACTACGCCGAGGCTCGCGTCATGGGGAGGAACGGCGAATGGAAATGGATCCTGAGCCGGGGAAAGGTAGTGGAGAGAAGTGTCGACGGCCACGCGTTGCGCGTCATCGGTACGACCGTGGACATTACCCAGCGCAAGCTTCAGGAGCAGCGCATGGCGCGGCTGAGCCGCATTCACGCCGCGCTGAGCGGAATCACGTCCGTGATCGTTCGCGCGCGCGACCGGCAGGAGCTCTTTGACGAAGCTTGCCGAATCGCCGTGGAATACTGTCAGTTCGGCTTTGCCTGGATCGGAATCTACGACGAGGACAAGCTCGAAGTAACTCCCGTGGCGAGCGCGGGACTGCCTCCGGACAGCGAACTCAGGTCCAGCAAGTTGATCGTTCGCCACGATGCGCCCCAGCGCGGGAGCGTGGCTGCAACGGCGATACGGGAACGCCGCCTCGTCTACAACAACGACATCGCGCTGGACGCCGACCCCGGAAACGCCCGCCGCCAGGAGGCGATACGCCGCGGTTACCGGTCCGCGGTTGCCCTGCCGCTGATCGTGAGCGGCGAGGTCTACGGCAGCTTTTCACTGAATGCGAAGGAGCCGGACTTTTTCGACGAGGACGAGCGCAAGCTTCTCACAAAGCTCGCCGGGGACATCTCATTCGCACTCGAGCACCTGGCGAGCCGGGAGCGGCTGGAGTACCTCTCCTTCTACGATACCCTGACGGGGCTACCCAACCGGACCCTGTTCATCGACCGCACCGGGCAGCAGCTGCGCGGAAGGGGCGGCGAGGTGCCGCTCGTGGCGGTGATCCTCGTCAATCTCGACCGCTTCCGCAACATCAACGAGACATTCGGGCGCAGCGGGGGCGACGACTTGCTGCAGCAGGTCGCGCGCCGCCTTGAAGTAGCCTTCCGCGGCAAGGATTACCTTGCGCGTACCGCCGCCGACACGTTCGGCGTCGTGATCCGCGGCATGCGCGACGCCGCAAGCGTCGCGCACGCGCTCGACAGCCAGGTGTTCGCCAGCTTCCAGCAGCCCTTCACCATTCGCGGCCAGGAATTGCGTGCGGCGGTGCGGGCCGGCGTTGCCTTGTTCCCCGCCGACGGCGCGGATGCCGATGCGCTGTTCAAGAACGCGGAGGCAGCGCTGAAAAAGGCCAAGGATACCGGCGAGCACTATCTCTTTTACGCGCCGGACATGAACGCACGCGCGGCGCATGC
Organism: Burkholderiales bacterium; assembly: GCA_035259205.1. Lineage (GTDB taxonomy): Bacteria > Pseudomonadota > Gammaproteobacteria > Burkholderiales > SG8-41 > SG8-41. Next base: position 1,450 of record DATFWO010000393.1, on the reverse strand, counting down.
TCTATCGCTCGAAAACCGTCTGCGCAAAGCCGTGGAGCGACAGCAGTTCGTGCTGCACTACCAGCCCCGGATCGATCTCGCGAGCGATACGGTCTGCGGCCTGGAAGCGTTGATACGCTGGAACGATCCGGATGCCGGGCTCGTGCCCCCCATTCAATTCATCCCGCTGCTGGAGGAAACGGGGATGATCCTGGAGGTCGGGCGGTGGGCGATCGAGCGTGCGCTGTCCCAGCATCTTGAGTGGTCCATCGGCGGGCGGCAGCCGCCTCCCATCGCCGTGAACGTCTCCGCGTTACAGCTCCAGCAGCATGATTTCGCCGACATGGTCATAGCCGCCGTTCAGCAGGGCGGGCAGAACCCCGGAGCGCTCGGGATCGAGATCACGGAGAGCCTGCTCATGAAGGACATTCAGGCGAGCATCCGCAAATTGTCCAAGCTGCGCGGGCTGGGCATCGAAATCGCGATGGACGACTTCGGGACAGGCTACTCGTCGTTGAGCTACCTTGCGCGGCTGCCGATCAACTCGGTGAAAATCGACCGCTCGTTCATCACCGCGATGACGGGCAGCGAGCAGGACATGGGAATCGTGACGACCATTATCGCTCTCGCGCACTCCCTGAATCTCAAGGTGGTCGCGGAAGGCGTCGAAGCCAAGGAACAAGCGCAGCTGCTGAAATTCGTGAGGTGCGACGAGGCGCAGGGATTCCTGTATAGCAAACCCGTGCCTGCGGCGGAGATCGAGCCGCTGCTGCCGGGGTCGAGCGCCCGTCCCAGGGGGGCCGCGATGCCTGTTGTGAAACCGGCCTCCCGGACGACGAAACGCAGGATCCACTGACGCCCTGATGAAGCTTGCGAGACCGGATCTGGCGGACAGGAACCATGACAGAGGAGGCGCGCCGTGAACATTCTGATCGTCGACGATCATGCGAGCAATCTCAAACAGCTCCGTGCCCAGCTCGAAATGGAGAGCCACACCGTGCTCGAGGCGGCCAATGGCGTCGAGGCGTTGCAGGTGCTGGAACGCGAGTCCGTGGGCGCCGTAATTTCCGACACGCTGATGCCCAATATGGACGGGTTCCGGCTATGCCGGGAAATCCGCAAGAGCGAGAAGTTCAATTCGCTTCCCTTCATCCTCTACACCAGCGCTTACACCTCGCCCGAAGACCGGCAACTGGCGAAGCTTGTAGGAGCCGACCGGTACGTGGTTAAACCCGCGCCCGCGCGTGCCATCTTCGATGCACTGCACGACGCTGCGAACAAGGTCCGACTCGGCGCCCCGGTGGACAGCACGCAGGACGAGAGCTACGTGCTCAGGCCGTACAGCGAGACGCTCGTGGACAAGCTGGAGGAGAAGAACGCCGAGCTTCAGGAAACGCTGAGGAAGCTTCAGGCGGCGCACCGGGAAATCGTCGCTCTCAACCGGGAGCTGGAGTTGCGTGTCGAGCAGCGC
>DATFWO010000392.1:0-22497 GCA_035259205.1 Burkholderiales bacterium | reverse complement strand
AAAGAGATGCGCCCAGATCGCCCCGTCCCTCCGGGTTGCGGCCAGGACGGTCGTCTACTGCGTTACCCTCCTCGACCATATCGACATATGGCCTTCGTCGGGTGCCTTGTATACGGTCCGTCCTGGCCACAACGCAGCACGAGCCTGGTTATGAAACAGGTTCTGCCGACTCACCGGCACGCTCAGGCCGCCTCCAACGTTTCTGCCAGCGCGTCGCACGCTTCGATATTGAGCAGGTGGGACTCCTGCATCGCGAGCAGCGCGTCGCGCACGGAGCCCTCTTCCAGGTGCGGCAGCGCTTCGCCGATCTTGCGCGCGACCCACTGCTGCCCGCGATTGAGGAAGCGCAGCCGGGGAAGCCGGCCCTGCACCGCCAGCGCCTTGGCCAGAAAATCGCCCGTCGCGGCACTCGGCGCGCCGTTCGCGCGCCGGATCAGATCGATCAGGATCGCGCAGTTGTTCGCCTCGTCGCGCTGGACGGCGGCGAGCTGTCTCCATGCGGGCGTGTCGCGCTCGTATTCATCCAGGAAGGCAGCGAGCACCTTGGCTCCAGCGCGCTCGGCTTCCAGCAGTTGGTTAAGTAGCGTAAGCAGCTCATCCGCTGTCATGGTCGGCACTTCTCCAAAGTAATCCGGTGCTATCTCGTGCGCGTAGCAGGCCGGCGAGCTGTAGCCCGTCGCCGTCGCCCCGGTCTTCCCTGAAGATGCTTTCCCCACTTAATCGCTCCAAACGACATCAATAGCCGTAGAACTCCTCGCTGCGGATAAGGTCTTCAGCGACTCCGGCGCCGCGCAGCATCTCCGTCACGGCTTCCACCATCGCCGGCGGCCCGACGACGTAGTATATCGGCGCGGCGAGGTCAGCGACATGCCGCTTCACCAGGTCGGCATTCACAAAGCTCGTCTCCCCCTCCCACTTGCGGGCTGACTTGCTCATCTCGGTCATCGTCGCAACCAGGCGGAAATTGCTGTTCTGCTGTTCGAGCTGCTGCAGCTCGCTCAGAAACGCGGCATCTTCCGGCCGCCGGTTGGAATAGAGCAGCAGCAGGCGGTGGGGCAACCGGTCCTGCGCCGCCTGCCGCAGGATGCTCATGAACGGCGTAATGCCGATGCCCCCCGCAATGAATACCGCCGGTCGCGCTTGATCGCCGTGAAGGGCGAACGACCCGAACGGCCCTTCCAGCTTTAAGGGCGCGCCGATCGGCAAGGCCTTGAGTGCGCGCTTGAACGCGCTGTCGCGCATGCGCGTGGCGATGGCGAGTTCGCCCTGGAACGGCGCGCTCACGATGGAGAAGGTGTGGCCGGCGCTCCGAGCATCAGCGCCTGGGGGGTCGGCGAGTATGACGTCGATCGCCTGGCCAGCCTTGAAATGGAAGCCGGCAGGCTTCGTAAAATGAAACGACATCGTGCCCTCCGCGATTTCGTCGCGCCGGTCGAGCTTCGTGCTGTAAGTTGTCATCTCGCGGACTCCGCTGATGTGAGGTGCTGCCGCTCCTGCCGGCTGAATGGCGCCGCAGACGGGCGTGCCGGCTCCGCACGCACGATGCGAGCGAAGGCGGAGTGGTTGTGGATCGATTCGAAATTCTCCGCCTCGACCACGTAGGCACCCACGCGCGGCTCCTGATTGAGCGCAAGCGCCGCGTCGCGCACGATGTCCTCGACGAACTTGGGATTGTCGTACGCGTGCTCGGTCACATATTTCTCGTCGGGCCGCTTCAGCAATCCATAGACCTCACAGGAGGCGCTACGTTCGGCAACGGCGATCAGCTGCTCGATCGTCATATTTCCCGCGAGCTCGGCCTCGATGCTGATCTGGGAGCGCTGGTTGTGGGCGCCGTACTCGGAAATCTCCTTGGAGCAGGGACAAAGACTCGTGGCCGGTACCGTTACGGTCATCCGGAATGTGTACCGTCCCTGATCCGATAAACTTCCTCGCCAACGAACCTCATAGTCGAGCCGACTTTGCACGGCCGAGACGGGCGCGGTCTTCTTGACGAAATAAGGAAACCGCACTTCGATTGTCCCGCTACGCGCTTCCAGCTTTTTCAGCATGGCGAGCAGCATCAGCCTGTATCCCTCCTGATCGAGGGGCTCGGTCTGCGCTTCGAGCACCTCGACAAGGCGGGACATATGGGTGCCCTTGACGGCGGCCGGCAGGGCTACCGTCATCGAAAACGTTGCGATCGTCGGCTGGGTCCTCTTGCCCGACCGTATTGCCACTGGATAACGAAGGCCGTTGATGCCGACGGCATCGATGCGCAGGGCGCGGTTATCCGCTTGCGGCTGGATATCGGGAAGGAAAGCAATTCGTTCTGGAGCGTTCATCTTCGTCCTCGTGCGCAGGGGCCACCGGGCCCACTGCGCACTCTGGTCCATCAGCCGAACTTGGCGGGGAACTGCTTGGCGATCGCGCCCGCCAGGGCGTCCGCGATGACGTACATGTGCCGCTTCATCGCGTCCCAGGTCTGCGCCTCCTGCGCATACTGCTTCGCCGAGAGCTGCTGGATCTCCTGTATGTGATGACCGCCGTGTGCGATCAGCAGACCCTGGAGCGTGTCGAAGGGCAGATTCGGATTCGCGCCGCTCAGGAACCTGGCGATCTCACCGGCATTGTCGGTGAGCTTTTTCACCGCCGCGCCCTGTCTCGCCTTGCTGCCGGCGTCGGTTGCCTCCAGATATTCCTTCACGGCGCCGTAATGTCCCGCGAGCAGACCGAACAGCTTTTCGGAGGCCGGCTTGCCATAGTAGGGTTCGATGGCACCAGCGATAGCCTTGGCGTTTGCGACCACTTCCTTCTCTGCAGCTGCCGCGGCGTCGGGGTTGTGCGCGAGGGTCTCGAGCAAGACGTTACGCACCCAGAAAATGTGGCCGACCCACAGGTCGCGTAGCGCGGCGTCGGTTTCATTGACCTTTGCGGATACCGGCGCGGTGGCTGCGGTCGCATGAACGTCATGTTGGGCATTGACCGGCGCGGCTGGCGCCAGGGCGGCAGCCATGATCGCGGCTGCCACGAGAGATCGTTGGAGCGGCTTCATCGGGGTTTTCCTTTTCCAGTTGATCGGGGTAGTGCACAGGGAGCATACGAAACACATGAACATTTTGTCAAGTATTATATGTTATAACTTATTTTACTTTAAATATGTGTTATCATCATGTCCGCAGTTCTAGCAATGAGGAAAGCCTAAGTGCTTGACATATTGGGACAAAGGCAGAAGGAGCTGCTCCAGTTGCTGCTCAAGAGCAAGTCCGGCCTGACGGTGGAGGAGCTCTCGACCGGGCTCCAAATCACGCGCAACGCGGTTCGCCAGCACCTTGCCGCGCTGGAGAATGACGGGCTGGTGGCCCTCGCCTCGACCCGCCCTTCGGGAGGACGGCCGCAGCAGCTTTACGCGCTCACCGACAAAGGCAAAGAGGTCTTTCCGCGCCACTATTCCTGGTTCGCGCAGCTGGTGATCGAAGCGGTCAGGCGCGAGCACGGTCCTGAGGGCTTGCGCGAGCGGTTGAGCGACATCGGTTCCGCAGTCGCCGGGCAGCTGCGCACGCAGTCGCCCGAATCCACGACTTGCGAGCAAAAGGTAGAGAAGCTCGCCGCCGTGATGGATCAGCTTGGTTACAACGCACGCGTAACTGCGGCGAAGGAACCGACCATAGAGGCGGACAACTGCGTGTTCCACGAGCTCGCCGTCAAGAACCAGGAAATTTGCGACTTCGATCTGGCGATGATGGGCACTTTCACCGGCAGCAAGGTGGATCACCAGGAGTGCATGGCGCGCGGCGGCAACGTCTGCCGCTTCAGATTCGTGCCGAGGAAATAACGTGCAGAGAGACGGGGCCTGTGCCCCGCTCTCTCACGTCGCAAGCATCGCCGCCGGTTCCGTGGCGGCTGCCTCGGCATCCAGCACCGCCGCAGCGGCGTTCACCACTGCGGCAATGCGCACTGCGGCCTGCACCTGTTCGGCGGTGATGCCATCCTTGCGTACCGCCCTCTCGTGCGCTTCGATGCACATGCCGCAGCCGTTGATCGCCGACACCGCCAGCGACCACAGTTCGAAATTTGCGCGAGAGATGCCGTGGGACGCTATCGCATTCATACGCAGCTTCGCGGGCAGCTTGCCGTATTCCTCGTTCTCCACCAGATGCAGGAATCGGTAGTAGACATTGTTCATCGCCATTACCGCAGCCGCGGATTTGGCGGCGGCAAGTTCTTTCGCATCGAGATGCTGCGCGAACTCGGCCGTCACGGCTGCCGCCACCTCGGGGTTACGCGCCCCGAGCGCCGCGGCGATGAACGTGCCCGCTTTCTGCTTCTCGTTCAGCACCTGCTCCATTACCAGGGAGCCGAGATTGAGCTTGATGTCCCTGGCGTAGTCGGGCAGGCGGTCTTTGAGGTTCTGCAATGACATTTCTGTCTCCTTCGAATGCCATGAGCTGTGAGCCGCGAGCGATGAGCCGCAAGGTCACGCCCGCAGCCCTAAAGCTCGGAGCGGGGGCTATGCCGCCTTCAGAAACTCCTCCCCCTTCTGCCAGTTGCAGGGGCAAAGCTCCTCGGTCTGAAGCGCATCGAGCACGCGCAGCACTTCCTGCGGGTTACGACCGACATTGAGGTCGTTGACCGATGCGAACCGGATTACGCCTTCCGGATCCACGATGAACGTGGCGCGGAGCGCCACGCCTTCCTTGCGGTCGAGGACACCGAACGCGCTCGACAATTCGCGCTTGACGTCCGCGAGCATCGGGAACGGCAGGTCCTTCAGGTCCGGGTGCGAGCGGCGCCAGGCGAGGTGAACGAACTCGGTATCGGTTGATACACCGTACACGACGGCGTCGCGGGCCTCGAACTCGCCGTTCAGCCTGCCGAAAGCCGCGATCTCGGTAGGGCAGACGAAGGTAAAATCCTTGGGCCAGAAGAAGACGATTTTCCACTTGCCGCCGCCGGACTGGTCGGTGATGCGGGCAAAGGCCTTCTCCATATCGGTGGACACGACCGCCTGTAGGTCGAAACTCGGCGCGCGGTCTCCAACTGTAAGCATGGTGCTCTCCTTTCGAATGGGGTTTCAGTCAGGGGAGCAGTTTGCCGCTTGTTATATGATCGCTCCAATGATTTGTTTCGGTTATACTGATCGGAACTATCGATCACTGCGCGATGAGTGATGGATGACGAGCGACGCGTCTTCCGCGATGCCGGCCTCATCCTTCATCCCTCATCCCTCAACCTTCATCCTTCATCCCTCATCTCTCATCCTTCATCCCTCATCCCTCATTGCTCATGCCCGCCCTCCCCTCCCTGCGCCAGCTCTCCTATCTCGTCGAGCTCGCGGAGCGCCTGAACTTCCGCGAAGCCGCCGAGGCGCAGTTCGTCACCCAGTCCACACTGTCGGCCGGCATCAAGGAGCTGGAAACCCAGTTGGGCGTGCAGCTCGTGGAGCGCGACCGCCGCACGGTGCGCCTCACTGCGGTGGGCGAGGAAGTAGTGATGCGGGCCCGTGGTCTGCTGGCAGCCGCTTTCGATCTCGTGGATTCCGCCCGCAGCGCCGTCCGGCCGCTGTCCGGTCCGCTGCGCCTCGGCACGATTCCAACCATCGCGCCCTTTCTGCTGCCGGCCGTGCTGCCACCGCTGCGCCGCGCCTATCCCGGTCTCAAGCTCTACCTGCGGGAGGATCTCACAGAGCGAATCCTCGAGCGGTTGCGTGCAGGAAGCCTGGATGTCGCGCTCATTGCCCTGCCCTACGACACGGATGACCTCCACGTGCAGCCGCTCTTCAAGGACGAGTTCTGGTTCGTCGCACCCGAGAACGATCCCGCCGCGCAGGCAAAGGAGATTGCCGTTCGCAAGGTCGATCCGGCGGACGTGCTGCTGCTCGAGGAGGGCCATTGTCTGCGCAGCCATGCCATCGCGGCCTGCGGGCCGCGGCGCGGCTGGGAGCCCAAACTCGAGGCGACCAGCCTCTATACCCTGATCCAGATGGTCGAAGGCGGCATGGGCGTGACGCTGCTGCCCGAGATCACGTTGAAGGCCGGCATACTGAAAAGCACGCACCTGATCGCGCGACCATTTGCCGCGCCTGCGCCGTCACGCACGCTCGCCCTGGCGGCGCGCCCCACTTCCCCGAGGTTGGGGGATGTCGCATTGCTGGCCGACTTTATGATCGAGCACCACAGTCGCGCCGGACGCCCCGGCATCCCCGCCGTGCGCCGGCATCAACCAAGAGCGTGACAGGTGACTAGTGACAGGTAATGAGTGCCTGAAGTCGGCGATCCCGCAAGGCGGGAAGGCCTGCACTCGTCACTCATCACCCGTCGCTAGTCTCGTCCTCTGAAGATGCGCATCGTTCTGGCGACCTTCGGATCGCTGGGAGACCTCCATCCCTACATCGCCATCGGCCGCGAGCTCAAGCGGCGCGGGCATCAACCCGTGATTGCGACCTTTGACGGCTATCGCGAGGTGGTGGAAGCCGGCGGCGCGGAGTTCGCCGCAATGCGGCCCTCGATGGAGCGACTCGGCGACCACAGTGCCGTTATGGAGCGGCTTGTCGATCCGCGGCGCGGCCCGGAATATCTGGTCCGGGATATGTTCATGTCCCACCTGAGCGAGAGTTACGAGGATTTGGCGCAAACCGTCTCGGGCGCCGATCTGTTGGTGACACATCCCCTGGCGTTCGCCGGCCCGCTGCTAGCCGAGAAACAGGGGCTGCCGTGGGCTTCGACCGTGCTCGCTCCGCTGAGCCTTTTCTCGGCCCTCGATCCCCCGTTCTTTCCGGCCGCGCCCTGGCTCACCCAAGTGCGCAAGCTCGGCGCCGCGCCATACCGCCTGGTCTTCCGTATCCCCCGGCTCATGATGCGCCATTGGGAACAGCCGCTGCGCGCGCTGCGCGCGCAACTCGGATTACCTGACCGCGGATCCGTTGCGCAGATGGAAGGGCAATACTCCCCGGCGCTGAACCTCGCGCTGTTCTCGCGCACTCTCGCCCCACCGCAGCCAGACTGGCCCCGGAACACTCTCGTATGCGGCTTTCCGCGCTACGACGGTACGCAACCCGACGCCGCGACTCAGGCCAGGCTCGATGATTTTCTTGCACAAGGCGACGCTCCCATCGTTTTCGCGCTTGGATCATCCGCGGTGATGGTGGCCGGCGACTTCTGGCGCAACGCCATCGAAGCCGTGCGCCGCCTGCATCGCCGCGCGATTCTCCTCACCGGCAAGCCTGCGGATGAACTCGGGGATCAGCCGCCCGCAATCGCAGTGTTCAGCTACCTGCCGTACTCCGTGGTCTTTCCGCGCGCGGCGGCGATCGTGCATTCAAGCGGCATCGGAACGCTCGCGCAAGCGCTAGCGGCAGGGCGGCCGCAACTCATCGTGCCGGTCGCCTTCGACCAACCCGACAACGCGCGGCGCACGGTTGCGCTGGGGGTTGCGCGCAGCATTCCGTTCCGGGAGGCGTCGGCCGCCGCCATGACGAGGGAGTTGGCGCTGCTGCTCGACTCGGCAGACTATGCCGGACGCGCCGATGCGATCGCCCGTGCCGTACGGAGCGAAGATGCCGTTGGAACGGCTTGCGACACGCTGGTTACCGTACGAGCATAACCACCTCGCCGCGCGGTGTCAGACGACCGCGCCCCCGTGTCGCAGCAGGTGCCGCAGCGAGGCGCTTTCTGATACGCTTGACGCTTAGAGAACCGTGCAGCGAGGCTAACGTGGCCCAGAGGCAGGATGAAAGAAGTCCGGAACTGAAGATGGACCCCGCAGCGCTCTATCGCGAGGATGTATACACCGACCGCAAGATCGGAGTTATTCGCCGCCTGACGCCGGTCAAGGGCGACGGCACCGACGACCCGGAAAGGACGGTGCTGTATTCCGGGGAAACTCAGATCATGACGTCGGTCGGAGCACTACCGGTGAGCTTCGAGATCGATGCCCAGTCGCTCGACGAGGCGGCAAGCGGCTATGCCGACGCAGCCAAGGCTGCGGTCGAGCGTACCGTTCGCGACCTACAGGAGCTGCGCCGTCAGGCGGCCTCATCCATCGTCGTCCCTCAAGGCGGGATGGGAGGTTTGCCGGGCGGCGGCATGCCGGGCGGAGGAAAGATTCAGATTCCCTAGCCCGTGCGCTTCATGGCTTGCAGAGGCGCTAGGTTTTACCGAGCGTCGTTCACCGGCCTGTAGCAGATCCGCCGCCAGCGGAGGAATCCCGTCCATCGCCCGAAGCGTTGGACAGAGTCGAATCGGGCTGTTCCGGCAAGGTTTCGGTACTGCCACTGGCCGGGGACGCCTTTGCGGCGAGCTTGCGCTGCCGCTTTTCCTCCTGCTTCCGTTTCTTCGCCAGATCTCTCTGGCGCTTCTCGAACTGATAGTTGGGTTTGGCCAAAGACGTCGCCCTCGCTTGAAGCAGGCCGGGGCATGCGCCCCATGCTCAACGATAGCAAAGGCGGACGCCGGAGTCGAACCGCCTCCGCCGCTTCCCGGCTTGCACGGACCCGGCGGAGCAGCCTAAGCTGGGAACTTGCTGAGATAGGTTGTTGTTTTCACTCGCAGGAAAACGATCATGGCCGATACCAAGCCGCCCGCCGCCGACCGGTTCGGCAACCCCGTGGACCCCATCGTGCGCTACGCGCGAGGCACGATACTGAAGAGCACGGACGAGGAAGTGAAGCGCATGCTGCGCGCGCGGCAGATGGTGGGAGACCGGTTGCGCAGACTGGGCAAGGAAGGCATCTACGATCTCTCCGGCATGAACCGCGGCGGCGGCATCACCGACGACGATACCCCGCATCTCACCAGCCACGTGCCCTTCTTCGAGCGTTTCGAAGGCCACACCGAGCCGCTGGCGCTGAAGCACATGGGGGCGGACCCGGCGCACCACGCCGCCCTGATCATGAACCGCGTCTCCGCAGCCAACTTCATCGCGCTCACGACCGTGCTCGCGCCGGGCGACCGGGTCTATTGCTACGCGCCGGCCGGCGGCGTCACCCATCCTTCCTGCGTGCGCCCGATCACGATGGCCGGTGCGAAGTTCACGGAGTTCTTTTCCTTTACGGATCTGGAACGCGCGTGGCAGGCCGAAGGCGCGCCGCGGCTGCTCCTCGTCACGCCGATTACCGCTTCCAAGAAGCATCTTGATTTCGCCGACTTCAAGAAGGCGCTCGCGCTGCCGCGAGCATCCAACACGCTGGTTTTCGTGGACGACGCGCACATGGCCTCGCGCGTTGGCTTCTTCGAGGAGCCACGGACGTTCCAGGTGGGCAACATTGATTTCGCCGTTTGCTCGGCGGACAAGCACGTCGCCGGCCCGCGCGCGGGTGTGTTCGTAGGGCGCAAGGATCTCGTCACCGCGATCGGGTCCCGCGCCTACGAACTCGGGCTCGAAGCCCAGGCCGGACAGTATGTGGGAGTCGCCAATGCGCTGCGCGACTTCGATCCCGCCGTCATCAAGCGCGCCGGCGAGCTCGCGAAGCAGCTCGTCGAGGTGCTCGTGAAGCAGTACGGGGAGAAGCGGGCTTACCTGGGCGGTCCCGGCGTCTCGATCTCGGGCGATGACGTGCTCGATATCGCGCGCGAGAGCCGCGGAACCAGGGAAAAGCCTGCGCTCGTGCCGGTGGAGGCGGCGGGCCTGGTGGCGATGGAGATGCTCGAGCAGGACGGCGTGCTGACGATAGGCGCGGTCTCGATGCCGGGAAGCGCGCCGGCGCTGCGGCTCATGATGTATCCGGACGGCGCGAAGCTCGGTATCGAGCGCATCGCCGCTTCGCTCGAGAACGGCATAGCGCGCCTGTCCGCAGTCGTCAACGACGTGGACGAGGCTCGAGCGCAGCTGCTCGGTGACAAGTGACGAGTGACGGGTGACGCGGGCACCAACCCAGGCCGCTGCCCTGCTCGCGGCCAGCGTATCCATTACTGCCATTGCCCAGCCGTATCCCGCGAAGCCCGTACGGATCATCGTTCCTTTTCCCGCCGGCGGGGGCTCGGACATCGTCGGGCGCATCTTGGCGGCAAAGCTGGCCGAGCAACTCAAGCAGCAGTTCATCGTGGATAACCGTGGGGGCGCGGGCGGCTCGATCGGAACCGAGGCCGCGGCGCGCGCTGCGCCCGACGGCTACACCATGGTGCTTGCGTCCACCTCCGAGATCGCAGTCAATCCCGCGATCTACTCGCGCCTCACCTACGACACGGTGCGCGACCTCGCTCCGATCGCGCTCATCGCTTCCACCCCGGTCGTCATCGTCGTCCATCCGTCATTGCCCGCGAAGAGCGTGAAGGAGCTGATCGCGCTCGCCAGAGCTCGTCCCGGCGACATCAACATGGCTTCGGCCGGAAACGGCACCTTCACTCACCTGTCCGGCGAATTTTTCAAATCGCTTACGGCCAGCAGCATGACCCACGTCCCTTACAAGGGCGCTCCGGTCGCTCTCACCGACCTCGCGGCCGGTCAGGTGCAGATCATGTTCTCCTCGCTGCCGGCTGCCGTCGCATTCATCAACGCGGGCAAGATCCGGCCGATGGCCGTTTCCACGGCCCGGCGCACCGAGAGCTTTCCCGACGTGCCCACCGTCATGGAATCCGGCGTTCCCGCCTACGAAGTCGTGTACTGGTACGGGACGTTCATGCCGGCGGCCACGCCGAAGGAGATTACCGGCCAACTCTTCGGTGAAACGGAACGCGCGTTGCGTGCTCCGGACGTGATGGCGAGCCTCGCCAAGCAGGGCGCGGCGCCGGGAACCATGACGCACCCGCAGTTCATGGATTTCGTCAAAGCCGAGCACGCGCGTTGGGGAAAGGTGGCGCGCGCCACGGGGATCAAGCTCGATTAGCTGAAAAAGCGTGACGAGTGACGGGTGACTGATGGAACGTGACGTGCGGAAGCTCAACGAGGGCTTCAAGCGGACGGGCAGTTGGGTCACCGCGATTGTCCTGACGCTGGCCGCCCTGCCCTTCCTGTGGGGCGCCGGGTACATGACCTATCGATCGCTGTGGTTCCAGCACGCGGCCGCCCGCGCCGAAGGCACGATCGTCGAGATCTCCGGCGGAGCGCCTGCATTGACCGTGGAATTCCGCACTACCGATGGGCAGACGCGGCGCACCGAGAGCGGCGGGTCGGATCTCAACAAGGGATACGCGAAGGGCGACAAGCTCACCGTGTTCTACGATGCGCAGCAACCCGCGGATGCGCGGCTCGATCTCTGGGTCGAGAACTGGCTGTTGCCCCTGATCACCGCGGTTCCCGGCGCCATCATCCTGCTGGCAATGGTACTCATCGTCTCCACCATGCGCAGCAGAAGTCCTTTCGAGAAGCCCGAGTTCGAGACCGGCGGCACGCTGGTGCCCGCGGAATTCGTGCGAGTGCGGATCAGCCCCGACTTCGATCGCGCGTGGGACACCAAGCGCGCGCCTGGTGATTTCACTCTGACCGAACGCAACGGACGCTGGGAGTTGAAGCACAACGGGAAGGAGCGCGATCCTTATGATCCGGCGGTGCAGCGCGATCTGGGCCTGTGCTATGTCGTCGAAGCGAAGGGGAAGGACCCGAAGACCGGCGCCGAGCGCTTCTTCGAGAGCGAGCCGCTCGACAGCAACCCCGAGCGCCTGATTCAGGGGCGCCCTATTTCCGTCTACGTCGATCCCAAACGTCCGGACGTGTACCGCATGGAGTTGCCATTCCAGAAAAAAGCCGCGCCGACGAAAGGGCAAGCGAGCCCGATTACCAAGCTCTGATACCGTGATGGGTGATGAGTGATGGGTGATGGGTGCCGCCCTCCCGATCAAAGTAGCGATGCATCCATTCAAAGTCGACTTTGATGCACTTCCCTGGCAGCCGCTGCTGCCGGGCGCGCGGGCGAAGGTCTATCGCGATGGCGCGAAACAGCTGCGTCTGGTCGAGTTCACGTCGGAGTTCGTCGAGCCGGACTGGTGCGAAAAAGGCCACGTCGGCTTCGTTCTATCGGGCGTGCTCGAGCTCGATTTTCGGGGCAGGGTTGTCTCGTATACGGAAGGCTCCGGCATCTTCATTCCGCCCGGCTCATCCAGCGGACACAAGGCCCGCGCTGCGACGCCCGTCGTTCGCCTGGTGCTGGTTGAAGACGTTTAGAGCCGTTCCAGTAAACCTATTCGAGTCGCAGATAAACGCAGATCCATAGCTTCTGCAAGATGTTTGGGACTCATCGCGCATCACCGATCAGTCGGTCTTGACCCCCGCACGCTTCACCACGTCCACCCACTTCGCTGCCTCGCGCCTGATGTGCTGCGCGAACGCTTCGGGTGTGCCGCCCGCGACCTCGTAGCCGAGCGCCGTGAGCTTCTCGACCAGCGCGGGAGAGGCAAACGCCTTGTTCGCTTCGGCGTTGAGACGGGAAATGACGGATTTCGGGGCCTTCGCGGGCGCGATCGGACCGGCCCACGCGATGACTTCGAAGCCCGGGAGCCCGGATTCCGCGATCGCCGGCAGCTCGGGAAAGACCGGCGAGCGCTTCAGGCTCGTGACGCCGAGTCCGCGCAGCCTGCCGGCCCTCACGTGCGGCCCGACCGAAGCGATACTGTCGAACATGAGATGCACCCGTCCCGCCGTGAGATCGGTGATCGCAAGGGCCGATCCCTTGAACGGCACGTGCACCATGTCGGTCCCCGTCATCAGCTTGAAGAGCTCGCCGCTCAGGTGGATCGTCGAGCCGTTGCCGGTCGAGGCGAACGACAGCTTGCCCGGGTTCTTCTTCGCATGGTCGATCAGCTCCGCCACCGATTTCACCGGCAGCGCGGGTGTGACCGCGAGCAGATTGGGCGAACGGTACATCTGCGCCACCGGCTGGAAGTCCTTCTCTGGATCGTAGGGAAGCTTCTGAAGGCTGCGCAGGATCACCAGCGGTGGCACGGTCCCGTGGCCCAGGGTGTAACCGTCGGGAACCGCCCGGGCGACCAGCTCGAGGCCGACGATGCCGGACGCGCCCGCCCGATTGTCCACGACGACTTGCTGCCCCAGCTGCCGGCTGAGCTCTGCGGTGAGAGTGCGTGCCGTAATGTCGGGCGAGCCGCCCGGCGCGGATGGAACGATGTAGCGGATCGGCCGCTCCGGATATTCCGCCGCCGCCCCGGACGCAAACAGGCATGCCACTGCGGCCGACAGCACGAGAACAAAATTCAAACGCTGCATGCAAATCCCCGTTTGCGAGTATCGCGAAACCAGGAGCTCGCGGGCGAATCCCGAGCACCGCGTGACGAGCCGATCACAATCATGTCACTATCTCACGGCAAATCAAATCCTGAGGTGGTCTATCCATGAGCATCGTCAGTCCGTGGTACCAGCTCGGCTACATCATTCCGCACGCCTATACCGACATGGACGCCTACCAGTTCTACCGTGTCGCCCCAGAGGGGATGATGCTGGTCACGACCGGCCTCAACTTCCAGGGGCACAGCGTGGAGGCGGTCGAGCGCGAGCTGCCGACCTACTGGGAGCGCGTCGATCTGCTCGCGAAGAAAAAGGTGGATCGCATCGCGCTTTCCGGTGTCCCCGTCGCCACGTTCCTCGGACGGAAAAGGATGCTGGAAACGCTCGCCGGAGCGCAGGACCGGAGCGGCCTTCCCTGCGACACGGACCTCGAGGCGCACATCGCGGCGCTTCAGCACCTCGGCGCAAACAGGATCGCGCTCGCCACGAGATGGCCGGCTACGACCACCGATCCGCTTACCCGTTATTTGAACGAGGCTGGCATCGAAGTCGTCGCCAACGCTTCGCAGCCCAGTACCTTCGAGCAGCACAAGTCGGCAGACCCCGATGCCGCGCACGAGCTTGCCCTCGCGCTGGGACGCAAGGCCCTGCGCGCATCCCCCGAGGCCCAGGCGGTGATGATGCCGGGCGGCTTGTGGCACGCCATGCACGCGGTCCCGCTACTGGAGGCAGAGTTCGGCAAGCCGGTGCTCCTCAACATCACCGCCACGACCTGGGCGGCGCTGCGCTCCGCGCGCGACCGCATCAAGGTCCGCCCCGATCCGCGCTGGGGGAAGGTCTTCGCAACCGTCTGACCGGACGGTGACGAGACAATGGTGACGAGATACATGACGCGAACCGACATCGTGGCCGTTCCTTACCGCGGCGGCGGTCCGGGCCAGATCGCGTTGCTGGCGGGCGAAGTGGACGTGGGTTTGAACAATCTTCCTACCGTGACGCCACATTTCAAGACCGGGAGGCTGCGGCCCCTGGCGATTACGACGATGCGGCGCTCGGCGGCGCTGCCCGAGTTGCCCGCAGTCAACGAAGCGGGCGTTCCCGGCTATTCGTTCACGACGTGGTACGGTGTGCTCATGCCCGCCGCCACCCCGCCCGGCATCATCGATGCGCTGCACGGCCACATCGTGCGGGCGCTGCGCACGCCCGAAATGGCCCAGCGCTTTTCCTACGAAGGCGCCGAAATCATCGCGTCCACGCCGGCGCAGTTCGCCGCCCACATCCGGACGGAGATCGCGCGCTGGGCGAAAGTGGTACGGGAAACCGACAGCCTGCGCGCAGACTGATTACCGCGTGACGAGTGAGACGGGCCAACCCGTCTTCACTGCGCCACTATGTCTGCATCACTTCGTCACTTCGCCGGGATCTCGCGGTGGACGAATTCGACGATCTTGTCGAGCGCGTCGAGAGTCGCCGGTGCAGTCGGGTGCTCGCTGATGAACGCCTGGCTCATTCCCTCGAAGAAGTGCAGGTCCACGCGCCCGCCCGCCTTGCGGTAGGCCGCCACGAAGCGATCGAGGTTGGGCCGCGGATGAGCGGGATCGGCCGTGCCTTGCAGGTAGATCACGGGCGGCAGGGGGGATGATTCGCCGCGCTCGAGCGCCATAGTCGGGTTGCCCTCGGCCATCGCCGCTTCGCTCCCCCAGTACTGGTCGTGGCAGGAAATCCATTCGTCCGCTTGCTTCGAGGCGCCGCTTTCCTTGATCTTCTTGGCGTACTGATAGCGGCCGAGCGGATCGATCACCGGCCAGCACAGCACGACGCAGCGCACGGTCGCATCGAACGCGGCGTTGCCCGGAAGCGGAAGGGCGGCGTAGCGCTTGTCGGTCGGCCGCATCGCCGCCAGCATGGCCTGGTGGCCGCCGCTGGAAACGCCCAGGATGCCCACCATGTCGGGGCGGGTGCCGAACTCCGCGGCGCGGGACTTGATCCAGCGGATCGCGTAATTGGTGTCCGCCAGCGAGGCCGGGTAGCCCGCGTCGGGTGGCATGCGGAAGTCGAGCGCCGCCATCGCGATGCCGGCCTTCGCCAGCGCCTCGCCCGTGGCGACGTCGCTCGTGCGGTCCTTCTTGCACCACGCGCCGCCGTGCAGATCGACGATGACCGGGAACGGTCCCTTGCCGCGCGGCTGGAAGACCCTCATAAGCAGCGGCTTGTTGCCGTGCTTCAGGTATTCGATATCCTTGACGTCGATTTCGTAGCGCGTTAGTTCGGTAGTCGTCATGACGAGTTCCTCCGTTTCCGTTCAGTCCACGCGAATGCCGGCGGCCTTGATGACCCGGGCCATCCTTGCCATTTCAGATTTCACCGTTGCGGCCAGCAGGCCGGGGTTTCCGCCCCCGGCCTCCATGCCCACCGCGGCAAGCTTTTCCCTGACGTCGGCGGTGCCCAGAACGCGCGCCACCTCCGCATTCAACCTGCCGATGATAAGCCCGGGGGTCCGCGCCGGCGCGAAAAGTCCATATATTGCGATGGATTCGTAACCCGGCAAGCCCGACGCCGCGACGGTCGGCACGCCGGGAGCAAGCGTCGAGGGCTCCGCGCTCGTGACGGCCAGCGCCCGCACTCTGCCCGCCTTCACATGCGGGGCCGCCGCTCCCGCGGTGGGAAACATGACCTGCACCTGGCCCGCGATGAGGTCGTTCAACGCCTGCCCCGCTCCCTTGTAGCCGATGCGCACGATGTCCACTCCGGCCATGACCTTGAACAGCTCGGCTGCGAGATGGTTGGTCGCGCCCGTGCCGCTGGAGGCGTAGTTCAACTCGCCCGGCCGGGCCTTCGCGAGGCCGATCAATTCCGCGACGGAGCGCGCCGGAACCGTGGAATTCACGACGAGGACATTCGGGCCGCGCGCGACGAGCGCGATCGGCGAAAAATCGCGGACCGGGTCGTAGGGCGCGAGCTGGATCAACGGCCCGGTCCACAAGGTATTGTTGTAGAGCAGCAGCGTGTACCCGTTCGGCTGCGCCTTCGCCACGATATCGCCGGGGATGACGCCGCTCGGCCGGTTCTCGACGATCACCTGCTGGCCCAAGGGCCCTGAAATTCCGCGCGAGACGAGCCGCGCCTGGAGATCGTTGCCGCCGCCCGCTTCGGAAGTCACGATCCGGATCGGCTTGGTCGGATATTCCTGCGCGTAGGCTGCGGCAGCCACGAACAGCGCGCCGCACGCTGCGGCCGCCCGACACCCATTACTCGTCACTCGTCACCCGTCACTGGGTGTTGCTGAGCAGCCTCACAATGCCCGCAGCCACGTCGTTCGCCTTGGCGACCGTCTCGTCCACGGTATCCCGCGCGGGCGCGTCCTGCTTGTAGACGAGGATCGTCGGGTCGCGGGCACCGAGACTCTGGCATTGCGCCCGCGCGAGCGTCGCGAACGGCTCGTGGACCAGCACGACACCCGGTATTCCGAGCTTCCATGCTGCAAATGCGTCGCGCACGGCGGCGCCGGTGCAGGACCCTCAGGCGCCTACGCCGATCACGAAATAGTCGACAGCCGCTGCGAGCGAGTCGAACTGAGTCTTCTCCAGCGGTATCCACGTATTGATCTTGTACGCGCGGCGCACGGCCGAAGGCTTGCACAGATCCTCGACGGCGCGCTCGAGGTGGGGCCAGAAATGCTGCGTGGCCGGATACTGGTTCCAGATGAAACCGATGCGCCCGCCGACCGGGGTGTCGAGCCGGCGGCGATCGGCCTGGGCTTGGATGCGCGGATAGCCGATGGGACTGATGAGTTCGAGCACGTTGATCTCCGATTCTATCGATCAGGGAACTGTATCTTCCTGGTCAGCATGGGCTTGCCGGCGGAGCTGCGGCTGGAGATGGCCACGCACTGGCCCATCTGGGGAGCGACTCCGCCTCCGACCACCACGACAATTTCGTCGGGGGTGATCGGCGCGACGAGGATGCCGCGCTCGCTGGGTGCCTTCTTGTCGCGATCGGCGAACGGCACCGCCTTGCCCTGCTTGCTGTCGTTTTGCCAGTCGTACGAGTACTTGAAAGCACGCTCTGCGATGGCGGCTCTGAGCTTCGCCCTCGAGTAGCCGGCCTGCGCGAAAGCCTGCGCCAGGGTCGGGTTGATCACAAACACGAATCCGCGCTTGCCGCCGCTCGTGGTGATACCCAGGCGGCCGATGCCGCGCGCGAGCAGGGTCACGCATTCATTGAGCCCCACGGTATTGAAAGGCACCGCGATCTGGGAGTGCTCGCCCGCCTTCATGACCGTGACGGCGCTGTCCGCGGGGCCCAAGCCAAAATCGACATGCATCGGCTCCCAGGGCGTCGCCTCCTGCTCCTCGCCTATGCAATAGCTCCATGAAGCGGGGTGGCCCATGGTCCCCTTTATCAGCTTTCCCGGATGCGCGCGCCCCACGTTCCACAGTATCAACCGGATCGCTCTGCCGATGCAGGCGTTCGCCCGTCCGCCGTTGGGACCGAATATCCACTCGCGGGTATGAAACTTGAGATCACCCACGACCGGGCCGGTCACTATGGTGCAGATCGACGCCGACCCCGTGGACTGCGTCGTCGTGATGAGGAGCGCCGGGTCGGAGATACACTGCAGCGCAGCGATGACGACGGGCACGTACTCCGGCAGGCAGCCAGCCATCGCGCAGTTGGCGACGACGTTTTCAACGGTGGCTTCGCCATCCCCCGGAAAGACCGTTCCCAGCACTTCCCCCGGGTTGCGTCCGAGATAGGCAAACATGCCATCGACCACCTTGCGCGTGGGCGGAAAGACCGGCAGGCCGTCCGTCCACCCCTGCTCGTAGACGAGGTCGATGAACTGCTCGATGGACTCGACCTGGTGGATCTCGGCTCTCCTCGCCATCGGCTCACCCGTCACTCATCGCCCATCCTTGCTGTTGGCCGACCGGAATATTTCGACGATCTCGGCCGGCACGGCGATCGCCTGCAGCCGTTTGGGGTCCTGCGGATGGACGCGGCCCATGAACCGCACCTCGCGCCCTTCCAGCAGCAGCTCGCCGTCGCGGTAGCCTTGGTGCAGGATGGTGAAGCGCTTTTCCTGCCAGCTTTCCACCGTGCTCCGGAACGCGATGCTCTGGCCGTGCCCGGATGGCCGCAGGAAACGCGCTGAGACCTCGGCAATCGGAAACCCGACGACGCCGTGCCGCTCCTGCAGCGCGTGGCGGTCCTTGAACAGGCGGTCGAGCAGCGCCCAGCTCGCCTCGTCAAACCACTCCAGATACTTGGGGTAGAAGACAATGCGCGCCGGATCGCAGTCGCCCCATTGCACCTTGACCGTGTATTCCGCACTCACCGTGACTCTCCGTCGGAAGCTCAATTAAGCCACAGATACACACGGTTGAATATGGACCTTAAGGTCAACGCTCCAGAACAATTCCCTGGCCACAAAAAACGCCGGCAGGCTCCATGAGGTAAGCAGTAAGCAGTGAACGGCCAACCAACTGAACAAACGTTCCACTTACCGCTTACCGTTTACCGCTTACTGGTGTTGACGGCTTGCTTCATAGGCAGCAACGAATGCCGGCGCGAGCTTGCGCAAGCGATCCATGTCGATGCGCCCGGACCGGGTAATGTAGCTCATCGCGAAATCCATGGGCGGGAGCGACATGTGCTCCGGGAAGCGGTCGTACCAGGCAGCGCTGGCGTCGGCGGCCGCGACGAGCTTCTCTACGATAGGCTTGCGCGCCGCTTCGTACGCCGCGAGCGCTGCCGGTAGATCGTCGGGTTGCTGCTCGAGCGCCCCGGCGAGCGCGATGGCATCCTCCATCGCGAGGCGGGTCCCGGAACCGATGGAAAAATGCGCCGTATGCGCGGCGTCGCCCAGCAGCACGTGGTTGCGAGCGGACCACCGCTCGTTCCAGATCCGCGGAAACTGCCGCCAGATCGATTTGTTGGAGACGAGCCCATGGCCGCCGAGGGTGTCGGCGAACACCCGCTCGCAGACCTCTTTGGCGCGGTCGGGCTCCATCGAATCGAAGCCCGCGCGAAAAAACGTCGCCTCGTCCATCTCGACGACGAACGTGCTCATGTCCGGCGCATGCCGGTGGTGATGCGCGTTGAAGTGGCCCAACCCGGTCTCGACGAAGGTGTGCGTCAGGGCTTCGAAGCGCCTGCGGGTGCCGAACCACGCGAAGCGGCAGGAAAAATGCGACACCGTCGTGCCGAAGTCCGCTTCGCGCCCTCGCCGCACCAGCGAGTTGACGCCGTCCGCGCCAACGACGAGATCGGCATCGCCGAGTGCGGAAACGTCCTCGACCGCATTCCCGTAGCGCGCTTCCACTCCGGCGGAAAGCGCCAGCTTCCGCAGAAATTCCAGCAGCTGCAATCGCCCAATGCCGGCATAGCCTATGCCGTCGATACGGACTTCGCGTCCCCTGTGCACGATGATGCTGTCTCTCCACGATTCCAGCTCGCGGGCGAGCAGCCCGTACACTTCCGGGTCTTCGCGGTTGAGAAATTCGAGCGCGCGATCGGAGAAGGCCACTCCGAATCCGAAGGTCGCGCCGGCCGGATTCTGCTCGAAGATCCCGATCTCGACGGGGAGCCGGCTGCGCTTGAGCTTGTAGGCGAGAAAGAGTCCCGCGGGACCCGCGCCCACGATGGCGACTCGCAGCGAGTTCACGAGTCACCAGTCACAAGTCACCAGTCACTAGAAGTAAGCCTGTCCCTTCCCGATCGGCGGCGTCCAGTCGCACCGGCCCCAGGGTCCGTCCCCGCCTTCCCTGATGTAGGCAACGCGCCCGCGCCTGGACGGCACGCGCTTGCCCGAGAAGAGCAGCTTCAACCAGTCGAAGACGTAATCATGGGTGTCCAACCCGCCCAGGTTAGACAGGCCCCACAGCGGGTGGTACTGGTTTTCGAACACCCACATTTCCTTCGACACTTTCAGATCCGCGAACGCCTCGACCGCGTCCTCCAGCGGGCACAGCGGGTCGAACTCGCCGGTCACGAGGAGCGTCGGACACCTGACCTTGCCGAGATAGCCGCGCACGGTCATGCCCTTCGCCACTTCCTCGTCGAATTTTTCCTCATTGTCGTAGCCCGCCATGTACATGAACATCTGCTTGAAGCGCGGGGAGGACTGCGTGAAGATCGTGTTGTTGGGGTTGAAGCACGCGACGGCGCTCACCACCGCCGCCGCCCGGTGGTCGTAGCTCGACAGCCGCAGCGACCAGTAGCTGCCCATGCTGATGCCGTAGATGGCGATCTTCTTCGGGTCCACCTCGGGCCGTTTCATGAGATAGCTGATGACCGCGGCTCCGGCGCGCTCGTAGTTGTCTTTCACCGCCCTGATCTTCTGGATGTTCGAATTGCCCTGCCCGGGCCCGT
The DNA here is from genome assembly GCA_035259205.1 of Burkholderiales bacterium. Classification (GTDB taxonomy): domain Bacteria; phylum Pseudomonadota; class Gammaproteobacteria; order Burkholderiales; family SG8-41; genus SG8-41. Next base: position 1,974 of record DATFWO010000392.1, on the reverse strand, counting down.
CCATGGCGATCACGTGAAATCCGCGCGACAGTGCGACGTTGTGAAACGCTCTCGGGAACACCTCCTTGGTCTGGTCCATGCCCGGGACGTAGATCACGACCGGCGCCTTGCGTCGGTCGGGAAGCAGGTGCAGCAGGCACGAGATCGTCTTGCGGCCGTCGAACGGGACTTCGACGCGCTCGATCGGATAGCTCGCCACCTTCGAGCGGCGGTCCACCATCTCGTCGAGCTTCCGGCACAGCTCGATCTTCACGGGATGGTCGTCGAAGAAGATCGGATGCTGCGCCATGCGGTAGGACTCGATCGCGTGGTCGTAGTGGTAGGTGGCGGCTTCGTTGGCGCCCATCGCCGCGGCGCGCCTCGCGAGCGCCTCATGGCGGGCGGCCGCCTCGCGCCAGACCTTGGGCAGCATGCGGTAGTTGCGCGCACGCTTCCCTGCAGGGACCTCGAGGTCGTCGCGCTCGAAGTTCTGCACCCGCCCGCGCATGTTGAGCGCGAGGTCGAGCATCCACTGCTGGTTGTCGCGTTGGGTCCTGAGCTTGCGGATCACGTTTTTCTCCCCTTTGAACGGTAAACAGTAAGCAGTGAGCGGTAAGCGGTGACTCCCGGCATGGCATGGCGACGAAAACCCGTTCCGACTGCGCGTCGTGAGACCGGGCCCCCGGCGTACGCCGGGCGTGGCGTATTCCCGCTCACCGCTTACCGCCTACTGCTTACTGGTTGAACGGCGACGTCAGTCGCAGTACGGCCCATCCCCGAGATTGCGCCGCCACGTCATGGTGAAGTTGGTCAGGCTTTCCAGGAACACGATGAGATCCGACTGCTCGCGCGCGCTAAGCTTGAGCGGCTTCAGTATCTGCTCGCCGTCCGCATGGAGCCGGTCCAGGTCGAGCTCGGAATAGTGCCGCACGATCTGCCCCAGGCTCTCGACTTCACCGTGGTGCATGTAGGGCGAGGTGAGCACCGTGTTGCGCAGGGTCGGTACCTTGAACTCGCCGAAATTACGGTGCTCGAGCTTGACGTGGCGCGTGCTCGTCGCGGTGGCGCGCGTCGGATCGTCGTTGTACGGGCCGAGCAGGTTGAACCGGCTCTCGGTCACCCTCTTGATGCCTTCATGCCGCCCCGGATCGACGCGCCCTTTTTCGACGAAATGCGAATTTCCGGTGTCGTGGAACTCGCCGTTCGAGAAGTTCGGGCCGGAGTGGCAGTTCTCGCAGCCGCCCTTTCCGATGAATATCCTCAGCCCGCGCTGCGCGGAATCGGGATATCGCGCCGCGGCGCCGCGGTCACCCCGGAGGAGCGCATCTCGGAATTCGTCGAAGGGCGTGCGGCCGCTCATGAGCGTCTCCTGGAATGCGGCGAGCGCCTTGCCGACGTCCACCAGCACCGCCTCGTCGTCCGTCGTCGACGGGCGCGCGCCGAACGCCTTCAGGTAATGGCAGGAAAGCTGCGGATCGTTGCGCATCACGTCGGCCACGTGGCGGGGCGTCGCGCCCAGCTCGCGCGGCTCGAGTATCGGGCGGATGCTCTGCGACCACAGGCTGTCCGACCCGCCGTCCCAGCCAAACCAGCGGCTGAGCCGCACGTTGTTCAACGTCGGCGTGTTGCGGTCCATCTGGCCGATCGCGGCGCCGCGCGTCGCGTTGTCGGTCCAGTTGCGCTCGGGCTCATGGCACGAGCCGCATGAGAAGCGTCCGGAGGTCGAAAGCCGCTGCTCGAAAAACAGCCGCTCGCCCAGCAGGACGGCCTGCTCGTTCCCGGACACGCGGTTGCTCGGGTCGCGCGTCCAGGGCACGGGCCATGGCCCGTGCCCGCGAATGCTGCGCATCTCGCTATCGGTAAATTCCAGGAGGCTCGTGGCGGGCTCGTTCGCCACGCTCAGCCACGGATGAAAGGCGGCGGATGCGGCAGCCGCGACTACGGCGACGGTGGCGGTGCGTTTCACTATCCTGGAAATCGGGCTCATGGCTGATC
>DATFWO010000391.1:0-9955 GCA_035259205.1 Burkholderiales bacterium | reverse complement strand
TGCCCGACGTGAAGGAACGCTGGAGCGCGATGGGTGCCGAGCTCGCGCCGCCGACCGCTCTGGAGGAGTTCGATCGCTATCTTGCCGGGCAGGTCGCGCTCGTCGCCAAGCTCGCAAAGGCGGCCAATATCAAGCCAGAATGAGATGAGTGACGGGTGACGAGTGATGGCCAGAGGCGGTCGATGCGGTTGAAGATCTTCCCGTGGCTAGGACAGGAGTTCGTGTCGTTGTCGTGGGAGGGCTCCGGCAACGGCACCGTGGAGGACGAAACGCGCGAGCTGCTGATGCTCTTCGCGGAGCGCCTGCGCGCGCTCGGTCTCGGCCTGGACGACGTGGTTCGGACGCGGATGTTCACTCGCGACATGGATTCCTGGCTAGCCGGCAACCAGGAGCGGCGCAGGATACTCACGGGCAAGGCGCGCTCCGTCAGCTCGAGCCATATCTGGACCGAACGCCTCGGGCCCAAGTCGCGGGTGTCGATCGATCTCCTCGCGATGTATCCCCCGGCCACGGGCGCGGGGAAGGTCATGAAGGAGTACGTTCCGGAAGTCTTCCCGCTGCGCAGCCTCGCGCTCGGGGGTATCCTGTTCCTGTCCGGCGTGACCGACATGACCCACGCGACGCTCGACGAGCAATTCCCGGTAATCATCCAGCGCCTGACTGACAACCTGAACGATGGCGGCGCGTCGTGGCGGGATGTAGAGCGGGCGTCCTTTCTGCTGCACCACGAAGAATCTCTCCCGGCGCTGCGGGCGCGCTTCAGGGACGCGGTCGGCGTCGACATTCCGAGCACCGACTATACGTTCGTGGGGACGCGACAGGGCAAGCGGCTCGAAGTGGAGCTGACGGCGAGGCTGCGCAGCTGACGACACGCCGAAGACGCGGACTGGATTTCCACATTGCTCGACATGCGGAGAGGCCTATGAAGATCGACATGCCATCGCGACGTGAATTTCTGAAGGGCGCCCTCGGCGCAGGGCTGGCGCTCGGCGTGCCGGGCACGGGAACCGCGGAGGCGCAAACGCTTGCGCAGGGCGCGGGAACCAGGCCTCAATCGGCGCGGCAGCGCACGATCGTCGACGCCCAGGTCCATCTGTGGCTGGCCGAGGGTCCGGATCGTCCGTGGCCTCCGGGAGGCGCTGCTGCCGCGCACCTGCCGTATCCGTTCACGACGGAGAAGCTTCTGCCGCTGATGAACGAAGCGGGCGTCGATCGCGTCGTGATCGTGCCGCCGTCCTGGGAAGGCGAGCGCAACGACTATGCGCTGCTGGCGGCAAAGAATCATCCGGACCGTTTTGCTGTCATGGGCCGCGTCCTGCTCGACCAACCACAGTCGGCTGCGCTGCTGCCGAAGTGGAAGCAGCAGCCCGGCATGCTAGGCATACGCCTCACCTTCAACCGCGCCCAGACCAGGTGGCTTTCCGACGGCACTGCCGAGTGGCTCTGGCCCGCGGCGGCCAAGGCCGGCGCCCCGATCATGATATCCATTGCCGGACGGCAGGAGGAGTTTGCCCGAGTAGCCGAGCGCAATCCGGATACGATCTTCATCATCGATCACATGGCTTTGTCCGACGACATTGCCAAGGCCGGCAAGACCGGGGAAGCGATCGCGGCCACCGCCGCGCTCGCCAGATTTCCGAACGTCTCCTGCAAGATGTCGTCGGCGGCCAACCGGTCGCAGGGGTCGTACCCCTTCGACGACATGAAGCCGCATCTACGCCGCATCTTCGAGGCATTCGGTCCACGGCGCTCCTATTGGGGCACCGACATTACCGCCGACCTTTCCAAAGCGACCTACCGCCAGCGCATCACTCATTTCACGGAGACGCTCGACTTCCTGACGGAAGAGGACAAGGACTGGGTCATGGGCCGCGCCATCCTCACGCGGCTCAACTGGAGCTAGCGCTCCGATGCGCACCGAGTTGCCGCCGGGCCGGCTGGCATCTTTGCGCGCGCTCCTGGCGATACTCCTTGTCCTTGCCGGGGCAGCGCATTCTGCGCCCAGGCTGGCCGGACTCGACGCCGATACTTCGTCCGTCACCGTGTCCGGCCTGTCTTCGGGCGGTCAGATGGCCGTGCAATTTCATGTCGCCCACTCCGCGTCGGTGAAAGGCGCGGGCGTGCTCGCCGGGGGGCCGTACTATTGCGCCGGCGGGAGCTGGTGGACGGCCTACTACAACTGCATGACGCCGCGCCTGTATACGCCCCTGCCCGCGTTGGCCCTGCTTCAGGCTGCTACCGATGCGCTGGCAAAGACCGGCCGCATCGATTCCACCTCGCATCTCGCCACGGCGAAAGTGTGGCTCTTCACGGGAAGCCGCGACGAGACGGTCTTCCCGGCGGTCGTGTCCGCGCTGGCGGATTACTACCGTCATTACGTGAAGCCGGCGAACGTGCTGCTCGTGCGGGATCTGCCTGCCGGTCACACCATGCCCAGCGCCGATCCGGATGTCACGCATGCGTGCGAGGTGACGGAGCCGCCCTTCCTCAACCGCTGTTTCGACAAGAGCATCCGCGCGCCGTACGACGCCGCGGGCGCGCTGCTCGCGCACCTCATGGGTGCCTCCCCTGCCATTCCTGCGGCGGAAACGGGGGCAGTGACGGACTTCGACCAGCGCGAGTTCGTGAAGGGCGGCCCCTCCGTGATTTCACTCGCCGAGACCGGCTATCTCTACGTGCCGGCGGCGTGCCGGACGGAGCGCTGCCGCGTTCACGTCGCATTCCACGGCTGCCGGCAGTATGCGGACGCGATCGGGACGACATTCGTGCGCGATGCAGGCTACAACCGGTGGGCGGATGCCTACCGTCTCATCGTGCTGTACCCGCAGACGATTGCCCGCAGCGGATGGGGCGCGGACGGCAGCTTCGTCTACAACCCGAATGGCTGCTGGGACTGGTGGGGCTATACCGGCGCCGACTATCACACCAGGACGGCGCCGCAGATACGGGCGGTGAAGGCCATGGTCGATCGACTGGGGCAGGCGCGCTGATCGCCAAGAGCAAAGGACAATTTGGATCGAAAAATGCTTACACGGCCAATTTCAATACCGAAAGTGATTCTCTAAGACCAAAAACCACGCCATATTGGGAAGGAAATGCTGTAGCTGCGCGTACTTAGTCTGGTCCGACCGGGGGGACGAGTGACCATGTTCCAGCTCAAGTGCCGCGAGCTTGCGCTGCAGAGTCCGCGCTTCGCGACGCGCCTCAACCTTCGCCTCCAGCTGCTTCACGCGACGCTTCAGCGCTCGCTTCTCCGCGTCCGAGCCCGGATGGCGCAAAACCTTGGGTAAGCTCGCTACCTCATCTTCATTCGCCACCTTGAGCCTGCCCTCGCGGTAATCCTTCTTCCACTTCGAGAGCATGAACGGGTGGATATCCAGCGCGTGCGCAACGTCCTGCGTCTGGATTTGTGGATGATTCGCCAGCCTCACTGCCTGAATCTTGAACTCAATGGTGTAGCGATGGACCTTCTTAGGACCTACCGGTGCCGCCATGCAAACCTCCTCGTCCGTTAGGTCGAGGTGTCCACTTTATCGGATGAGGTTCCGGCTCCGAGTGGGCCGCACTGTTAGATTGCATTGAGCCGGAACCCCCAGAACGTCTTGTAGACAGTTTCTGGATCAATTTGGGCGTGATAATTGAAGTGCAACGTAAGCACACCGTTTCGATGTTCCAGTTTGTCTCGACGATCTTCGACCATTGGGAGCATTCGGGGTTTGCTCCATTGTTGAGCCACAACGGCTACGGGAATGTTTGAGACCACGGTCCAAGTGGCTTGACCACCCGTGATCTTGGCCAGGTAGCTGGAATCCGCGATGCCGCCGACAATTTGCTCAAGCGTCGCACCGTCTGGAAACGTGAAGTCGCGTGCGTGTGGCGCGTCTACGTCGTCGCCTGCTGCAACGCTTCCGCGGGTTGCGTGGATGTTCATGTGCGATCTAACGAATGAAAGGGACTTCCCCGTCGCGGCGACGGCATCGAGGTGCCAAGATTGAAGTGTCTGTGTTCAATCTAAATAGCCGGAGGGGAAGTCATGGAACAGGTTACTACCGTGGGGATCGATCTGGCAAAGAAGGTGTTTTCGCTTCATGGCAGAGATGCGGCTGGCAAGACGGTGCTGCGCCGCACGGTACGGCGTGACCAACTGGTCGAGCTGGTGGCTACTTTGCCCCCGTGTCTGATTGCCATGGAGGCCTGCTCGGGCGCGCATGAATGGGGGCGGCGCTTCGAGCAACACGGGCATACGGTGAAGCTCATGGCGCCCAAGTTGGTGGCGCCCTATCGCAAGAGCGACAAGAACGACAGCAACGATGCCGAGGCAGTGTGCGAGGCGGTCACGCGACCGAGTATGCGCTTCGTGCCGGTCAAAAGTGTCGAGCAACAAGCGCTGCTCACAGTGCACCGGGTGCGGCAAGGCTTTGTGGTGGAGAGGACGGCGGTGATCAACCGCCTGCGCGGGCTACTCTCGGAGTTCGGCGTGGTACTGCCGCTTCGCTCGGTGACGGTGCGCCGCCAGGCGGCGCAGGCAGCCGAAGCACTGCCCGAGTTGGCTCGCGGGGCGATTGCGGATCTACTCACGCAGCTGCGCCTGCTCGACGAGCGCGTCGATGCCTACGACGCCCAGATTCATGCCCAGGCTAGGCTCTCGGAGCCCGCACGGCGGCTGATGCACATCCGCGGCATCGGCGCGACCACTGCACTTGCGATCGTGGCCACGGTAGGCAATGCCCGGGAATTCAAGAACGGCCGGCAGTTCGCCGCCTGGATCGGCCTAGTACCAGGTCAACACTCTACCGGCGGCAAGCCCCGGCTCGGTCACATCAGCAAGCGCGGCGACGCCTACCTGCGCAACCTCCTGGTTCAGGGTGCCCGCTCCGTTCTACAGAGCGCACCCATGCACCAGGACCGTCTATCACGCTGGGCGCTCGAGCTGCAGGAGCGTCGCGGCTACTACCGTACTCTTGTTGCCATCGCCAACAAGAATGCCCGCAAAGTCCTTATAGTTTCCGCGTGAGACGCGCGTGCGGATGCGGAGCGTCGTCCTCGACGCGGGGGTTAGGCTGCGTAGTTGCCATACTCACGCCAAAGACTCTGCATGCGCTTGTTGCCCTCAATTCGGGGACGCTTGCCTTTGGTCAGCATGATGGAAACCAGTGGTTTCCTTACTCCAATTTCGTAACGGCCACGCTCGAAGGCAAACTCGGCCACGAACCATTCGAAGCCAGCCCTTCGGCACAGGACCTCGCCAAAATAGAACCCTATCGCGAGAGGCAGGGAATATCCACCAAGACCAACTTCTGGGCTTCCTTTCTCGACGTACCACTTTTCCAAACCCTTGAGGCTGTCAGGTGAGTAGTCCGGCCGTAAAGATTGAATCTCAAGATCCAGGGCTTCTAGAGTGGCATCACGCTGCGCCAACAGCGTTTTCTCAGCTTCGGAGGCACTCGCAAACACAGGAAGCCCCGTTCCGTACTCTTTTGCTACCGCTATCCCCTCCCGCGACATATACGCAGCCTAACGTATAGTGAACTTCGTAGATGTCGTGTAATTAAACACCGACTTCGAGTCGGCTGTCATCCTTTCCCGGGAATCAATCGTTTATGACGCTGTGTTCATCTCGGTTTGCCGCGATAGGCTGCGTTGCACGCAGGCATATCAATGTTAGGCCGCTTACGAGGACGGGATGCCCAGCGAATCAACGAACTCCGTCGAACCGATCGAGCAGATGCAAAGACGGCCGAACCTGCTCGACCATGTTCGTACCCAGGGTTGAATTGAGGTATCAGCGTTTATCTGCGGCTGTTAATTTCTAGGCGAACAGCAGCCGATCCCGGATCTTCCGCGCGTTCGTATAGTCCTCCGCCCACCACGGCTTTTCGCCCGGCTTGCGCGGCGGCCGCGCGAGCTGGAGCTTTTTGAGAGCGTGCTTGGCCTCCTCCTGGACGACCCTGAAATGATAGTGGTCGAAGATGCGCAGCGCCTCGACGAGGTAGGAGACCGCGACCCGGCGGTCGCGGATGAGCAGCAGGTTTTCCCCGTTCTTGGTGTCCGCTGTCGAGGAGAAATTGTAGGACCCCAGGTAAACCCGGGCGGTCGGCTTGTCGAAATCGATGACGACGAACTTGTGGTGCATGCGCGTCCCGCCGCCGCCCGTGGGCTCCGACTTGAACGGCTCGGGCACGTTCTCCTCCAGCGCCGCGGGGTTGACCGGAGCGAGATTGCCGTCCGGCTTCAGCACCTGGATGCCCCCGACCTTCTTGTCGGAAATGCCGTAGACGAAGATCTTGTCGTCGTTCGTGACCTTGTTGATCGCGTCGAGCATGGCGCCCGGCGTCTGGTAGAGAAACGCCAGCGAAAAAAACAGGCTCGACGTCGTCTTCTTGCCGATATCCTCCGCGATCGTCTTCAACAGCGCGTTCTTCGAGACGTGCGGAGAAAACGACACCTGCGCGTCGATCCCGCTCAACCCGAGATCGGTCAGGTCCGCGGAGGCGGTCGCGCCGAAACCCGCCACGCCGTCGTTCGCCCAGTACGCCTCGAACGCCGCGAGAAACACCTTCACCGCGCTCTTGCCCTCGAGAACCATGGCGTTGTTGGATTGCACGAAGAAGCCGCGCCACGAAAAATTGGTCGAGCCGCACACGACCGCCTGCACCTTCGGGCCGTCGACGACGATGGTCTTATTGTGCTGCAGCTTTCCCATGTGTTGCCGCTTGACGTTCGCCTTGCCGGCCGAGATCCTGAGGCGCTTCGCCGCCTGCAGCTCGCTCGCGCCCGGCTCGTTGTGGTCGCCGTCGTCGTCGATGATCACCTTGAGGCGGCTGCCGAGCTTCTCGAGACGCGATACGACGTCGGGCTCGTTCAGGTCGTAGGCGACCACGCGGACCTGCGCCTTCTGGTCGGCGAGCGCCTGGTCGAGCACGTCGAGTATCGCCTGCCGCGCCTCGAAGCCCATCCACGCCAGTGCCTCCCTGGCCTTGGGATGGCTCGGAACGAAAGTGAGCCCCTGCGACGCGACCTCGGGTAGCAGCGTGGAGATGGGCGCGACGGATGCGTAGCGATCGACGAAGGCCTGCGACGAGACAAAGCCGCGCGTGAAGGCGACGTTGAGCTTCCCCGGATAGGTCTCGCGCCGCAGCTCGATCGCTGCCTCCTGCTTGTCGCCGTAGCTCAGCTCGTCCTTGTCGTTCATGAAGACCGGAGTAACCCGGTAGACGAACTTGCCGGGCAGATCGGCGTTGCGCGGGAAATGCACCCAGCGGAATTTCTGGATCGGCGAGAACAGGGTCGACAGGCGGTTCGGGTTGACCTCGCCCTCGGTGCCGGGAAATGCCAGGCGATTCTTGAGGGGAAAGAACTTCTGGCCGCCGGGCTCCTTGTACTCGATGGCGAAGCCGACGAAATCGTCCGGCGGCTTGCCCTTCTTCCAGTTCATCGCGACCAGAGTCATACCGTCGCCGCGATGAAGCTTCAGCGTGAACAGCGCAGTCGCGTTCGTGCCGCTGACCTGGAATTCGCCCGCCATGGCCATTCCCTTCCCGTCCTGTCGTTCCGCTGCGCCCCACACGGCGGCCGCGGGCCGGGTTCGCACGCCGGCGCCGGACACGGTAAGTCCGCCCGCGGCCGCGCGCAATATGCCGTTGGGCCTAGCGGGAGCCGCGATCCGGCGAAGGTGGGCGATGGGGATCCGTGCCGGCGCGAAAAATTTCCCGGAAGGCGGGGCGTCGGCCTATCGCGCTGCGAGCTCGTAGGCCTGGTCGATCAGCCGCACCGCCCGGTAGCAATCCTCGACGCTGGTTGCAGGCGGCTGGCCGCTACGCCACCGTGTCAATACATCGCGCACTGCGACCAGGGAGAGCGGCTCGGCCGGCTGTCCCGGCAGATCCTGTGCGCCCGCCGCCGTCGAGCACCGCAGGATTCCGTCCCGATGCACGAGGAGCGCGTCGCGTCCCGCGAGCTTCCACTCCCCGTCCGCGCCGCCCTGCGCCGGGAACGTCGTTCCCACTTCGATGGTGGCGAGCACGCCGCTCGGGGTGCGCAGGAGCAAGGTCGCATAGTCCTCCACGCGCTTGCCGAGCGCACGGGAGCTCAACTGAGCGCCGGTCACCTGCGCGTCCTCGCTCGTCAGCAGGAGAAACACGTCGATGCCGTGAGCGCCCAAGTTGCGGAGGCTCCCACCGCCGGCAACCGCCGGATCCAGCATCCAGGGAGATCCCCAGGCAACGTAGCGCGCCGAGCTCGGGCGGTTCGACCGGAAATAGAAGTGCGACACCGGGCCGAACGCGCCTTCGGCGAGCATGCGCCGCGCGTGAGTGACGAAAGGGTTATAGCGCTGGAACAGGGGGACGGCGGCGAACGCGCGCTTGGCCGCGGCCTTGTCCGCGACGCCCCGCACCTCGCGCGCGTTCAGGCCCATCGGCTTCTCCATCAGAAACGGATAGCCTTCGTCGAGCAGAAAATGGGCGATCCCGGCCATCGCGCTGTGGCGCCCCAGGGCGATGACGAAATCCGGCCGGGTCGTGGAAAGCATCTCGCGGTAGTCGGTGAACGTCGGAGGGCCGCCCACCTGGGCGGAGCGCTGCGCGGCCACCGCCGGATCGGGGTCCTGCACACCGACCAACTGCACGTCCGGAATTTGCGCGAGCGCCTTGAGATAGGCCGCGTCGAACAGCGCGTGCCAGTGGCTGACCTCGATCGCCGCGATCCGGATCATGTCTCTTATGAAGCGTCCCAGATAAAGCGTCCCAGGTACTACGTCCCAGATGAAGCGTCCCAGATGCTGCGTCTCAAATACTGCGCCCCGGATGAAGCGTAGCTCCTCATGGGCCTCAAATCATGCCTCTCGGATAACACGCAACTATTGCAGACTGTTCTGAGGCTATGTGTCAACCCGCTCAAGTCCGGGACGGTAGCGATGACATGGGCACGGGCCATGGATATCGCGACTTGTTGGTCTGGCAGGAAGCGATGAAGCTTGCCGAGATGGTCTATCACGCGACATCGGAATTTCCAAAGGAAGAGTTGTATGGGCTAACTGCGCAAGCACGGAAATCGGCGGTGTCCATACCCTCTAACATCGCTGAGGGGGCCGCGCGAAACTCTTCCCGGGAGCTGTATCACTATCTTGGAATTTCAGCCGGTTCACTGGCGGAAGTGGAAACTCAGTTGGAGCTGGCCGCGAGACTGCATTACCTTGCGATCGATGTGGCGGTCATTCAGCAAGCGCGAAAAGTTGGAATGCTCCTTCACGCATTGCGGCGTTCCTGCAACAGCAGTTGAAGCGCATTCCAGGCGAAGCGGATTCCAAACCACCGCACACTCCCTTGTCCGATACGTAGTATCCGCGACGCTCTTCTGGGACGCTTCATCTGGGACGCCGCATCTGGGACGCATTATCTGGGACGCGGTATCTGAGACGTAGTAACACGCTCTAACCCTTCGGTCTCGTCCACGATTCCGACCACGCCAGGCAGCAGCTCGATGCCGGCTTGCCGAAGCGGTCCTGCAAGGCCACCTTCGCGGTCGCGATCGTTCCGTTCACCGCAAGCTGCGCGCTTTTCGCCGGCAGAAACGTGCTATAGACGCCGAGCGGACGGTTCATGGCGCCCGGCGGCATGGTCAGGATGAACGGCGTCATGAGATCCCACCACGTCAGGATGATCTCGTCCTTCGCGGCGACCACGCGCTCCTCGACAGTGCTCAGCGAATTTCCCGTGCGGCTGAAATCCGCATCGACGATCGGGAGCGACTCGTCGGCGAACGGCTTGTGCAGCAGGACTTCGATCGTGCGCTGGAGGTAGCGGGCAATGCCGGCGTTGTCGGCGTAGATGCGCGGCGCGCTGGTCCCGGCAAGCGGGCTTTCGATGAACAGCACGTGTCCCTGTCCGGCGGGCGACCACAATACGCGCCAGTGGCTGGTGCGGTCCGTGAAGGTCTTGCCGCCGTCGTTGGAAAG
>DATFWO010000390.1:0-16215 GCA_035259205.1 Burkholderiales bacterium | reverse complement strand
CATCCCCGGAAGAACATCGGGGCCCCTGCTCCTCCCTGCGGCGCGCCGTCTGCATCGTTGCCCGGCTTGACCATATCGACATATGGCCTGCGCCGTGCGCCTCGCATACGGTCCGTCCTGGCCACAACGCATCACGCGCCTGTATATGAAATAGGTTCTAGACGGTAACGACAACCAAGCCGAAAGTCCGGATCTACCTGCACATCATACCGGCAAATCCCCCGGAACCCGACCGGTTCCGCAACGTGAACGAGGTCCCGCCGGGAACAAACAGGCGCTTGCAGCCGGTCAAACAGCGGCCCAGTGCGCGAGCAGCCGGCTGTTGACTGGCAGCCCGCGGTCGGTTATTAACCGATTGCGGCGATTCTCGTCACCCGACACTCGGCACCCATCACTCAGCGCAGGCACAGCCAGTGACCGTCGTCGCAAAATTCGAAATCCGCTACTCGCAGTTCCTGGACCCCGGCGGCAAGGTGGTCCAGCCGCTGCCCCGGTTCGCCAGCGACCCGCAGTTCCTGGTCAAGCTCTATCGCTGGATGGTCTTGATGCGCATCTATGACGCGAAGGCGATCGCGCTCCAGCGCACCGGCCAGCTCGGCACATTCGCATCCCTGGTCGGCAACGAGGCGGTGGAGACCGGCATCGGCACCGCGATGGCGCAGGACGACGTCTTTCTCATGACCTATCGCGAGAACGGCGTGCAGTTGATTCGCGGCGTGACCATGAAGGAATTGTTCATTTACTGGGGCGGAGACGAGCGGGGGTCGGCTTTCGCCGGACCGCGCAAGGATTTCGCGGTGTGCATCACCATCGCGGCGCAGGTGCTGCACACGGTCGGCGTAGCCTATGCGATGAAGCTCCGGCGCGAGCGCCGTGTCGCGGTATGCACGCTGGGCGACGGCGGCACCTCCAAGGGAGATTTCTACGAAGGGATCAACGCTGCCGGTGCCTGGAGGCTGCCGGCGGTCTTCGTGGTGACCAACAATCAATGGGCGATATCGGTGCCGCGCCGCGCGCAAAGCGCGGCGCAGACGCTCGCGCAGAAAGCCATCGCCGGCGGTTTCGAAGGCGTGCAGGTGGACGGCAACGACGTGATTGCCGTGAGGCACGCCATGGACGAGGCGCTCTCCAAGGCGCGTGCGGGGGGCGGCCCGACGCTGATCGAGGCGCTCACCTACCGTCTTAGCGACCACACCACAGCGGACGACGCTACGCGCTACCGCAGCCCCGATGAGCTGGCCGAAGCGTGGAAGGCCGAGCCCCTGTCACGTCTGCGAGCGTATCTCACCTCGTGCGGTGCGTGGGACAAGGCCAGGGAAGACGCGCTCCTCAAGGAATGCAACGAGCAGGTCCAGGCCGCGGCGCAGGCCTATCTCGACACCCCGGCCGTCGGCCCGGAGTGCATGTTCGACCACCTCTACGCAAGGCTCCCGGCCGCGCTGGAAAAGCAGCGCGCCGCAGCGCTGGGCGACAAGTGACGGGAAGAGCGGGCGCAGCGACTGGATTCTCGTCACCCATCATCCATCACCGAAGTCATGGCGCAAGTCACCCTCGTCGAGGCCATCAATCTCGCGCTGAAACGCGAGATGGAGAACGACACCGCGGTGGTCGTGCTCGGCCAGGACGTGGGCGTGGATGGCGGCGTGTTTCGTGCAACGCTGGGGCTTTCCGGCCGCTTCGGACCGGAGCGCGTAATCGACACGCCGCTGGCGGAGGCACTCATCACCGGCATGAGCATAGGCATGGCGGTGGAAGGCCTGAAGCCGGTAGCGGAGATCCAGTTTGCCGGGTTTGCCTACACGACCATAGACCAGCTGCTCAATCACGCCGGGCGCATGCGGCATCGCACGCAGGGACGGCTTTCCTGCCCCATGGTGCTGCGCACGCCGTGCGGCGCCGGCATCCACGCGCCGGAGCATCACTCCGAAAGCCCCGAAGCCATGTTCTCCCACATCCCGGGTATACGGGTCGTCTATCCGTCTTCGCCGCGGCGGGCATACGGTTTGCTCCTCGCCGCCATTCGCGATCCCGATCCGGTAGTGTTCCTGGAGCCCACGCGTCTTTACCGCCTCATCAAGGAAGAAGTGGCGGACGACGGGCAGGCGGCCCCGCTCGACGCGTGCTTCACCGCGCGCGAAGGCTCCGACATTACTCTCGTTGCATGGGGAGCGATGGTGCACGAGGCGCTCGCCGCTGCCGAAGACCTCGCGGAACAGGGCATAGCCGCCGAGGTGCTCGACGTTGCGACGTTGAAGCCGCTCGACATGGACACCATACTCGCTTCGGTCGCCAGGACCGGCCGCTGCGTCATCGCGACCGAAGCGCCGCGCACGTGCAGCTACGCGGCCGAGGTCGCCGCCAATCTGGCGGAGGACGGTTTGCTGACCCTGCTTGCCCCGGTGCAGCGGGTCACCGCGTACGACGTCGTGGTTCCCTTACCTCGCATGGAGCGCCAGTACATGCCGGACAAGGGCCGCATCGTGGCCGCGGCCAGGAAGGCGCTCGATTTTGCCTGAAGCTCGCGCTCTCAAGTTCCCATTCGAGCTGCAAAAAAAAACGCGCATCCGCGGATGAGATCAACTGGTAAGGCTCGCACATGAAAATCTTCAAGCTCCCCGACCTCGGCGAGGGCCTGCAGGAGGCCGAAATCGTCAAGTGGTACGTCAAGCCGGGCGACGAGGTGAAAGCAGACCAGCCCATGATTTCAGTCGAGACCGCGAAAGCGGTGGTGGACATTCCGGCGCCCTACTCCGGCAGGATCGCCAAGCTCTACGGCAAGGTCGGCGATATCGCCCACCTCGGCGCCCCGCTCGTCGCATTCGAGGGCGAAAGCGACGCCTCCGACGCCGGTACCGTCGTGGGCAAGGTCGAAGTGGGCCAGAAGGTCGTGGCCGATGCGCCTGCCGCGCCGGCACCGGTCACAGGGGGCATCAAGGCCACGCCCGCCGTGCGCGCCCTCGCGCGCAAGCTCAACGTGGACCTGGCGATGGTCACGCCCACCGGTGCCGACGGCCTGCTCATGATCCACGACGTGCAGCGGGCCGCGCGCATCCTGTCGGAGATCGGCCCCATCGAGATGCTGCGCGGCGTGCGCCGATTCATGGCGCAGAACATGGAGCTCGCCCACGCGGAGGTCGCCTCCGTCACCATCATGGACGACGCCGATATCGAGCTCTGGCCCCAGGGCATCTCGACGATGATGCGGCTCATCCGCGCGCTTGTCGCCGGCTGCCGCGCCGAGCCGTCGCTCAACGCCTGGTACGACAGCGAGAAGGTCGGGCGCTGGGTACTGAAGAAGATCGATATCGGCATCGCGGTGGACACCCCGGACGGGCTGCTCGTGCCGGTGCTGCGCAACTGCGGCGAGCGCGACGTCGAGGAGCTCAAGCAGGCGCTCGACAGGCTGATCGCCGATGCGCGGGCAAGAAAGGTGCCGCCCGAAGAGCTGCGCGCCAATACGATCACGCTTTCCAACTACGGCTCGATCGCAGGCCGTTACGCCTCACCGGTGGTGGTGCCGCCGACGGTGGCCATACTCGGCGCCGGAAGGATCGCCAAGCAGGTCGTCGTCGTGGACGACCGGCCGGCGGTGCGCCGCATGCTGCCCCTGTCTCTCACTTTCGATCACCGAGTGGCGACGGGCGGCGAAGCGGGCCGCTTCCTGAAGGCCGTGATCGCGGACCTGCAGTCAGCGACGTAAGGGTGATCGCTCCAGAGGAGCGGTGCTTGGAGCAGCGCTTCAGAAACGACGGTCGGCACCGGCGGTGACGCGTGCGCCGGCGGGTCAACATGCGGCGCGCTCGCTGGATCGGGCTGGCGATCGCGTTGGTGGCCGTCCTCCTCCTGTCGACGCTCGCCATGCCGGTGCGCGTCTGGCGCACTGGAGAGTTACCGGTGGTCCCGCTCCCACTGGGTAAGGGCGGCCCGAGCGCGGGGCGCATCTGGGTCGATACGGATGCAGCCTGCGGAGCGGGGCCCAAGGTCGATCCCGACGATTGCTTTGCCCTGCTGCTCCTCTCCAGGTCGGCTGGCACCAGGATCGTCGGCATTTCCACCGTATTCGGAAATGCTCCGTTGCAAGTGGTCGACGATACCGTGCGTGAGTTCGTCGCGGAAGCAAATCGGAACGGGCGGGCGCCGCCGCCAGTGTATCGCGGCGCGGCGATCCCCCTCTTCGAATCTCCCAAGAGCGTGGAGAACCGCGCGCACGACGCGCTCCGAGACACCCTGCGACAAGGGCCGCTTACCATCCTTGCCCTGGGTCCGCTTACCAACATCGCCGCTTCGGTCCATGGACGACCGGATTTGGCGGCCAACATCGCTCGCCTGGTCATCGTGATGGGCAGACGTCAAGGCCATCTCTTTCATCCGAGTGAAGGCAGGGGGAAGGGCATCCTGTTCGGTCACGGACCTGTCTTCCGGGACTTCAACTACGCGCAGGACCGGCGCGCAGCGGAAGTGGTGATCGCGATGGGCATTCCCCTGACCATGGTTCCGTATGAAGCAGCCCGCAACGTCATGCTGACCGATGCGGATTTGCGTGTGCTCGCCACCGCGGGCAGCGCGGCGGCATGGGTTGCATCCCGCGCGCGTGGATGGCTCCGGTATTGGAGCGAGGACATAGGTCGGGACGGGTTCTATCCTTTCGACCTGGTCGCGTCTGCCTACGTCCTCCAGCCGGAAATGTTCGGTTGCGCCACCGTTAGATCCTGGATCAGTCCCGCGCCCCAGCTCCTCGCATGGTTCGGTGTTCCCGATTCGCTGTTCGTCGGGCTCGCGAGCGAACAGCCGGAGAGGGTCCGTACCGCCGGTACGGCGATCTACTGCCCCGGGGTGCAGGAGAACATGCACCCTTGGCTGATGCGCGAGTTATCCGGCCGATAGCGAGCGCGAGGCGGCAGGCTCTGAGATCGTCGACGAACGTCGTCTGCCGGAGCTGTCCTTCCCGGCGCCCCGTTCCCGTTACAGGCGCAGGCCGGTCGAGTTTTTCTCGTACGAGAGGGATTCGAAGGAAATCCCCAGTTCCTTCCCGTAACGGAACGCCTCCAGGACTTCGTCGCGTGTCGCACGGCGCGTGAGGTCGCGGTACCGTTCGCTATATTTCGGATGGGCCGGATCGCAGAAATTGTCCGGATGATACTGATCCATGATGTTGACCGGCGCGTCCGGCATGTTCGCCGCCACCCACCGCAGAACCGGAACCGTGCAGCACTCGACGTGGCCCGGCATCACCAGGTGCCGGATCGTGTAGTCCTCGCCCCATTCATGGATGAGGCGCAGATTTTCGGTGACCGTCTCCCAGTAAAAAGGCGTCTTCGCGAGCAGCGGCCCGCAGCGCCCCGGGCCGAACTTGAAGTCGGGCAGCCACACATCCATCAGGATGCGCAGCAGCCTCATCGCCGGAGCCGACATGAAGAAATTGCTGTTCCACAACATCGGCGCGTTGAAAGCACCGGCGTAATGGCCGAACTGCGCATATGTTCCGAATCCGAACTGGCGATCCGCCTTTCCCGGTAGCGCCGCGGCCAAGTCCTCCCGCGTCGGTCGCAAGTCGCCGAGCTGGGAGATCGCGTCCACGATGGTATGGAGGTGGATCGTGGGGTCGCCGCCCACCCAGTTGATGTTGTGGCAGCCCTCCATGCGCAGCAGCCACGCCATCGTGGCGAGCGTGCGCGGGCTCACGGCGCGGCCGTTGTCCTTGTCGGTGGAGATGTCGCCGTTCTGGCAGAACGCGCAGCGCATATTGCAGGAGGTGAAAAAGATCGTTCCTGAGCCCCGCGTGCCGCGATAGACCAGCTCTTCGCCCAGATGATGGAAATAGCTCGAAACGCGCGTGTCCGCGCCGAGCTTGCAGGTGCCCAGTTTCGCGCCCCGGCCCCGGTCGACCTGGCAGTCGTAGCGGCAGAAATTGCAGTGCGCGAGCATCCGATACGCCAGCTCGCGGCACAGGTCCACCAGGTCCGGGGCGGCTGGGCGCACGGGACCGATCTCAGCCGAACCGCGGCGGACAGCGCTCCACAGCTCGAGGAAGCAGGGCGTTTTTGCTTCCAGCTCTTTCCAGAGCTCCTCTTCCCCGGCGTCCAGCGGAATCGAGACGGGAATCTGCCTTGCGATGCGAAATTTGGCGGGGTGGAAATTGTCGGCGACCGCGCGATACCAGGGCATACGGTCCCGGAGGTCGGGCTCGCGCCAGATGCGAAGGCCGCTCAGGTCACCCATCCGTTCCTGGTGAACGGCGATCTGTGAACAGTGAACGGTTGTCCTTCCTGTTTACCGGCTGCCGTCCACTGCTTACTGTACACCGGTCACCGCTCTACAGGAAGCTTCCGATCGTTCCACTCGACCATGCCGTCTTTCAGGTTGTAGACGCGCTCGTAGCCCAGGCCGTAGAGCATGGCGGCCGCCGTGGTACTGCGCACTCCGGAGCGGCACACGACGATGATCTGCCGGCCCCGGTACGCGTCGAGCTCCTGCGTCCGGCTGGACAGCTCGCGCAGCGGTATCAGCATGCTGCCGGGGATGTGACCGAGCTCGCCGCTGAATTCGCTGGGCTCGCGCACGTCGAGTATCAGCGGGCCCTGCGCCCCGCCGAGCATTGCGTGCACCTGCTGGGTGGTCAGCTGCCTCACGCGGTTCAGTTCCGTCAGATCCGGAAATTTCGTCCGGTCGTCCTCGATCGCGCTCTGGTTGGGCTGCAGCACTTCCTGAATTTTTTCCGGCATCGGGAAGTTGAGGTTCGCCATCAGCGTGACATACTCTTCGCGGGTGCGCCCCGCGACGCGCGGATTGTGGGCCTTCTCATGGCCGATGGCGGACTGCGTATTGCCGCGATAGTCGTGCGCGGGAAATACCAGCGTATCGTCAGGCAGGCGGAAGAGCTTCTGCGTGATCGAATCGTATTGCTGGCCCGCGTCCCCGCCGGCGAAATCTGCGCGCCCCGTCCCGCCGATCAGCAGCACGTCACCGGTGAATACGCGCCCGCCCCCGTAGAGGCTGATGCTGTCAGGCGTATGCCCCGGCGTATGCAGCACCTGCATCGTCACGTCCCCGACCTGTATGGTCTGCCCGTCCTCCACGTGCTCGGTCACCGCCGGAACCGGAGCGCGGCGATGCATGATCAGGCGCGCCCCGGTCAGGTCGTGCATCTGGAACGAACCCGTGGGGTGATCCGCGTGGGTGTGCGTGTCCAGGACCGCATCCAGGGTCAGCCGCTGATAGGAAAGGAACGCGAGATAGCGGCTGATGTGATCCCTCACGGGATCGATCAGCAGCGCCTTGCTGGTGCGCTCACAGCCGACGATGTAGGTTTTACATTTGCCGCGGTTGAGCTCCGGAAAGTGCAGCATGCAGCCCCTCCCCTGTTTCGAGTTGCAGCCTGGTTGCCGTGACTCGAGCAGCCGAAAAATAACGAGGGGATGCAGCGCGCATCCCCTCGTTCCGGGTCAAGCGTCAACTGCTGCGCATGGCCGGTATCCCTTCGGCCGCGACCGGCCGATGGTTACGCCCTGCATTACGCCGCAGCCCGCTGCGCGATGACGTCCTGCGCGATTTTGCGGAATTCCGCTTCCGTCAGCAGCCGCTTGTTCTTCAGCGAATAGCCCTTGACCGCGGCCGTCATCTTGAGCGCCTCGTCGTCGCTCGCCTCGATGCCCATCTCCGTGAGCCAGGCCTTGACCGAATCGATGCCGCTGCCCTTGCCCATCACGACTTCGGCGGGCGGCTGGCCGACGAAGCCCGCGCGCACGGGGAACAGCTCGGTCGCATTTTCCTCGCCGCAGTTCTTGTACCAGCTCGCGATGATCCCGGACTCGATCTGGTAGAGCTGCCTGCCCACGACCGGCTTGTTCGAGGGTACGTCCACTCCCGTGAGTTTCTGCACGAGGTTCGCGAGCGGCGTGAGCTTGCTGTAGTCGAGCCCCACGTCCACGCCATACATGGTGAGCAGCCCCATTACGGTTTCTTCCATCGGCGTATTGCCCGCGCGCTCACCCACGCCGAGCACGGTCGTGTGCAGCACCTCGACACCCTCGGCCGCAGCCATGATGGTATTCGCGACGCCCATCCCGAAGTCCTGGTGGAAGTGCGCCTCAAGGCGCTTGTTGATGCGCTTCTTCACCTCGCGCACGAAATACTGCATCGCGTGAGGCGACACGACGCCGAAAGTGTCCACCAGCGCGAGCGCGTCCATGTGACCCTCGGTCGCAACGCGGTTGATCAGGTTCAACACCCAGTTCATCTCCGAGCGCGAGAAGTCGATCGGGAAGAACACGACCTCCAGCCCGTTCTTCTGCGCGAATTTGGTGGCCTCGATCGACGTCTCTATCGCCTTTTCCATCGGCCACTTGTAGGCGAGGTCCACCATGTGCTGGCTCGACGGAATCTCCATGACCACGCCGTTGACGCCCGTATCGATCGCGCGCTGGACGTCTTCCTTCATGCAGCGCGAAAAGGCAAAGATCTGCGGGCCGAGGTTGCGCTTGGCGATCTCCTTGATGGCTTCGGCGTCGGAGGGCGAAACGATGGGCATGCCCGCTTCGATGCGATGCACGCCGGCTTCCGCGAGCCCTTCCGCGATGCGAATCTTGTCGTCCTTGCTGAGGATGATGCCGGTCTGCTGCTCGCCGTCGCGCAACGTGATGTCGTGGATCTTGATCTGCTTGGCGAACTTGAAGTCCTTGCGCACTTCGTCCGCGAAATTCCACTGGCTCACGAACCAGTTATCCGTCTTCCAGGGTTGCTTGGCCATTTGATGCTCCTTGCGATTGGATTGAGTAAGCTTCGAGCGCGTTGCGGTGAACGCGCGGTCACCTGCTGGCGTGCGAAGCGAGAGTTTCTCTGTTGGCGCGGACCGCTACCTTATAGCCGCTCCCTGTGGGGATCCGGTACGGGAGGGTAACGTATTAATGTTCAAAGAATATCACCCTGCTGTCAAGGCGGCCTCGAACCCGCGGGCCGGTCACCGACGTTCGCGCGCATCGCTCACTGCTCACGACCGCTGTCCCGATTTGAGATACCAGTCAAGGATCTGCGCCCCGTTCCAGAACAGCACGTCCTTGCGCTTGCTCAGACGCCGGAACACCGTCTCGAAATACTTGATGCGGTGAGGAACGCCCGAGATATAGGGATGCACCGCAATGGCCATCACCTTCGCGCGGTGCTTGCCTTCGCTCGAGAGCCGCTCGTAGGTATCCATGCAGCGCGTGACGAATTCATCCGCCGCGTGGTGCTGCACCACCATCATCGCTATATCGTTGAGCTCCAGGCTGTACGGCAGGGTCACCAGGCTGCCGCCCCGGGTCCGTATCGAGCACGGCTCGTCGTCCAGCACCCAGTCGGCGACGTACTTGATGCCTGCCGCAGCCAGCAACTCCGGGGTGTCGAGGGTCTCGGTGAGGCCCGGGCCCATCCAGCCGACGGGGCGCTTGCCGGTGAATTCGCGCAGCACCTTGACCGACTGGCGGATCATTCCGGCCAGGTCGGGCTCCAGATGGGTAGGCCTCTGGTCGTAAGAGTGGCCCATGAATTCCCACCCGGCATCGAGCGCGGCCCTGGCCACAGGCCGATAGTCGAGGCAGACGCGCGCGTTGATCGAAAGCGACGGGACAATCTTCAGCTCGTCGAGCAATGCCTTGATTCGCCAGAAACCGACGCGCATCCCGTACTCGTGCCAGCCCCAGTGCGGCACGTCCGGCAGTTGCGTTACGCCGGTGGGCGGCGGCAGCACCTGGCGCGGCATCGGCCGGCCGATGTCCCATACTTCGACGTTCACGACCGGCCACACCACGACGCGCGCCTTGCCGGGCAGCCTCAGCGGAGGCCGATCGACGATCGCGGAATAGCGCAGCCGTTTTGCAGGAATCATCTGTTCAAATTCAAGCGGTGTCGGTGCCGGCTCCCTCGCGCCATCTCTTGAGCAGCGGCAGGAGGAACGGCAGGGCGACCGAGAAGACCGCCAGGGAAACGAGCGTAATGCAGATCGGGCTCCCGACGAATATCTTGGGATTTCCGCCCGAAATCGTCATCGCCTGGCGGAACGACTGCTCCATGATGCCGCCCAGCACCAGCGACAGCACCATGGGCGCAACGGGAATGTCCACCTTGCGGAAGATGTAGCCCATGACGCCGAAGATGAGCCCGATGTAAAGCTCCACTACGTTGCCGTTGATGGCGTACACCCCGATGGTGGAGATCGCCAGGATGAGCGGCATCAGGATGCCGCTCGGGATGTAGAGGAGCCGCACGAAAATGCCGATCAGCGGCAAGTTGAGGATCAGCAGCATGATGTTGCCGATGTACATGCTGTCGATCAGGCCCCAGACCAGATCCGGCCGGTTCTGGAACAGCAGCGGCCCCGGCTGGATGCCGTACATGATGAAGGCGCCCAGCATGACCGCGGTCGCGCCTCCGCCCGGGATGCCGAGCGTCAGCAACGGCACCATCGCCCCGGCGGTATCCGAATTGTTCGCCGCCTCGGGTCCTGCGACACCCTCGATCGCGCCCTTGCCGAACTGCTCGGGGTGCTTCGACAGCCGCTTCTCCCAGACGTACGACAGTATGGCCGCGATGGTGCCGCCGGCGCCCGGCAGCACGCCGATGACAAAACCGATGATGCCGCCGCGCAGGATGGGCCCGACCGACCGGGTCCATTCTTCCATGGTGAGCCACAACCTGCCTTTCAACTTGATGATCTCGGCCCGCGTGCCGGTGGTCATCTCCTCCATCGAGAAGAACACTTCGGCGATCGCGAACAGCCCCACCACCGCGATGATGAAGCCCACGCCGTCCTGCAGCTCGGGCACCCCCATGGTGTAGCGCGGCTGCCCACTCTGCAGGTCTATCCCTATGGTCGCAATCATCAACCCGAGCACGGTCGAAATCATGGCCTTGGCGGGCGACTTGCCGGCAAGCGAGGAAACCGCGGTCATCGCGAAGAACATCAGCGTGAAGTATTCCGCCGGGCCGAACTTGAGCGCCATGCTCGTCAGTGGAAGGGCGAACAGCGTCAGACCGATCACCCCGAGAGTGCCGGCGATGAACGACCCGAGCGCGGAAATGGCGAGCGCAGCCCCCGCCCGCCCCTGCTTCGCGAGCTGGTAGCCGTCGAGGCTGGTCATCACCGACGATGCCTCGCCGGGTGTATTGATCAGGATGGCGGTGGTGGAGCCGCCGTAGCGCGCTCCGTAAAAAATCCCCGACATCATGATGAGCGCAGAGGTCGGGTTCATCCCGTAGGTGACGGGTATCAGCAGCGCGATGCCGGCGGATGGTCCGATCCCAGGCAGCACGCCGATGATCGTGCCGAGGAAGCAACCCACGAACGTGTACCACAGATTGATCGGCTGCAGGCATACCACGAAGCCGTTCATTATGTGAGTGAGGGTGTCCATCGATCGTCAGAACGGCAGCAGGCCCTTCGGCAGGTTCACGTCGAGCTTGACGAACATCAGGTAGCTCAGCGCGGAGAACAGCACGGCGGTGAGCCCGTTCGCGAGCCACTTGTCGCGGTGGAACCACGCCATGAGCGCGAACAGATAGATCGTCGTGGCGACGATGTAGCCCAGCTTTTCGAACACGATGTAGTAGGCGGCGGTCCAGACGCTCACGCCTGCGATCACCCAGATGGTCCGCATCCCTTCGGATCCGGCGGGCGCAGCCTGGGGGGCGCGCGCCTTGCGTTCCTTCCAGATCTCGAGGGCCAGCAGTCCCGCCGACATCAGCAGCGCGACACCGAGCAGCCGGGGAAACGCCTTGGGGCCGAGGGGATCGCCGATTTCCAGCGAGGGAATCAACGTCGTTGCGTAGAAGTAAATGGCGGCGACGATGACGGTGCAGACGACGATGACCCGGTCGGTCATCATGGGCGATTCCTCGTTTATCCGGCAGGGCGCATGCCGCTGTTTTGATGGAGGACCGTGGACGCGCCACCTTCCCCGTGCAGCGGGCAACATCTTACCTAAGATTGGCGGCAGTGTCCTGCGCTATGCCCGCTCGCGCGCCGCAAGATATAATTCCCGTTTTCCATCGACGGCGGCAGTACGCCCGCCTGCACGAAAAACGGCCCGCCGGGCCGCACGCGCGTGGAACGCAAACTCTGGAGCCCCTATGAGCCACAATCTCTTCAATTCTCTTCAGGAATTTAAATACGCCGGCAAGACCGGAAAGCTCTACTCCCTGCCGGCGCTCGAGAAGGCCGGTCTCGGCAAGGTTTCCCGCCTGCCCATAAGCCTGCGCATCGTGCTCGAGACCGCGCTGCGCAACTACGACGGCAAAAAGATCACCGAAGACCATCTGC
Organism: Burkholderiales bacterium; assembly: GCA_035259205.1. GTDB lineage: Bacteria > Pseudomonadota > Gammaproteobacteria > Burkholderiales > SG8-41 > SG8-41. The sequence goes on along the minus strand of DATFWO010000390.1, from coordinate 3,923 downwards.
GCACACTGGCGGGATGGAAGCCGAAGGCGCAGCGCGTCGAGGAAGTGCCGTTCGTCGTGGCGCGCGTGCTGCTGCAGGACATGACCGGCGTGCCGCTGGTCGTGGACTTCGCCGCCATGCGCGAAGCCGCCAAGAACATGGGCAAGGATCCGGACATCATCGAGCCCATCGTCCCCGGCCATCTCATCATGGACCACTCAGTGCAGATCGACCACTACGGCACGCCCGATGCGCTCAAGAAGAACATGGAGATCGAGTTCAAGCGGAACCGCGAGCGCTACGAATTCCTGAAGTGGAGCGCGCAGGCGTTCAAGACGTTTCACATCATTCCGCCCGGCAACGGCATATGCCACCAGGTGAATCTGGAGTACGTCTCGCAGGTGGTCTGGCGCAAGGACGACATGTTCTATTTCGACAGCCTGGTCGGCATCGACTCGCACACGACCATGGTGAACGGGCTCGGCGTGCTGGGCTGGGGCGTGGGCGGCATCGAGGCCGAAGCTTCCATGCTGGGCCAGCCGATGTACTTCCTCGAGCCCGACGTCGTCGGCGTGCATCTCACCGGCAAGCTCTCCGAGGGCGTCACCGCAACCGATCTCGTCCTCGCCATCGTCAGGCTGCTGCGCGAGAAAAAGGTGGTCGGCAAGTTCGTCGAGTTCTTCGGCGAAGGCGCGGCATCGCTGCCCGTTCCCGATCGCGCCACGATCGGCAACATGTCGCCCGAATACGGCGCGACCTGCGGCTTTTTTCCCGTGGACGACGTGTCGCTGGAGTTCCTGCGTATGACCGGGCGCGGCGATATCGTGCCCGCGGTGAAGGCCTATTACGAAGCGCAGGGCATGTTCGGCATGCCCAGGAAGGGCGAGCTCGATTATAGCGAAATCGTGGAGCTCGATCTCGGCACCGTCAAACCGGCTGTTTCCGGCCCGCGCCGCCCGCACGACCACATCGAGCTGCCGAAGCTCAAGTCGCGCTTTCACGAGCTCATGGGCAAGCCCGTCACCGAAGGAGGCTACGGCAAGTCGGCCGACGACATACCTCACGTATGCCCGCAAGTCCCCGCCTACGACCAGCCGACAGGCGGCTACGGGAAACCCGGCGAACCTCTCAAGAACCGCTTTCCGACCGGCAAGGAAGGCATCGACGTCGGTCATGGCGACGTGCTGATCTCGGCCATCACCTCGTGCACCAACACCTCCAACCCGGGCGTGCTGCTCGGGGCCGGCCTGCTCGCGAAAAAGGCCGCCGAAAAGGGCCTCAAGCCTCACCCGCGCGTCAAGACTTCTCTTGCGCCGGGCTCGCGAGCGGTAACCGCATACCTCGAAAACTCCGGGCTCATGCCGTACCTCAACCAGCTCGGCTATTTCCTTTCGGGCTACGGGTGCACGACGTGTATCGGAAATTCCGGCCCGATCGACAGCAAGATCGAGGACACGGTCAACAAGAACGATCTCGTCGCCGCGGCCGTGCTGTCCGGCAACCGCAACTTCGAGGCGCGGATCCACCAGGCAATCAGGGCCAACTTCCTGATGAGCCCGCCGCTGGTGGTCGCGTTCGGAATCGCCGGCACCGTCAACATCGACATGTCCAAGGACCCGCTCGGCACCGGCAAGGACGGCAAAGCAGTGTACCTCAAGGACATCTGGCCCAGCCAGAAGGAAATCGGCGACGCCATGAAGTACGCCACCGATCCCGAGATGTACCGGAAGGTGTTCTCGGCGTTCAAGGAAGGCAATCCGATGTGGGACGAGATACCGGCCGCGGTAGGCGCCACCTACAAGTGGGACGAGAAATCGACCTACGTGAGGCTCCCGCCGTACTTCGACGGCTTCACCATGAAGCCCGGCAAGACGCCCGACGTGAAAGGCGCGCGCGTGCTCGGCATCTTCGGCGACGCGATCACGACCGATCACATCAGCCCTGCGGGCGGGATCCGGGCGACCGCACCGGCCGGCAAATACCTGCAGGAGCACGGCGTGGCGATCGCCGACTTCAATACCTACGGCGCGCGGCGCGGCAATCACGAGGTGATGATGCGCGGCACCTTCGCCAACATTCGCATCAAGAACCTGATGGTGCCCGGCACCGAGGGCGGGGTCACGATACATTACCCCTCGGGCGAGCAGACGAACATCTACGAAGCCGCGATGCGCTACAAGAAGGAAGGCGTGCCGAACGTCGTGTTCGGAGGCGACGAATACGGCCAGGGCTCTTCGCGCGATTGGGCCGCCAAGGGACCGCAGCTGCTGGGGACCAAGGCCGTCATCGTACGGAATTTCGAGCGCATACACCGCGCGAACCTCGTGTTCATGGGCGTGCTGCCGCTGCAATTCAAGGATGGCGCCAGCGCCCAGTCGTTGAAGATAGACGGCAGCGAGACCATCGATCTGGTCGGCATCGAGAACGGCATCAAGCCGATGCAGGACGTGACCATGATCATCCATCGCAAGAACGGGCGAACCGACAAGGCCTCGCTGCTGCTGCGCATCGATACGCCGATCGAGGTGGATTATTACCGGCACGGGGGCATACTGCCCTATGTCCTGCGCGAGCTGGTCGCCGCCGCGTAGACCGGCGGGCAGGCGCGCGCACGCCCGTCACGCAACGAGCACGCAAGCCGGCGTCTGAGAGGCGTCGGCTTGTTTTTTATGACGAAGCGCAATCTGCTCGACGGCGACGGCTTCAACCGCTGCGTGCTGGCGCGTGAAGGCTATGTCCTCTACAACAGCAACGACATCTACATGGGCCAGGCGATCGAGCGTTATGGCGAATTCGCCGAGATCGAGGCGCAACTGCTCCGCCAGTTGTGCCGCCCCGGCATGGTGGTCGTGGAGGTCGGCGCCAATATCGGACTGCACACCCTGGCCCTCGCCCGGTGCGTGGGACCGCAGGGATTCGTCTATGCCTACGAGCCGCAGCGCGTGGTGTTCCAGACTCTGTGCGCGAACATCGCCCTCAACAGCATCGTCAACGTGGACGCGCGCCACGCGGCCGTGGGCGCGGAGCCGGGTTTCGTGCTGATCCCCGACTTCGACTACACCCGGCGCGACAACTTCGGCGCCGTCGAGGCGAACGCATACAACGCCGGCCGCAAGGTCGACAAGGTTACCCTGGACGCCGACCTGGAGCTCGACAGGCTGGATCTCATCAAGGTCGACGTCGAGGGCATGGAGCTCGATGTGCTGCGCGGCGCCGGCGAGCTGCTGCGCCGGTTCGAGCCCGCGCTCTACGTCGAGAACGACCGCCAGGACAACTCGGAGGCCCTGATCCGGCACCTGATGGATTTCGACTACCGGCTCTATTGGCATCTCCCTCCGCTCTTCAATCCCGCGAACTTCTACACCGAAAGGGAGAACGTGTATCCGAATATCGTGTCGGTAAACATGATCTGCCTGCCGCGCGCCGTGCCCCAGAACATAGGGTTCAAGGAAGTCACCGATCCCGCCGAGCACCCGATGAAGCGTCCCGCCCGTCCAACCGACAGGATCTGACCGTGCCGCCCCGGAACACGCCAGGCCCGAGCACACGCACGACCGCCGGCACGGCGATCGGAGTCCCTTCGGCCCTGCTCGAACGGCTGGAACAGGCCGTCGGAGCAGGCGGGTTGATCACGGATCCGCGCGATCTGGAGCCCTACATCGTGGACTGGCGCGGCTTCTACCGGGGCGCGACGCCGGCGGTGGTTCGTCCCGCCAGCACCGCGGAAGTGGCGGCGGTCGTGAAAATCTGCGCCGCGACCGGCACCGGCATCGTCCCCCAGGGAGGAAACACGGGCATGTCGGGCGGCGCCACGCCGTCCGCCGCGGGTGACGAGATCGTGCTCAATCTCGGCCGCATGAACCGCATCCTGGAGGTCGATCCCCTCAACAATACGATCACCGTCGAAGCGGGATGCATACTCGCCAGCATCCAGCAGGCCGCGC
>DATFWO010000389.1:0-9826 GCA_035259205.1 Burkholderiales bacterium | reverse complement strand
CGCCGCGTATGCCTTGTGGTGCGGTGCGAAACCGCGTCATGATCATCGAAGCCATCATCGGCGTGTCGGCGACGACCTCGATCTCGAAGCGCAGCCCGTCGCCGCCGCGGTGCGTCCCGTCGCCGCCGCTGCCGCGCCGCACCGCGCGCTCGATGACGCGCAGCGGCGCCATCTGCTCGAACACCTCGATCGGCGTGTTCGACAGGTTCGACGGGAACGAGAGCATGGTGAAGCCGTCGCGACGCCGGGTCGCGCCCTGGCCCGCGTTCATGAAGCTGATGGCCGCGTAAGGCTGACCTCGGTGCTCTCCGGTCACCGTGATCGACGAGTTCGACGAGCCTTCGGCGATGGCGCGCTCCGGCAGGACGTCCGCGAGCGCCATCATGATCGCCGGAACCATCATGTGGCCGATCATGCCGCGACCGCCGCTCGCCGCTGGATAGCGCGGGTTGAAGATCGAGCCCGGAGGGGCGGAAGTCGTGACCGGCAGAAAACTCCCCTCGTTGTTCGGCACGTCCGGGCAAAGCAGCGCCTTTACCGCAAAAGCCGAATACGCGAACGTGTAGATGGGAACGACGTTCACGGCGCGCGGGACTTGCGGGCTGGAGCCCGCGTAATCGATCGCCAGGCGGTCGCCCCTCACCGTCACGGTGCAGTTGATGAGGATGGGCTCCTCGAACCCGTCGTGCCGGGTCTGGGCGCGGTACACTCCGTCGGGCACCTCGCTTATGGCTTTGCGCATCGCCGCTTCGGAGCGGCGGCGGATTTCGGCGCCGAGCGCCTTCAGGTCGGTGTCGCGCAGCAGTGGCCGCAGCCGCTCCTCCAGCATCTTGCAGGCCGCGACCTGCGCCCAGATATCGCCCAGCGTCTGCTCCGGCACGCGCACGTTTTGCCCGATCATGGCGAGCAGGTTCTGATCGGGCGTGCCGCCGCCGATCAATTTCAACGGCGGTATCTGCAGTCCCTCCTCGTAGATCTCCCGTATGCCGGCGTTGCGGATGCGCCCGCCGATGTCGGGCATGTGTGAAACCACCGCGGCGAATGCGACGATCCTGCCCTTGTCGAAGATCGGCATCGCGACGTTCACGTCGTGGATGTGGCCGGTACCCATCCACGGATCGTTGGTGATCATCACGTCGCCGGGCTTGAGGGTGTGCGCGGGGTATCTTTTCAGGAAGTGCTTTACCGTCGCGGGCAGCGTCCCGATAAACGATGGGATGGAGAGCACCGATTGCGCGATCGAGCGCCCTTCGGCATCGGTGAGCACCACCGCGAAGTCGTTGGCTTCCCGCACCAGCACCGAGAAGGAAGTGCGCACGAACGCAGCCGATGCCTCGTCGACCATGCTGACGAGACGCTTCCACTGGATTTCCAGCGAGATCGGGTCGAGCTTTTGCTTCGTTGTCCGGCTCATCCGAATTCCTTGATCGTGACGGAGACCGTGTAGTCGGGAAGGATCTTCAACACCGCCGGAACCGGCGCCACCAGAGTTGATTCGCGCTCCTCGAGAACGGCGGGACCGGAGATCCGGGTGCCCGGCTTGAGCGAGTAGCGATCGTATACCGGCACCGCGCCGTAGCGGCTCTTCAGCGGCAGCCAGATCTCACGCTTGCCGCGCATAACAGGCCGCTCGGAGACCCGCGCGTCACCCCATTTGAATTGGTGGCTCCTCACGATCGATTGCCCGGAGAGCCGCCAGGTGACGACCTGGGGCGCGGCGTTCGGAACGAGGTGGCCGTAGAGCTGCCGGTAGCGCTTCTCGAATTCCTTGAGGAGCAATCCGCCCAGCGCCGGCGTGATCCTGCGCCACGGCAGACTTACCGAGACGTTGTGGCCCTGTCCTGCATAGCGCATCTCGGCGCCGAGCGACCACTGTAGCAACGCATCCTTCGCCGCTCCGCCCGCGCGCGCCGATCGGAGCTCGTCCTCGGCATCGGCGCGGAGATCCGAGTACGCTTTCGCGACGCGGTTCCAGTCGATGTCCTTCACCAGGGCAGGGCTGGACCAGGCACGGTCCACACGCGCCGGCGCCGCAAGCAGTCCCAGGCAGGACCCGGCGCCGGCGGCGATCGTCGCCAGCACGTGCGGGATCTGGAGCTTGCGCGCGACTTCGACCACGTGCACGGGGCCCGCGCCGCCGGTCGCAACCATGGCGAACTCGCGCGGATCGTGCCCCTTCTCGGCGATGTGGACGCGCGCGGCGGCAGCCATGTTCTCGTTCACGATATTGCAGATGCCCCAGGCCACCTGGGTGGCCGAGAGCTTGAGCCGCGTCGCGAGCCTTTGCAGCGCCGCTTCCGCGCAGTCTTTCCTCAGCTTCATGTCGCCGCCGAGGAAGTTGTCGGCGTTGAGATAGCCCAGCACGAGGTCGGCGTCGGTGACTGTCGCCTCGGTTCCGCCCTTGCCGTAGCAGGCCGGGCCGGGATCGGCGCCGGCGCTCCGCGGGCCGACGTTGAGCAATCCCAGATCGTTCACGTGCGCGATCGAGCCGCCGCCCGCGCCGATCTCGATGAGATCGATGCTGGGGATGAGGATAGGCAGCCCGGAGCCGCGCGCAAAACGCGAGACGCGCGCGCACTCGAAGCTGTGCGCTATGAGCGGCTCTCCGCGCAGCGCCACGCAGGCCTTTGCGGTCGTGCCGCCCATGTCGAAGGAGAGGATTCGGGAGATGCCGTTGTTGCGTGCGGTATTGAGCGCCGAAAGGACACCGCCGGCCGGACCCGACTCGAGCAGAAGGATCGGCGTCTCTGCGGCGGCGCTGCCGGAGGTGAAGCCGCCGCTGGAGACCATGATGCGGAGCGCAGCAGCGGGAGCGAGCGCGCGAACGCGATGGTCGAGCCGATCGAGGTATGCGGCGACGAGCGGCTGCACGTAAGCGTTCGCGGCGGTCGTCGACATGCGCTCGTACTCGCGGATTTCCCGCGCGATGGCGGACGAGATCGATATCGTGAGCCGGGAAAAGCGCTTGCGCAGCGCCGCGGCGACCGCCTTCTCGTGTGCATCGTTGACGTAGGAGTGGAGCAGGCAGACCGCGACCGACTCGACGGCCATCCCGTCGATCCGATCCATCAGCCGTACGAGCTCGCCGTCGGTGAGCGTCGTGACGACTTCGCCGTCCGCGGCGAGCCTCTCGTCCGCTTCGACACGCTGCTCCTCCGGAACGAGCGGCTTCGGGATCTCGAGATTGAGATCGTAAAGCTCGTAACGGATCTCTCGCGCTATGGTCAGCACGTCGCGGGTGCCTTTCGTCACGACGAGGCCGGTTTTGGCACCCTTACGCTCGATCAAGGTGTTGGTGACCAGGGTCGTGCCATGCACCACTTCCGTGACGGGCGATTTTCCCCCGTTGAGTGCGGCGCCGATCTGTGACAGCAAGTCGGCGATGACCGTGGTCACGGCCTCCCCGGGATCGCGCGTAGTGGTGAGCGTTTTCGCCACCCAGATGCGACCGCCCGGTCTCAGTACCGCCAGGCCATCCGTGAAGGTGCCCCCGATGTCTACCGCGATGCGGACGCTAGAAACCATCTGGAAAAGCAGCAGAGTGCATCCGCTTGTATCTGCGCGTATCGGCGGCCAGGCAACCGTTTCTATTTCAGCGCGACGACGGCACGGCGGATGCGCCGGCAGGCCTCGGTGAGCTCCTCGATCGGAGAAGCGATGGACATGCGGAAGTACGGCGAGAGACCGTAGGCGGCGCCCACCACGACCGCTACGCCTGCGCCGTCCAGGAGGTAGTCTACGGCGTCGCGTTCCGTCCTGATCAGCGCGCCCTCGGGTGTGTGCTTGCCGAGCATGCCTGCGCAGTTCGCGAAGACGTAGAACGCCCCCTGCGGGCGTATGCATTCGACGCCTGGCGCTTCGCGCAGCAGCTCGAGCACCCGATCCCGGCGTTCCTGGAACGCCTGCGCGCGCCTCGCCACGAAGTCCTGCGGTCCGCTGAGCGCCTGCACCGCTGCGGCCTGGCTGATCGAGGACGCGCACGTAGTGCTCTGCGATTGCACCTTAGTCATGTTCCTGATGAGCTCGGCGGAGCCGCCGCAGTAGCCGATGCGCCATCCAGTCATGGCGTAGGTCTTGGCGACGCCGTTGACGGTCAACGTGCGGTCGAAGAGCGCCGGCTCGACTTCGGCGATGGTCGCAAACTCGAGGCCGTCGAACAGCAGGTGCTCGTAAATGTCGTCTGCAATCACCCACACGTGAGGATGCCGCAGCAGCACCGCGGCCAGCGCCTTGAGCTCGGCACGCGAGTATACGGCTCCCGTTGGATTGCACGGCGAGTTGAGGATCAGCCACTTGGTCCTGGTCGTGATGGCGGCCTCGAGCGCCGCGGGCGTGAGCTTGTAGCCGTCCTCCGCCCGGCATATCACTGCCACCGGCGTGCCGTCGGCGAGCAGGGGGATGTCGAGGTACGATACCCAGTAGGGTGCCGGGATGATGATCTCGTCTCCCGCCGAAACGGTGGCCATGATCGCGTTGAAGATGATCTGCTTGCCGCCGTTCCCGGCCATGATCTGATCCAGTGCGTAGTCGAGGCCATTCTCGCGCTGGAACTTGGCGCGGATCGCCGCCTTCAGCTCGGGTGTCCCATCGACGTTGGTGTACTTGGTTTCCTCGCGGCCCATTGCGGCCGTCGCCGCCTGCTTGACGTTGCCCGGCGTCTCGAAGTCCGGTTCGCCCAGGGTCAATCCGATGATGTCGCGCCCCTGCGCCCTGAGCTCCCGCACGCGCTGCGCGCCCGCGTTGCTCGGCGAAACCGTAATGCGCCCGACGCGCGGGGAGAAGAAATTGTCTGGCATGCCTGTTGTGCTCATGTGAGTTCTCTGAAACCGAGGGATTGGAGCGCGAGCTGCGCCGGATTCCTCGTCTTTCATTCAAATCTGATTCCCTGCTCGCGTATCACCTTGCCCCACTTTGCCGTCTCCTGTTTCTGGTGAGCGACGAGGTCTTCCGGAGCGCTGCCGACTGGATCGATGCCTTGAGCGCGCAGCTTCTCCTTCACGTCCCCGGTTGCGAGCGCTCGCGCCGCTTCACGGTTCACGCGCATGATGATCTCCTGTGCCGTGCCGGCAGGCGCGAACATTCCGAACGATGTCACGGATTCGAAGCCTGGCAACCCCGACTCGGCGATGGTCGGCAGCTCCGGCATGAGGGGAGTGCGCTTCGCCGTGCTGGTCGCCAGAGGCCGCAGCCGGCCGGCCTGCGCCTGCGGCAGCGCGGTGATGACGTCGACGAACGAAAGCGCCGTCTCGCCGGCGATCAGCGCCTGGGCCGAGGGACCGCCGCCCTTGTATGGGATGTGAGTCATCCTGATGCCAGCCATGTTCATGAAGAGTTCGGTCGCCATATGGCTCGTTGCGCCGACTCCGGCAGTGGAGAACGGGATCGCGCCCGGCCTCGCCCTCGCCAGTGCCATCAGATCCTTTACACCCTTTACCGGCAGCGACGGATGTGCCGACAGGATCTGCGGGCTCACTGCGATGAGCGAGACCGGTGCAAAAGCCTTCTCATTGTCGTACTGAAGATTCTTGTACAGGTGGGGCGCGATGGCGAAGGTACTGTTGGTGCCGAGGAGCAGCGTATAGCCGTCGGGTGCCGACTTGGCCGCGAAGGCGTGTCCGATGGTGCCGGTGGCTCCGCCGCGGTTGTCGATGATCCACTGGTGGCCGGTGTACTCGGAGAGCTTCTGGCCTACGATGCGGCCAATGGAATCGGTCGAGCCTCCGGCTGCCCAGGGAATGACGAGGCGCACCGGGCGGCTGGGGTATCCCTGGGCGTGCACCGCGAACGGCGCGAGCGCAAGCGCCGCAAGAATGGTCCGGAGCATGCTTCGCATGACGGGCGTTCCAGAAGCTATCTCAGTAATGGGCGAGTTTACGGTTGTAGCGGCGACGGGATCGAGGCGAGGAAACATCTGTCGGTGATGTTAAGCTGAGGCCGCGCATTCTACAATTATGAGTGCCCGTTCTATGCGGATGTGCTCGCAGGCCGCGAAATACTTGAGCGTAAGCTGGAAGGTGAGCTGGAACGTGAGCCGTGAGCGGCACTCGCCGCGGCTTAGCGTTCCATGGCAGTCTCCAGTTCATGCCGCAGCCGTGCTTGCCTGGGTGTTCTGTGTGATGTTGCTGGGTGGGGTCGCGGCGCCCGCCGCGGCGCAGACGGAGGTATCCGCCGAGGTCGAGGCCTTTATTGAAGAAATGGCGCAGAAGCACCGGTTCCGGCGCGCTCAGCTGCGGCGCCTCTTCGCCCAGGCGCAAGTGCGCCCCTCCATAATCCGGGCCATGAGTGCGCCCCGCACAGCTCGCCCGTGGTACGAGTTTCGCGCGCTTTATGTCAGCACCGAGCGTATCGAAGGAGGCGTCAAATTCTGGCAGCAGCACGCGGAAACGGTCGGCCGCGCGAGCCGGGTTTACGGAGTGCCGGAAGAGGTGATCGTAGCGACGATCGGGATCGAGACCTTGTACGGGCGCAATACCGGTACGTTCAAGGTTCTGGATGCGCTCACCACCCTTGCGTTCAACTATCCGCCGCGAGCCGAGTATTTTCGGCGCGAGCTGGAGGAATATCTGCTGCTCGCCCGGGAAGTCGGCTTCGATCCGCTATTCGTGAAAGGATCCTTCGCCGGCGCGATCGGGGTGCCGCAATTCATGCCGAGCAGCTACCGGAGTTACGCCGTCGATTTTGACCGCGACGGCAAGCGGGATCTGGTGGGAACGCCTGCCGACGCGATCGGCAGCGTCGCAAACTACTACCGCAGTTTCGGATGGCGCGAGGGCGAAGCGGTCATCGTTCCGGTGGATGCGGGCAGCAACACGATCGATCCCGCCTTGCTGGGGGAGATCAAGCCGCAGCTCAGTGTGGGGGAGCTGCGGCGGCGCGGCGTGGTTCCGCTCGCCCCGGTAAGCGACGAGATGGAGGCGGCGCTGTTCATGGTCGAAACCGAAAGTGGTCCGCGCTATTTTTTCGGTCTCAACAATTTCTACGTGGTTACGCGCTACAACCGGAGCGTCAACTACGCGCTGGCGGTGGTGGAGCTGGCGGATGCGCTGAAATCCGCGCTGAAGCAGCGCTGAATTGAAGTAGCGCATGCCGCCGACTCACCCGCGTGCAGCACCGGAATTGCGCTCGATTTTTTCACCGGCGGGGCCGCTCGCGCAGGCGGTGCCGGGCTATCGCGGCCGCCCGTTTCAACTGGAGATGGCGCAGGCAGTAGCGGAGGCCATCGCGGCGAACGCGGTCCTGGTTGCCGAGGCCGGCACCGGCACCGGAAAAACCTTCGCCTATCTCGTACCCGCGCTCCTGTCCGGCGGCAAGGTGATCATTTCGACCGGAACTAAGACGCTGCAGGACCAGCTCTTCGACCGCGATATTCCGACGGTGCGCGATGCACTCAACGTGCCGGTCACAGTGGCGCTGCTCAAGGGCCGGGCGAACTATGTTTGTCACTATCATCTGGAGCGTGCCCTGAGCGACGGGCGGCTTCCCGGCCGGGACGACGTCAGACACCTGCACGAGATCGAGCGCTTCGCGCGGAGTACCCGCACGGGCGACAAAGCCGATTGTGCCGCGGTGCCGGAGTCCGCGGCGATCTGGTCCTACGCGACTTCCACGCGAGAGAACTGCCTCGGCTCCCAGTGCCCGCACTACGACGCCTGCTTCGTCATGCGGGCGCGGCGCCAGGCGCTGGCAGCCGACGTCGTGGTCGTCAATCACCATCTTTTCTTCGCCGACGTTGTGCTGCGCGACGAGGGCGCCTCCGAGCTGCTGCCGGCGTGCAACACCGTCATCTTCGACGAGGCGCACCAGTTGCCCGAAACCGCGGGCCTGTTCTTCGGCGAGAGCGTATCGAGCTCGCAACTCATGGAGTTGGCGCGTGACGCGCGCCTCGAAGGCCTCGCCGCCGCGCCCGATTACGCGCCGCTGCCGGCTGCCGCACAGGCGCTCGACAAGGCGGCGCGCGACTTGCGGCTGGCGTTCCCGGAAGAGAGCGGGCGCCTCCCGCTGCGTGCGCTGGCCCACCGGCCCGATTTCGAGGCGGCCCTGGATGCGGTGCTGGGCAGGCTCGACCATCTGGCGGCGGAGCTTCAGCAGCAGGCGGAGCGCGCCGAAGGCCTGGCCCGGGTCTGGCAGCGCTCGCTCTCCCTCGCGGAGCGCAGCGAGCGCTGGCGCAGCGCGGTCGATGACAGTCGCGTGCGCTGGGTCGAGCTTTTCGGCCGCTCGCTCCACCTCAACTCGACCCCGCTTTCGATCGCGGACATATTCGGCAGGCAGGTCGAGGAGCACGCACGCGCCTGGATATTCACTTCGGCCACGCTGTCGGTAAACCGGGACTTCAGCCATTACTGCGGCGAAATGGGGCTCGCGCGGGCGCGCGCTGCAAGCTGGGAAAGTCCCTTCGATTTCGCGACCCAAGGCCTGCTGTACGTGCCGGAAGGGCTGCCCGAACCGAACACGCGGGAGCACACGGCCGCGGTGGTGCGGGCGGCGCTGCCGGTGATCGAAGCCGCCGGCGGCGGCGCGTTCATGCTCTTCACGAGCCTGCGCGCGATGCGTGAGGGCTACGACCTGCTGAAAGCCGAGTTCGAGGCGCGCGGCCTTCCCTATCCGCTGCTTGTCCAGGGAGAAGGCTCGCGTACCGAGATGCTGGTTCGCTTCCGTGATCTGGGCGACGCGGTGCTGGTAGGAAGCCACTCGTTCTGGGAGGGCGTGGACGTGCGCGGCAAAGCGCTCTCCCTGGTAGTGATCGACAAGCTGCCGTTCGCGCCGCCGGAGGATCCGGTGCTCGCCGCCAGGATCGAAAAGATGACGCGCGAGGGACGCAGCGCCTTCGTCGAGTTTCAGCTGCCGGCGGCGGTCATCACCTTGAAGCAGGGAGCAGGCAGGCTGATCCGTGACGAAACGGATCGTGGCGTACTGATGATCTGCGACCCCCGCATCGTCTCGCGCAGCTACGGCAGGCGCATCGTGCAGAGCTTGCCGCCGATGCGGGCGACACGCAGCGCCGCCGAGGCGACTGCGTTTTTCAATCGGGCCGTCTCCAATGCAGGGGGAGGGTAAGGGGAGCACACGAGAGGCCATCCCCTCTCTTTTTTCTTCACTCCAGCCAGGACCCGGCCCACCGCCACGCCAACCACAGAAGCGCAACCCACAGCGCAACGATGAACGCGACTACGACCGCTGTCGCCAGGGGGCTGCGCGGCCTGGGACGGCGCTCTTCGAGCCAGCGCGCTGCCTGTGCGCGGCATTCGGACATCACATCCGCGGGCACGAGCTTGAGCACGAGCCAGACGCCCGCCGGCACGATGATGAGGTCGTCCAGATATCCGAGCACCGGTATGAAGTCGGGTATCAGATCGATCGGGCTGAGCGCGTAGGCGACGACCGCGACGGAGAGCGCCTTTGCGGCAAAGGGCGTGCGTGGATGCCGGGAGCAAAACCACAGCGCGACGACTTCGCTCTTGAGCCGCCGCGCCCAGTTCCGAAGCCGCTCCCTAGCGCCCGCCTGCACTCGTTGCCCCTCACCAGTCACGAAGTCACCGGTCACGAGTCACGCCATCAAACGGGCTCGGCCCACAGATCGTGCGTGTCGGCGCGGGTCACCCGCACGGTTGCAAACTCCCCGGCCTTCAACTTTTTCGCGGCGGCCGGGGCTACGTAGACCATCCCGTCGATCTCGGGAGCGTCGGACTTGCTGCGGGCGGTGGCGCCGTCCGTCGTGACTTCGTCCACGAGCACCTCGAGGACCTTGCCGACCTGGCGCTCGAGCCGCCGCGCGCTGATGCTTTCCTGCAGCGTCATGAACCGCGCCCTGCGTTCCTGTTTCGTCTCC
>DATFWO010000388.1:0-6633 GCA_035259205.1 Burkholderiales bacterium | reverse complement strand
GCGAGCCGCATAGAAGCGCTGCGCGCGGGTCTGCGAGACCATGGGTACATCGAGGGCAAGAATATGGTCCTCGAGTTCCGATGGGCCGAAGGGAACGTCGACAGGCTTCCTGATCTCGCAGCCGAATTGCTTCGCCTCAAGCTCGATGTCCTGGTCACGCATGGGTCTTCCGGGTCGCTTGCGGCCAAGCGCGCGACCACTACGACTCCCATCGTCTTCGCCACCAACGGCGATGTCGTGGGACTGGGCCTCGTCTCGAGTCTTGCGCGGCCAGGCGGGAACATAACGGGGTCGGTCTTTTTCCAGAACGAACTGTTTGCCAAGCGCCTCGAGCTCCTCAAGGAAACGTTGCCCCGCGTCACGCAGTTGGGCTTCCTGCTGCACCCGGATTATCCGTCCAACGGTCCCCTCCTCGAGGCCGCGCCGAAGATGGCGACGACTCTGAAGGTGGAGCTGCAGCGATTCGACGCGCGCGAGCCCGGCGACTTCGAGGCCGTCTTCTCAGCGATGTCCAGGCAACGCATTGGAGCGCTCGCGACCTACGAAGGCCCCGTATTTCTTGCCAACGCGGGGCTGCTGGCAAGCCTCGCGATAAAGCACCGGATCGTATCGAGCGGGGGTGTCGAGTACGCGGAAGCCGGCGGGATGATCGGCTACGGCGCGAATCTGCTCGCGCTCTACCGCCGCGTGGGCTATTTCGTGGACAAGATAGTCAAGGGCACCAATCCCGGCGAGATCCCGATCGAGCAGGCGACCCGGTTCGAGCTCATCGTGAACCAGAAGACGGCGCGGATGATCGGCGTCAAGGTTCCGCAATCCATCATCGCTCGCGCCGACAGGGAGATCGCGTGAGCCGCACGTTACTGCTCGCGCTCGGTGCCGGGCTTGCTTGCTGCTTCACCTGCATTTCTTCCGCAGCCTATCCTCGAGCACGCCGACCGGTGATCGAGTGACGATCGCCATCTAGGGTGCAAATGACGCGCACGCGATTATGAAGAGAGGGCTCCTGCCAACCGTGCTGCTGCTCGTGGTGGCTGTCCAGGAGTGCCCGGCATGGGCTCAAGGGTATCCGAGCCGGACGATACGGGTGATCGACGCCTATCCTCCCGGCGGCACGACGGACGTCGTGGCGCGCATCATCTCCCCGAGATTCGCGGAGAGCACCGGACAATCGTGGGTGATCGACAGCCGTCCCGGAGCTCAGGGCATCATCGGGACGGACCTCGCGGCGAAAGCCCCGGCAGATGGGTATACGCTGCTGATGTTCACCGCGAGCCACACGATACATCCGAGCTTCTACCGGAACCTGCCCTACGACTTCGTCCGGGCATTTGCCCCCGTGACGCTCACCTCGGGGACGACGAATACCCTCGTGGTCAATCCGCGGGTGCCGGCGAAGAACGTGAAAGAACTGGTCGCGCTGGCCCGGGCCCGGCCCGGCCAGCTCAATTTCGCTTCAGCTGGCCTGGGCTCGACGAATCACTTGGCGACGGAGCTGTTAAAGAGCATGACGGGGATCAGCCTGACGCACATCCCGTACAAAGGCTCGGCGCCGGCGGTGATCGACGTGATCGGCGGACAGGTCGATTTCATCATCGCGCCGATGCCGGTCGTGCTCCAGCACGTGAAGAGCGGAAAGCTCCGCGCGCTCGCGGTTTCGACGTCCCGACGCGCCGTGGCTATGCCCGACGTCCCGACCATCGCGGAATCCGGGTTCCCGGGCTATGAGGCGACCAATTCCGTCGGGGTGCTGGCGCCAGCCGGGACGCCGAGAGAGATCGTCACGAAGCTCAACGGGGAGATCGTGCGCGCTCTCAATCTGCCGGAGGTGAGAGATCGCCTGTTGAGCATGGGAGCTGAGCCGGTCGGCAACACACCCGAGCAATTCGGAGAGTACATCCGGGCGGAGATCGCGAAATGGGCGAAGGTGATCAGGGAAACCGGGATGGCGGTCCAGCAGTGGTAGCGACCCGCGGTCCATGGTTGAACTGAGGACGACGGGAAACGACTACGCTCTGACCGAAGACCCGGATTCACGTCCAACGATGAGCAGGGAGCTGCATTTCCTCACGATCGCAGAGGCCGCGCGCCTAATCCAGTCGCGCGCGCTCTCGCCGGTCGAACTGGTCCGGGCAATGCTCGATCGCATAGGAAACATCGATCGCGAGGTCAACGCGTATATCACGATTACTGCCGACCTCGCGCTCGAACAGGCGCGCGAGGCCGAAGCCCGGATCTTGCGCGGCGGCTATCAGGGCCCGCTGCACGGCATTCCACTCGGGCTGAAGGACCTTTACCACACGTCGGGAATATTGACTTCGGGGCATTCCAGGATCTGCATGGACCACGTTCCTGCGGGAGACGCGACGGCGGTCGAAAAAATCTACCGGGCGGGCGGGGTGCTCCTCGGAAAACTCGCCACCTCCGAGTTCGCCCATGGCGGGCCGTGCTTCGAACTGCCGTGGCCGCCTGCGCGCAACCCATGGAACACCGAGCACTTCACGGGGAATTCCAGCAGCGGCTCGGCGGCCGCGGTTGCGGCGGGAATGGCGCTCGGCGCGCTCGGCACGGACACCGGCGGATCGATCCGCAACCCGGCTGCGTTGTGCGGCACGGCGGGACTCAAGCCTACCTACGGGCTGGTGAGCCGCTGCGGCGTGATTCCCGACTCCTACACGTTCGATCATTGCGGACCACTCGCCTGGACAGTGGAAGACTGCGCGATCGTGCTGCAGGCGATCGCCGGCTACGATCCGCGCGATCCTACGAGCGTGGAGCGCACGCTGCCGGACTACCGCGCTGCGCTGAAAGACGACGCCAAGGGTCTGCGCATCGGGGTAATCCGCCACTTCTGGGAAGAGGACCTCGATTGCGCACCCGAGGTCGGCGCGGCTATGAATGCGGCCATCGAAGTGCTGCGGGGGCTCGGGGCGCGCTGCGAGGACGTACGCGTGCGACCGCTGCGCGATTTTTTCGACATCAAGGTGATCATTGCCGAATCCGAGATGTTCGCCATTCACCAGAAAGAGCTCATCGAGCGGCCCCAGGATTTCGGTGCGCACTTCATGGGTATGACACTGGGCGGCTGCCTGTTCGAAGGAATCGACTACGTGCAGGCGCAGCGCGAGCGGCGCCGGGTGCTCGTGGAAATGGCCGATCTTTACCGGAAATACGACGCCTTCGTCACCGCGAGCATCGGGCCCGCGCCGCGCAACGACGCCTGCCGCATCATCAGTCACTGGCAGAGACCGAGCATCACTACGCCTTTCAACGTCACGACCGGTCCAGCCCTTGCCGTGTGCAACGGCTACACCGCGGAGGGGCTGCCGCTGTCGATGCAGATCGTCGGCAAGCCCTTCGACGAACCGGCGGTCCTGCGCGTCGGCCACGCGTACGAGCGCGCGACACCCTGGCGGACGCGCCGGCCATTGCTGCAGCCCGGCCGGGCGACGCCTCCGGTGACGCCGCAGCCCGATCTCGCCGGCGCTCCCGAGCCTGACCCAGAAACGAGCCGCAAGGCGGATAGGTTTGCGGAGCGCGCCGGATTGAGGCTGCCCGAACGCCAGCATGCCCTGCTGCACGCCATTGCGCCCTACGCTTTTGCGATGGCGGAGCGGATCCGGCGCGGCTTAGCGCGATCCGAAGAACCGTGCAGCGTTTTCCAGTTTCCAGCGGAGCGGGACGCATGATGGCCGTGTTGCGACTATCCCGCCTAGTGATGTTCACGATGCTGGCGGTGCTCTGCGCCGGAGCGGGCGCGGCTCAGGACTATCCGTCGCGACCAATACGCGTAATCGACAGCTTTCCCGCCGGCGGCAACACCGACGTGCTGGCGCGCACCCTCGGGCAGAAGCTGTTCGAGCGCTGGGGACAACCGATCATCGTCGATAACCGTCCCGGGGCTGCCGGCAATATCGGTGCAGAAATCGCGGCCAGGGCCGCCCCCGACGGCCATACCCTGTTGATGGGACTCACTACGACGCTCGCTCCGAGCATGACGCTGTTTCCGAAGCTGCCCTACGACGCGGTGCGCGATTTCGCCCCGGTCGGGACGGTCGCCTCGAGTCTGCTCGTGATGCTGGTGCACCCATCACTGCCGGTGAAGTCGACGAAGGATCTGATCGTGCTTGCGCGCGCACGGCCGGGGGAGCTCCGTTATGCGTCCTCCGGCGTCGGCGGACCGCTTCATCTGGCTACAGAGCTGCTCAAGGCGAAGGCTGGTGTCGACATGGTTCACGTCGCCTACAAGGGCGGCGCACCCGCGGCGGCTGCCGTCGCAAGCGGTGAAGTGCAGCTCGGCTTTGCGAGCCTGGCGGCTTCATTGCCGTTGATCAAGGCCGGAAGGTTGCGGGCGATCGCAGTTTCTACTCCGAAGCGAAGCTCGGCATTGCCCGATGTGCCGACGATCGCGGAGTCCGGCCTCGCGGATTTCGACATCACGACATGGTATGGACTGCTCGCTCCTGCCGGTACGCCGGCGGTCGTGATCGCGAAGATTAATTCGGAAGTGGCGCGCGCGCTCAAGCTGCCCGACGTGGCGGAACGCCTCTCGCTCCTGGGACTCGAGCCGAGGACGGGCACGCCGCAGGAATTCGGTGCGATACTGAAAGCGGAAATCGCGCTCTACGCGAAGATCATCAAGGACGCGGGCATCAAGCCCGAGTGACGGTGATGCAGCTAGCGGCTCGGGGGCGCGATCGGATACCGGAACACGTTGCAGGGCTCCTCTGCGCGCGCGTAGCCCCGGCGCATGCGGTCCGCCATCGCAAACGCGTATGGCGCGGCGCTGCAGAGCTGTTCGAACAGCGCGCTCGTAAGTTTCAGCCCGGCGCGATCAGCGAAGGCCGCGCACTGCTCGCGGGCTGACGCGTCAACTTCAGGGGCGCCGGCGAGAGGCGGCTGCAGCGCCACCGCGGGCGCGCTCGCGCCGGCCTCGAGAAGCGGCCTGCGTTCCCGCCATGACGTCGCCCGTTCGTACGCGTACCCGATCCGTAACACCGTCGTCTCATCGAACGGCCTGGCCGCAATCTGCATCGAGAGGGGAAGGCCGTCCCGCGTGTAACCGTTGCATACCGCAAGCGCGGGACCGGCCGTGACGTTGAACGGCGTGCAGATGTTGGCGCGCTGCCAGGCGCTGATCAGGCGGTAGGCGTCGAAGCGCGGGGCGGGCCCGGCGTTGGCGGTGAGGAAAGCGTCGTAGTGCGGATAGATGCGCGCCATCTCCGACAAGATGCGCCTGCGCTCGCGCTGCGCCTGCACGTAGTCCGCGCCTTCGAAGAGACAGGCGCCCAGCGTCTGGCTCAGGAAGCCGAGGCCAAAATCACCCGCTCGCTCGATCAGGTCCTGCTGGTGGATGGCGAAGATCTCCGATTCGGCGATGATCACCTTGACGTCAAGAAAGTCGCGCAGCGGCCGAACGCGGACGTTTTGGCATCGCGCGCCCAGTTTTCCCAGAAGCTCGATCGCTGCGTCCATCGCTGCGCCGACTTCGGTGCCGAGGTCCAGATCCTCTTCCCAGAAATGCCGGATGACTCCGATGCGCATGCCCTTGATGTCGGGCACGAGCGCCTGCCGATAGTCGGGGACGGGGCGATCGGCGCTCGCCGGGTCCCGCGCATCGTAGCCCGCGATCGCCTGCAGCATGAGGGCGCAATCTTCCACCGTCCAGGCGAGCGGCCCGCAATGATCGAACGTGAACGAGTTGGGAACCACCCCGTGACGGCTGACCAGCCCGTAGGTGGGTTTAAGTCCCGCGGTGCCGCAGTACGACGCCGGTATGCGTATCGAGCCTCCGGTGTCCGATCCCAGCGCGCCGAGCGCAAGGCCGGCCGCGACCGCCGCCGCCGAACCGCTGCTCGACGACCCTGTGAAATGCTCCGCGTGCCAGGGATTGCGGGCGGGCGGCCACGGCTGGTCGAAGCGCGGATAGCCATGGGCGAACTCGGCGGTTGCGAGCTTGCCCAGCAGCACCGCGCCGGCTTCGTACAGCTTCGTGGTGGCCGCGGCGTCTTCCGCCGGCACGTTTTTGAGATAGATCCTGGAGTGCGCTGAGGTGAGGATGCCTTTGGTGTTGTAGATGTCTTTCAACCCTACCGGTATCCCGTGCAGGGCCCCTCGGTAACCACCGTGTGCGATCTCGGATTCCGCGCGGCGCGCCTGCTCCAGCGCGAGCTCACCGGTGACGCTGATGTAGGCATTGATCTGTGGGTCGAGCTTCTCGATCCGTTCGAGCAGATAGCGGGTGAGCTCCACCGGCGAGAGCTCGCGAGCGGCGATGAGGCGGGCGGCGCTGGCGATCGTAAGCAGGTTATCCCCGGAGTCCTGCGAGGACCGGAATGACGACATTGCGGATTACTCCACGCGGATGCCGCTGGACTTGATCACTTTCTCCCACATCGCCGTCTCTTTCCTGATGATCTGCGCCAGCTCTTCGGGCGTCGTGCCGGTGACCTCGTAACCGACCCGGTTGAAGAACTCGCGCGTGTCGGGTATTTGCAGCGCTGCGACGAACTCGTGGTGCAGGCGTACGATTATGACGCGGGGTGTGCCGGCGGGTGCGAGCACACCGTCCCAGCCGGACACGTCGTAGCCGGGGAAACCGCTTTCAGCAATGGTCGGCAGCTCCGGCATCAG
>DATFWO010000387.1:0-2702 GCA_035259205.1 Burkholderiales bacterium | reverse complement strand
GCCCGGGCTACGGGGTCGCTGGTCGGCATTCTGGAGGATCGCGCGCCGCCGCGCGCCGACTGGGCGCGCAATGTGGTGCGCCTGCACGAGCAGCCCTACGGCGTGATCGGCGGCGCCATCGAATGTGCCCAGGCCGACCTGCTGAATTGGGCGTTCTACGTCTGCGACTTCAGCCGTTACGCGCTTCCGTTCGAGAGCGGCCCCCGGCGCTGGATCAGCGATGTCAACGTCTCCTACAAACGGAAAATGATGGACGACACCCGCCCCATCTGGCGCACACGTTTCAACGAGGCCATGGTGCATTGGGCGCTGCTGGAGCGAGGGGAAACGCTCTATCTGTCGTCCGATTTAGTGGTGTATTACCATACTGCCTACGCTTCGCTCGCCGGCGTGCTGCCCGAGCGCTTCCACTGGGGCCGACTGTTTGGTCACGTCCGTGCCCAGAAGCTGAGCGCACTCGGCCGGCTGGGACACATTGCGCTTGGCCCATTGATCCCCCTGTTGCTTCTGGCGCGCCACGGTCTCACGCAGTATCAGAAGGGAAACTTCTGGTCCTTCCTTCGCGCGGCTCCCACCATTGCCGCCCTGCTGGCGGGCTGGACGTCGGGCGAAGTTTGGGGCTATATCACCAGGAAGCCCTGATGGTAGAGCGTGTCTTCGACGCGATCGTCGTCGGTTCAGGCGCAGCCGGTGGATGGGCGGCCAAGGAGCTCACCGAGCGCGGCCTGCACGCATTGCTGCTTGAGGCAGGGCCTAGCCTCGATCCCGTCGCCGACTTCACGCCTCCACCCAAGCGCGCAGACTCCAAGATCCAGATCCTGAGCCGGGCCAAGGCGGTTCTCACGGGCCAGCACATTCAGGCGCGCTGTATGTCATTCGGCCCGCTCACCCGGCATCTCTTCATCAGCGACCGCGAAAACCCGTATGTCACTCCGCGCGGCAAGCCCTTCAACTGGTATCGCGGACGGCAGGTCGGCGGGCGGCTCCATCTTTGGGGACGGAATGCGCTGCGCATCTCGGATCACGAGCTGAAGCCGGCCGACTTTGACGGCTTCGGCGACAACTGGCCCATCTCTTACTCCGACCTCGAGCCCTGGTACGACAAGGTGGAATCATTCCTCGGCGTCTGTGGCAGCCCGGCCCGCATTCCCAGCATTCCCGACGGCAAATATGAGCGTCCCCACGCGCTCACCAAGGCCGAAGAACGTGTCCTTCGCGACCTCGCGGCGAAGTGGCCCGGCCGTCCGGCGACCACATGCCGGATTGTCCGCCACAACCCCCAACGCATTCCGCTCCCCATCCTGGCGGCGCAGAACACGGGCCGTCTGACGCTGCGCAGCGATGCGGTGGTGAGCCACATCGCCGTGGATCCTTCCAGCGGCTTGGCGCGCGGCGTGGTCTTCAAGGATCGGAATACGAAGCAGGAGCACGAGGTCCTCGGAAAAGCAGTCGTTCTGTGTGCCTCCACGATTGAATCGCTGCGCATCATGCTCAATTCAACGTCTGCCCGGCATCCGGAAGGTATCGGCAATTCGTCAGGCCGCCTGGGCCGCTATCTCACCGACCACGTCCTGATCTTCCAGGCCGGGCCGTACGAACCGCTGGAGGAGAGTCTGAAGGCCGATCCCTACGATTTCGGGGCGCAGTCCGGGATTTACGTTCCGAGTTTTCGCAACACCCCCGGCGCGAGGGAGAGAACATTCCTACGCGGCTATTCGCTGCTGGGCTCCGTTGCCCGCATCCAGCCCGGCTGGTTCTTCATGGCGATTGGCGAGATGCTGCCGCGGCGCGAGAATTTCGTCGAGCTCGACCCTCTCAAGCGCGATGCCTGGGGCATTCCTATACCCCGAATCACCTGCACGCACGGCGAAAACGAGAAGGCCATGATCCGCGACATGCAGCAGTCGTTGGCGGAACTCACCAGCATTTGCGGCTTGCCTGTGGATCATCTCAAGCGCGAAAACTTGATGAACCGCGCGGTCTACAAGATTGCTTCCTCTCTGGCCTATACGGAGGAAGGCGCGCTGATTCCCGGGTCGGCCGTCCACGAGTGCGGTGGCGCCGCCATGGGCGACGATCCCAAAGCGTCCGTCCTGAATCGATTCAATCAGTGTTGGGACGCCAAGAACGTCTTCTTGACCGACTCCGCAGCGTTCACCACGTCCCCGTTCCAAAATCCGGGGTTGACCATCATGGCGCTCTCGGCGCGCGCCGGGCACTTCATTGCCGACCAGATGCAGCGCGGCAATCTGTAACAGGTAGCGAGCAAGACGCTCAGGCCACGTCGGATTTCGCGAAACTCCGCTCCAGCCCTTCCTCGAGGTTCCAGCGCGGCCCCCATCCCAGGACCTGTTTGGCGCGCTGGTTGGAGTAGCGTAGAGGCTTGCAACGCGCGTGGAGGGCCGCGGGCTGCAGCAGATCAGGGAGCGGGGCTTTCCGCAGCAGTAGCGTGCGGTTGGTCCAGGAAGCTGCCCGAGCGGCGCGGTCGAGCAACGCCCAGGAAAGGCCAGTGATTCTCGGGTTGGGCGATGTACGCTGTGCGAGCGCATCCATGTATCGGCGTCGGCTCGGCAAATCATCGTCCACGATGTTGACCGTCGCGCCGTTCGCCGCTTCGTTCTCGAGCGCATCGAGAACGGCCCCGGCGCAACACTCGACATGTGTCAGCGGGAGCAGCGAATCGCCGCCTAGACAGACCCATC
>DATFWO010000386.1:0-61909 GCA_035259205.1 Burkholderiales bacterium | reverse complement strand
GAATCCGAGCGTGCGATCTCGGACGCGAACCGCAGCTTGCGCGAGCTCTCCGCGCAGGCGCGCGAAGTGGACACGCGGCTCGGCGAGCTGCGCGCGGAGTCCGAGCGCGGCCAGCAGGCGCTGAAGCAGCAGCAGGCGCTGCTGGCGCGTATGCTCTATCACCACTACGTCGGCGGGCAGCTCGAGCCGCTCAAGCTGCTCCTCAATCGCGAGGACCCCAACCGGATCGCTCGGCAGATCCACTACTTCAGCTACGTCTCGCGTGCGCGTGCCGGCGTCATCTCGGAGCTGCGTGGAACGCTGGAGCGCCTGAAGGAGCTCGCGCAGGACGCGGAGCAGAAGGCCGCGGAGCTCGCCGCGATCACCGCCGAGCAGCAGGTGCAGCGCCAGCGCCTGGAACGTGAGAAGTTCGCGCGCAG
Organism: Burkholderiales bacterium; assembly: GCA_035259205.1. Classification (GTDB taxonomy): domain Bacteria; phylum Pseudomonadota; class Gammaproteobacteria; order Burkholderiales; family SG8-41; genus SG8-41. The sequence goes on along the minus strand of DATFWO010000386.1, from coordinate 61,490 downwards.
CAGCACGCTCAACAAGATTTCCCGCGAAATCCAGCAGCAGCGGCGCCAGATCGGCACGCTCAAGCGCGATGAGCAACGTCTCGCGCGCCTGGTCGAAAACCTGGCGCGGATCGTCGCGCGCGAGAACCGGCCGGCGGCGCGCCTGCGCAACGACCGCGTGCCAGAGCGCTCGCACGACACGGGCCCTCACTCGGTCGACGGCGATGCCTTCGGCGAGCTCAAGGGGAGGTTGAGCCTGCCGGTGCGTGGCGAGCTCACGAACCGCTTCGGCGCCTCACGCGCGGATGGCGGGGCAAGCTGGAAGGGGCTTTTCATCGCCGCCAGGGCCGGGGACGAGGTGCGGGCGGTGGCTGGCGGGCGCGTGGTGTTCGCGGACTGGCTCAGAGGCTTCGGCAACCTGCTGATCGTCGACCACGGAGGCGCCTACATGAGCCTCTACGGCAACAACGAGAGTCTCTACAAGCAGGTTGGTGACATAATCCACAGTGGCGAGGCCATAGCGTCCGTCGGAAACAGCGGCGGCAATGCCGATTCGGGTTTATACTTCGAACTTCGGCATCAGGGTAAGCCGTTCGATCCCCTGGGCTGGGTGAACATCAAATAAGCAGCGAATCGCTAGCAACTGCTTGGTATTAATCGGGAAATCGTGACAGCAACGCAGGGGCCCGGGTGACCGGGCCTTTGCGACTGGCGACGCGCGATCGACAACTACCCACTACCCCTCGGGGGGTATGACTCACGGGGTGAAGGAGCTGGAAATGCGTAACAGGATGCATCAGATCGGATTGATCGCCGTCGGAGTCCTGATCGGCGTGCTGGTAAGCCTCAATTTCTCCGCAGTCGCCCAGAGAGAGGCGGCTACGGCGCTGTCCCCGCTGCCCATCGAAGAGTTGCGCGCGTTCACCGAGGTCTTCGGCCGCGTGAAGAGCGACTACGTCGAGGCGGTGGACGACAAGAAGCTCATTACCGAGGCGATCAACGGAATGCTGACGGGGCTCGATCCGCACTCCGCGTACCTCGATCAGGAGGCGTTCCGGGAGCTGCAGGTGGGAACCCAGGGCGAGTTCGGGGGGTTAGGCATTGAAGTCGGAATGGAAGACGGCTTCGTCAAGGTCGTCGCGCCGATCGACGACACGCCCGCTTCGCGCGCCGGCATCAAGTCCGGCGATCTCATCGTCAAGCTCGACGAAACCTCGGTGAAGGGCATGACGTTGAACGATGCGGTCAAGCGCATGCGCGGCAGGCCCAACACGCAGATCACGCTCACGCTGGTGCGCAAGGGCGAGCAGAAACCGATCGTCGTTACCCTGACGCGTGCGGTCATCAAGATCCAGAGCGTGAAATCGAAGCTGCTCGAGCCGGGGATAGCGTACTTCCGGGTCTCCCAGTTCCAGGAGCACACGGGTGAGACCCTGGCGAAGTCGATCGAAACCCTCTTCAAGCAGAACCAGGGAGCGATGCGGGGCATCGTGCTCGACCTGCGCAACGACCCGGGCGGCCTGTTGAACGGAGCGGTGGCGGTCTCCTCGGCGTTCCTGCCGTCGGGAGCGCTCGTCGTGTACACCGACGGCCGCACCGAGGACGCGCGGATGAAGCTGCAGGCGACCCCGGAAAATTACCTGCGCGGGCGCCTGAAAGACGACTACATCAGGAAGCTTCCGCCGGAAGCGAAGACGGTGCCGATGGTGGTGCTCGTCAATGGCGGTTCGGCATCCGCCTCCGAGATCGTTGCGGGCGCGCTGCAAGACCACAAGCGCGCGGTGATCATGGGCCAGCAGACGTTCGGCAAGGGCTCGGTCCAGACGATACTGCCGCTCGGCAACAACACGGCGATCAAGCTCACTACGGCGCGCTACTACACTCCGAACGGGCGCTCGATACAGGCAAAGGGGATCGTGCCCGATATCGCGCTCGACGACGGCAGCACGGAGAAAAATCCCGGGCTGAAGCTGCGCGAAGCGGACCTGACGAAGCACCTCACCGATTCCGCCAAGCGCGAAGAGCAGTCCGCTACGCCGCCGCCCGGCGAGAAGTACAACTTCACTCCGGCGCCGCGTCCGAAGGACGTCGATGAAAAGCTGCTCAAGCCGGAGCCCGGCGAGGTCGTCTCGCCCCACGACTACGAGCTGAACCAGGCAGTTGCGTTCTTGAAGACTCGCGGCAGCTCGAGGACGGCGACCGTCAACTAGTCGCGGTGTCGAGTCACTGGTCTCGAGTCACGAGTCCCGGGTTGCGGTGACCCGCAATCCGGGTCCCTGGCTAGGGTGTATACCTCCAGCAGCGTCCGAGTCCCAAGTCTTCAGTAGGTTTCAATTTCGGTGACGCTTGACGCGCGGGCTGCGACCCGCGACGCTTCGCTTTAGCAGTCCCCGGGTCCTAAGTCCGGGCGCTGTCTCGTAGCGATGATCTGCTTGCTCACGGCCCGCGACTCGCGACTAGTGTCCCTACTACGATGAACGACGAGCAACTCCTGCGTTACAGTCGCCACATCCTGCTGCCGCAGATCGGGATCGAGGGGCAGGAAAAGCTGCTGGCGTCGCGCGCGCTCGTCATTGGCGCGGGCGGCCTCGGCTCTCCGGCCGCCCTCTACCTCGCTTCCGCCGGCGTCGGACACCTGACGATCTGCGACGGCGACGATGTGGACCTCACCAACCTCCAGCGCCAGATCGTGCATCGCATGCAGGCCATAGGCACAAAGAAAGCCGAGTCGGCGCGCGCCACGCTCGCCCAGATCAATCCTGAGGTCGCCGTTACGGCGGTGTCCGAGCGGGTGGACGAGAAGCGGCTCGAGAGCCTGGTGGCACAGGCCGACATCGCGATAGACGGCAGCGACAACTTTGTAACGAGGCATGCTCTCAACAGGGTTTGCGTGCGCCTGGCAAGACCGCTCGTATCCGGAGCCGCGGTGCGATTCGACGGGCAGGTCGCGGTATTCGACATGCGCACGGCGCATTCGGCCTGCTATTCGTGCCTGTTTCCGGAGCACGGCGAAAGCGAGGACGTGCGCTGCGCGGTGATGGGCGTGTTCGCACCGTTGACCGGCATCGTGGGCTCGATGCAGGCAGCCGAGGCGCTGAAGCTGTTGACCGGCGCCGGTGAAACGCTGGCCGGCAAGCTGCTGCTCCTCGATGGGCTCACCATGCAGGTACGGACGATCGCGCTCGCGAAGGACCCGGAATGCGCGGTGTGCGGGGCCGGCGCAGGGCGCAATGCTGCCGTGCTGGCCGGAACTTCCTGACACCATCTGTCGGCACCTGGCGACACGTCTGCTTCATCCTCCGACAGCGTTCACATCGGGAGGTTAGCCCCGGAATTGTGCTTGCGTAGCGCGACCTGCTTGCGCAGGGAAGGATTTCGACTCTGATCCTGTTGACGCTTCACACGCCCGATCCAGACCCGAGGTGCACATGAAACGCCTTGCCGCCGCCATCGTGCTCGCCGTGATCGCCCCTGCCGGCCAGGCCGATGTGATCTTCGACTGGAACGACGTCGCGTTCCAGGCGCTGCGCGCGGATCCCATGGGTCCGACGTTCGGCTCGCGCTCGCTCGCGATCGTGCACGCAGCGATGTACGACGCTGTCAATTCGGTCACGCGGCAGTACCAGCCTTATGCGCTCGATATCGTGGCCGCTCCGGGCACGTCGCAAGTCGCGGCGGCAGCCCAGGCGGCTCACGACGCTTTGCTGGGACTCTATCCTTCGCAGCAGCCGTTGTTCGATGCGCGCCTGGCCGCGAGCCTGAGTGGCATCGCGGACGGAGCGGAGAAAACGGCCGGCATTACACTCGGCCAGCAGGCGGCCAACGCGATACTGACGCTGCGCGCGGGCGACCACGCCAACGACCCGGTGCCATACAGTCCCGGCACGCTGCCCGGGCAATGGCAACCCGATCCGCTCAACCCGTCACAGACGGCGCTCTCGCCGGGATGGGGCAACGTCACGCCGTTCACATTGTCGAGCGCTGGACAGTTCCGGCCGCCCGCGCCTCCCGACTTGAGCAGCCAGGCGTACACCGACGCCTTCATCCAGGTGAAATCGCTCGGCGAAAAGAACAGCGCCGCGCGCACCTCCGACCAGACCCAGACCGCGATCTTCTGGGCCTACGACGTGGGCGGCGTCGGTCCGCCTTCCATCCTCTACAACCAGATCACGCAGGTGATCGCAGCGCAGCAGGGCAACACCCTTGAACAGAATGCGCGGCTTTTCGCCCTTATCAATCTCGCCCAGGCCGATGCCGGCATCGCAACGTGGGAGGCCAAGTACATTTACAACTTCTGGCGGCCTGTGAATGCCATCAGGGCGACCGCAAGCTACGCCGATGGCAATCCGGGCACGATCGAAGATCCGTTGTGGATACCGCTAGGCGCGCCCGGCGACGGGCTTGCGCCGGACTTCACGCCGCCGTTCCCGGCGTACACGTCAGGCCATGCGGCGTTCGGTGCGGCGACGTTCCGCACGCTCGCGGACTTCTACGGCACCGACAGCATGGACTTTGTGCTGCATTCGGACGAGTTCGATATCGTGCGCGGGACGCCGGTGGAGCGCGCATACTCGAGCTTCAGCCAGGCCGCGGAGGAGAACGCGCTCTCGCGTATCTACCTCGGCATACACTGGGCGTTCGACGCCAGCGAAGGCATTGCGCTCGGCAAGAGCGTCGCCGACTGGGTGTTCGCCAATGCACTCAGTGCGGTGCCCGTGCCCGGGACCATGCTCCTGTTTGCGGCAGGGCTGGCGGCGATCGCGCTCCGCCGACGGCAGATTCCCTCAGCCCGGACGTTCCCGCCCCGGAAACTCGATTGCCCGTGACAGACTCGGGCTAGGTCATATCGAGCGACTGGCTGTCCTCGGATGTCGCGCCCTTGGCGGGACCCAGCAGAGCCTGGAGATCTTTTTCGACCTGCGTTATGTCGGGACCGGTTCTGCCCAGCATCTGCAGCAGTACCCGGGACGGAAAATCCGCCAGCGCTTCCGCGCGATTGCTGCGGATACGCGAAGCGGTTTCCAGCAGCGGGCGGAAATGCGTCGATTTGAACCCCGCCTTCGAATTCTCCATGGCCTCTACGATCGCGTGCTGGGCGCGCGCGATCCCGAGCAGGAGCTCCGCGAGCTGCTTGGTCGTCAGGTTTGACATGCCGTTCTCCCTATCCTCATAGCTTTTTTCAGCGGTGGGCGCTCAGCGGTGAGCCACGCCTTGTTCCGGTTGCGGCCGGCAGGCGTATACCGGGGGCGGAACGCTACGCGATGACGCCTTCCATGAGCTGGCGCCACTGTCTGGCCCACAGCTCCATCGGGTCGCGCTTGAAGCCGCTCTTTGCGAACTGGTGCCAGCGCCCGGTGACGAAGCTCATGAGCGCATTCGCGTGCGCGGTCACGTCCACGTCGGCGGCGATTTCCTTCTGGGTCACCCCGAAGCGCAGCGCCTGCTTCAGCAGGGCTTCCAGGCGGTCGTGCAGCTGGTTGATGCGCGTCTGGAGCCCCTCGTTCTCGTTGACCAGCGCATCGCCGATCAGCACCCGGGTCATGCCACGGTTTTTCTGTGCGAAGCCGAGCAGGACGCCGATGATGGCCTCCAGCTGCCGCAATCCGCTTTTCTCTTCGGTCGTGATCTTGTTGACGAGCGCAAACAGCGTCTGCTCGATGAACTCGATCAGCCCTTCGAACATCTGCGCCTTGCCCCGGAAGTGGCGATAGAGCGCAGCCTCCGAGACTTCGAGGCGAGCGGCAAGTGCCGCGGTCGTGACCTTTTCACCGGCGGGATTTTCCAGCATCTGCGCGAGGGTCTGCAGGATCTGGTGCTTGCGCTCGCCCGTCCTGTTCGCCGCCATGTCGCTCCCCGCCCCGTCCCGCTTGCTAGCGCCGGCGGATCAACGTTCCAACACCTTCGTCGGTAAGGACCTCCAGGAGCAGTGCGTGCTCGACGCGGCCGTCTATGATGTGGCACGTATTGACCCCGTTTTTCACTGCGTCGAGCGCCGAGCTGATCTTGGGCAGCATGCCGCCCGAGATCGTGCCGTTCGAAAACAGCTCGTCGATCTTGCGCGCGGTAAGTCCCGTAAGAAGGTTGCCGTTCTTGTCGAGCACACCGGGCGTATTGGTCAGCACGATGAGCTTCTCCGCCTTGAGTATCTCTGCAACCTTGCCGGCCACCAGATCGGCGTTGATGTTGTAGGTTTCCCCCTTCTTGCCCACGCCGAGCGGCGCGATCACCGGAATGAAGTCATGGGTATGGAGGCGGTGCACGATCTCCGGGTCGATGCTTTCGACTTCACCCACCTGGCCGATGTCGATCAGCTCATCCGAATCATCCTGGCCCCGCACCAGCATCTTCTTGGCGCGGATGAGGCCTCCGTCAGTGCCTGTCAGGCCGACCGCGCGCCCGCCGTGCTGGTTGATGAGATTGACGATGTCCTTGTTGACCTGGCCGCCGAGCACCATTTCCACCACGTCCAGGGTCTCGGCGTCGGTTACCCGCATGCCCTGTATGAACTCGCCCTTCTTGCCGAGCTGCTTCAGCAGGTCGTCGATCTGCGGGCCGCCGCCGTGCACCACGACCGGGTTCATGCCGACGAGCCTCAGCAGCACCACGTCGTGCGCGAAGCCCTTCTTGAGCTTCTCCTCGGTCATCGCGTTGCCGCCGTACTTGATGACGATCGTCTTGCCGTGAAAACGCTGAATGTAGGGTAGCGCCTCGGCGAGGATTTTCGCTCTGTCGGCAGCCGTTGTGCCGGTAAGGGCCATGGGAGGGGCGCCTGTGCGCTAGCGGTATCGGTTGCGCGTATTCTACGGGAACGCAAAAAAAAGCGGCAGGCCCCGTGGCCCGCCGCTCCTTGGTTGCGGTTTGACAGTTACTGGATGGTGATGCGTTTTGCCTGTACTGCGGCCTTTTTCGGGAGCGTCAGCTCGAGCACGCCGTCCGCATACTTCGCCTGGGCGCCGGTTTCATCGACTGCCTGGCCGAGCGTGAAGGCACGATACAACTTGCCGTAGTGGCGCTCGGAGCGCAGCACGCGTTCGCCGTCCTTTACGTCTTTTTCGCCCTTGACTTCGGCCGTGATGGCGACGGTATCACCATCAATGGTGACGTTGATGTCGTCCTTCTTCACGCCCGGCAGCTCGCCGCGCAATACGTATTCCTTGTCCTTCTCGGCTACCTCCACGCGGAATTGCGCAGGTGCGGCGGCCTTGCTTTCCCAGCTTACGGGACGTACGAAAAACCCGCGGAAAAAATCATCCAGCGTGTCCTCGAACGGACTGAAGCGAGTGATATTTGCCATGATTCATCTCCTGTATCGGTCTGGCGCAATCGCGCCTCAGTCGGGAATATGGGAGTTCATCGGCAGAATTCAAGAGGGATCCGGCCGCGGCAGCAAGGCCGCTGATTTCACGGGATTTCCGGAGGGCCTATTGGAGGCATCCTCGCGACGAGGATAGACCGACAGCCCGCCGCGGGCGTGAAGGGATGTGCGCTCAGTGGTGGTGCTGTGACATGCCCGGGGCGGCTCTCACAACGGCTTCGATTTTCACTTGCGCGGTACCGCTCGCACGACGGATGGTGAGCGTGAGCGGCACCCTGTCCCCGTCTTTGAGAGGGCGATGGAGATCCACGAGCATGATGTGCATGCCTCCCGGTGCGAGCGTTACCACTCGTTTCGCGGGCAAATCGATGCGCTCCACCTGGCGCATCTTCATCACGCCCGAGTCCAGGTTCATGGAGTGCAGCTCGGCGCGCGCGGCGGCAGGGCTACCGACCGCAATCAGCGCCGAGTCACCCTCGCTCACGAGATCCATGTAGGCGCCGGCGACCTTCTGGCCGGGGGCCGGCGTGCGCACCCATGCATTGCTTGCCGTGACGGGCTCTGCGGCGCGCCCTGCGATTCCCGTCACGAGTCCGACGCAAAAGCCGAGGGCGACAATCACGTTTCTGCACGCGCGGAGTTGCGGCTTGGGCATTATCGATCTCCAGTGGCGCCGATTGTTTCATCACCGCAGGACGCGGGCAAGGTATGCTAGAGGGCGTAATCGCGAGCCGGCTTGTTATAATCTTCGCTTGCCATGCGCTTGCTGCTGATTTTGCTCGTCCTTCTCGCCTCGTTTCAAGCCCTCGCTCAGCAACCGTCTTCCGTCCCGCCCGCTCCGGCGATCGCGGCGAAGTCCTGGCTGCTCCTCGATTTCAACAGCGAGCAGACGCTGGTCGCGAACAACGCGCAACAACGCGTGGAGCCGGCTTCCCTCACCAAGCTCATGACCGCATATCTCGTATTCGCCGCACTCAAGCAGAAAACACTCCGCCCCGATCAAACGGTGACGGTATCGGAGCGGGCGTTGCGCGTCGAGGGCTCCCGCATGTTCGTCCAGCCCGGCAGGCCGGTAACGGTGGATGAGCTCGTACGGGGCATGGTCGTGCAATCCGGTAACGACGCATGCATTGCCCTCGCCGAGCTCATAGCGGGCAGCGAAGACGAGTTCGCGGAGGCGATGAACCGCGAGGCGCAGCGGCTGGGCCTGAAGAATACGCATTTCGCGAACGCAACCGGACTACCGCATGCCCAGCACTACTCCACCGCCCGGGATCTCGCGCTGCTGGCCGCCGCCATCATCCGCGACTTTCCGGAGTACTACCCCGTTTACTCCCAAAAGCAGTTCCGCTACAACAATATCACCCAGTCGAACCGCAACCGGCTGCTGTGGACGGATCCCACGGTGGACGGAATGAAGACGGGTTACACGGAGAATGCGGGCTACTGCCTGATCACCTCTGCGCGCCGCGGCGAACGCCGCCTGATCTCGGTCGTGCTCGGCGCAGGTTCGGAAGCGACACGCGCCACCGAGAGCCAGAAGCTCCTCAATCACGGATTCCAGTCCTACGACGGCGTGCGTCTCTACGCCAAGAACCAGCCGGTTACCACGCTGCGGGTCTGGAAAGGCTCGGCCAACAACGTAAAGGCGGGCTTTGCCCGCGATTTCTACCTGGCGCTGCCCAAGGGCGCCGGAGCGAAGCTCAAAGCAAGCGTGGACAGCATGCAACCCCTGCTGGCGCCGATCCGCGCCGGACAACAGGTCGCCACACTGAAACTCACGCTCGACGGAAACCCGTACGGGGAGTTTCCTGTAGTAGCATTGGAGGACGTGTCGCTCGCCGGCATTTTCGGACGCGGCTGGGACGCGTTACGACTCTTGTTTCAGTAGGAGGATGAGGGGATGTCTCCCTCGCGCTTGCCTGAATCAAGGCCGTGCCGACTTTTGCAACGGGCCTTAAGGACCAAATATGAGTGAAATCGTCTATCTGAACGGCGAATTCATGCCGCTCGACCAGGCCCGGATACCCGTGCTCGACCGCGGATTCATCTTCGGCGACGGCGTGTACGAGGTGATTCCGGCCTACTCGCGGCATCCGTTCCGCCTCCCGGAGCATCTTGCGCGGCTGCAACGCAGCCTCGACGCGATTCGCCTCGCGAACCCGATGACCGAAGCGGAATGGGCACGGCTGATCCACGATCTCATCGCCCGCCACGCCGGCAATGACCAATCGATCTACCTGCAGGTCACCCGCGGCGTCGCAAAGCGCGATCACGCTTTTCCCAGGGAAGCGCAACCGACCGTATTCATGATGTCGAGCCCGCTCGTCACACCGGCGCAGGATCTCGTCGAGAACGGCGTGCCCTGCATTTCGGCAATCGACTACCGCTGGCTGAAGTGCGACGTCAAGTCGGTCTCGCTGCTGGGCAATTGCCTCCTGCGGCAGTCCGCGGCGGACGTCGGCGCGACCGAGGTCGTGCTGTTTCGCGACGGTCAGCTCACGGAAGCCTCGGCCAGCAACGTCTTCGTCATCAATAACGGCAGATTGCTCTCGCCACCGAAGAACCACTTGATCCTGCCCGGCATTACCTACGACGTAGTGCTCGAGTTGGCGGCGGCGTGCGCCATTCCGATAGAGCTGCGCGGAATACCGGAGGCCGAAGCAAGAAGCGCCGACGAGATGTGGGTCACTTCGTCGACGAAGGAAGTGCTGGCGGTCGTTACCCTCGACGGCAGGCCGGTCGGCTCCGGCCGGCCTGGACCGGTGTTCAAAGTACTGCACCGGGCATTCCAGGAATTCAAGCGCAAGGTCATGCGGGCGGCAGCCTGATCGCGGGGCAAGTGGAACAGTCGCTGATCGAATACCCCTGCGATTTCCCGATCAAAATTCTGGGACAGACGCAGGCGGGCTTTGCCCAGGCGGTGCTCGAGATCGTGCAGCGTCACGCTCCCGACTTCGACGGCGGGACCTTGAGCATGAAAGCGAGCAAGCGCGGAAAATACCTCAGCGTGACCTGTGTGATCCGCGCCACGTCGCGCGCGCAGCTCGACGGCCTGTACCGGGAGCTGTGCGACCACCCGATGGTGGTGATGGTTCTCTAAGTTCGGTGAATAGTGAACGGTAAATGGTGAACGGGAGCACGGTCGTTACCGTTTACTGTTCACTGTTCACTATTTACCTTTCTTCTTTTTCTTCGGTCTCCCCGGCCGGGTCTTGCCATAACTGCCGCGGAATATCTTGCCGCGGCGCGTGCGCTTGTCGCCTTTGCCCATCTGGGATCTCCCTCAACCGAAAACGGCAGACATTGTACGTCACAATTTGCGCTTTCGGATCGATTTCAACTCCGCCGCAAAGCGTTTCGGCAGATCCGCCTCCGCGCTTTTCAGATACTGCGGAAACTCGTTGCACTGGCGCTGCACGTTGTCGGCCGGGCCGCCAAGGAAATCCTGCTTGAGGATTTCGCGGTACTGGACGACGTCCCCCATGTACCTGCCCACGTTTTTCGCGTAGTCCTTCTCGTCCGTGGACGCGCCGTGGATCAGCATCATGACACGCCGGTCCAGCTCGTTGAGGAACGCCCGGTGGCGCTTGGCCCATGAGTTGTAGGCTGCCGCATTGGCGGCGGCGTTCTCCTTGTGGGCGGAGTCGCAACCCTCCTTGACGGCCCGGATGAACTGAGTGGCTTCGTAGACGCGGCTCAGCTCGGTGGCGTAGCTCTCGGCCGGCGGCGCTGCAGCGCCTGCGCGCGCCGCAGCGGCGAGCAGCGATATCGCCACAACGAATACGGTCTTGTTCATCATGCGGGCAGTCGCATCTGTGCTCAGGTTGCGGCATTCTCCTACCGTTCTTATCATCCAACAACCATCGAGCCGGACGCCGAGCGCCGGCTGGTTCGTGCGCGCTGGAACGCACGACTCCGTCAGCGCTCAAGGCGCCCGCGGGGACAGGACCTTTATGGCTGCGGCCGCTGTCACAGAAAGCGTGGTGCAAGCGCCGAAGGATCGCGTGGCCGAAGTGCTGGTGCGCCGGCTCGGCCGTGCCGAGTACGAGCCAACATGGCGCGCCATGCAGGATTTCACCGTCCGGCGCGGCGCCGACACGGCGGACGAACTGTGGCTCACCGAGCATCCGCCCGTGTATACGCTGGGCCTCGCAGGGCGCAGAGAACATCGGCCGCGCGCGAATAACGGCATACCGGTCATCAAGGCGGACCGCGGCGGACAGATCACCTATCACGGTCCAGGGCAGGTCATCGTCTATCTGCTGCTGGACATGCGGCGACGGAATATCGCGATACGGCCGCTGGTCCGGAGCATGGAACAGGCCGTGATAGACTTCCTTGCCGCTCATTCGATACCCGCAGAACGCCGGGCCGGAGCGCCGGGCGTATACGTAGGCGGCGCGAAGATCGCTGCGCTGGGTCTGCGCGTCAGGAACGGTTGCTCCTACCACGGGCTCGCATTCAACGCCGACATGGACCTTACACCCTTTGACGTAATCGACCCCTGCGGTTTTCCGGGATTGAACGTGACCCACGCGCGCGCGCTCGGGATCGCCGATTCGATTGAAGCGATCGGCAGCCAACTCGCGGACAACATGCTGGAGGTGCTGCAATGAGCGCCGTGGGGGAAAAGCAGAAGGGCCGGGACAAGACCGCGCGCATTCCGATAAGGGTCGTGCCGGCCGCCCCGCTTCCGAAGCCCGAATGGATCCGGGTGAAAGCCGGACACGGCGCGCGCTTTGGCGAAATCAAGCGCATCCTGCGCGAACACCGCCTGCACACCGTATGCGAGGAGGCCTCCTGCCCCAATATCGGCGAGTGTTTCGGCAAGGGCACGGCGACGTTCATGATCCTCGGCGATCTGTGCACCCGGCGCTGCCCGTTCTGCGACGTGGCGCACGGCAAGCCGTTGCCGGCGGACGCAGACGAGCCGCTCAACCTCGCCCGCACAATCGCGGCGCTCGGGCTCAAGTACGTCGTCATCACCAGCGTGGACCGGGACGATCTGCGCGACGGTGGAGCGCAGCATTTTGCGGACTGCATACGCGCGGTGCGCGAGCTCTCACCCGTCACCCGGATCGAGGTGCTGGTGCCGGATTTCCGCGGTCGGCTGGAGATCGCGGTCGACATCCTGTCGCGCTCGCCTCCCGACGTCATGAACCACAACCTGGAAACCGTGCCGCGGCTCTATCGCCAGGCGCGGCCGGGAGCCGACTACGTCCATTCACTCAAGCTCCTGCAGCGATTCAAGGCGCGCCATCCGAAGGTAGCCACCAAGTCGGGGCTGATGGTCGGGCTGGGCGAGACCGACGAGGAGATCGTGACGGTGATGCATGATCTGCGCGCGCACGCCGTTGAGATGCTCACGATCGGCCAGTATCTACAGCCGAGCCCACATCATTTGCCGGTGGCACGGTACGTCGAGCCCGCTGTGTTCGACGAATTCGCGCGTCGGGCGTTCGAGCTCGGTTTCATGCATGCCGCGTGCGGGCCGCTCGTGCGCTCGTCGTATCACGCCGACCAGCAGGCGCACGAAGCAGGCGTGGCCTGAACGAAGAAGGAATCGGACTTCCGCGGCAATAGGAGCGCCCAAAGGAAGAAGATGCGCACTATTCTCGGGTTTTTCGTTGCTGCTGTCGTTTGCGCCTCGGCTCACGCGGCGTCGCTCGCGGACCTCTCCAATACCGATGCCACCAACGGCTTGCGGCAGGCGCTCAACGAAGGCTCGATCGCCGCCGTCGCCAAGCTCGGGGTCGAGAACGGCTTCTTCGGCAACCCCAGAGTCAAGATACCTCTGCCGCCTTCCTTGCATCAGGTCGAGGGCGCGCTGCGCGCGATCGGCATGCGAAAACAGGCGGACGAGCTGGTGCTGACCATGAACCGTGCGGCCGAGGCAGCCGTGCCCGAGGCCAAGCAGCTCCTGGTCGACGCCGTGAAAAAGATGTCGGTGCAGGACGCCAAAGGCATCCTGACGGGGGGAGACACCGCGGCGACCGAGTACTTCAAGCGCACGACCCAAGGCGATCTTTCCAAGCGCTTTCTCCCGATCGTGAAGAAAGCCACCGACCGCGTGGGACTGGCGCAGCAGTACAACTCCCTTGCCGGGCACGGAGCCGCCCTCGGCTTGATCAAGCAGGACCAGGCTACGATCGAAGGCTACGTCACCCAGAAGACCCTTGACGGCCTCTATTACATGATAGGCGAGCAGGAGAAAGCGTTCCGGGCGAACCCGCTGGGCGCCTCGAGCGATATCGTGAAGAAGGTATTCGGCAGCCTGCGCTAAGTCGAGCGATCGAGCGCACGACGTGTGAAGGCAAGCCTTATCCACCAGGGCGCGCCACGTCCGATCCGGCGGCGAGCAAGGGCTCGAGCAGCGCACGCGCCTCGCGGGCGGAACCGGACTGTGCGTCGAAGAGTCGGACTCGCGGCGACCGAAGCCGCTGGTTCGGCGACTCGACGGGGTTACGCTGCCATAAGTCCTGCAGGGTCTGCGCCAAAAATTCCCGGTCGGTGCTGCAGTCAACGACGAAAAGCACCCGTTCCAGCGGCACTATCGCGAGCAGTTGGTCGATCTCGTACACGCAGCCCTGATTGCTCCGCGAGAAGCTGCGCAGGTCCATCAGAACGACGCTCGAGATCCGGGACAGCCACTGCATCGTGGGCTGCCAGGTGTCGGCGAAGCAGAAGAACTCGTTGACCCGGAAGCGACCGTCAGGATCCGGCTTCGTGTCGAATTCCCTCACTCGCCGGTCGAGGTCGTCCTTGCCCTGCACGAACTGACGAGGCAGGTGCCCGCCGACGAACGCGAGAAACTCATGCGGTTCGATGGTCGAGGTGACGAGATCGGGCCCGGCGATCATGCCGATACTGCCAAGATGCAGCCAGCGCCGGACGACCTGGTCGAACAGGCGTTCGCTGCGGCTCCCAAGGGAGAACACGCGCAACACGAGCAGTGTTCGCGGCGCGCCCGCATCCTGCCGCTCGGGCACGAGCAGCTTGAGCCCTATCATCATCGCCGCTTTGTAGACCGCAAACGCGGCGGGCCCGGTGAAGATCCACGCCCAGCCCTCGAACACGTAACCGATCGATCCGACGATTCCGAACATCAGCCACAGTGCGTCCAAGGTCAACGCCTGGTCGCTCGTGCGCTTGTCCCGGTAGCGCCGCCCCAGCCAGCACAGCACAAGCCACCCTGGTGCGCCGAAGAGGACGAAGCCGAATACATAAGGAAGGATGAACATTGCGCCCACATCGAGTCCCAAGGCCATGGTCATGGCAACATAGGCATTGATGAACAGATGACCGAGGAGCAGCTGAGCCACGAGCACCGCGCCGACGAGCGTCACCGCCATGAACGCGAGCACCAGCGGCCCGACCGCACGCACCGGCCGGGCTAGTAATATCGCGACGAGGATGGTCTCGAAGACGTTGGTGGTCGACCAGAACAGCACCAGTTGCGAGAGGCTTGCGTCGGGACTTCTCGGCAACAACCAGGCCGCCAATGCCGTGAGCACGCCGATGTAGCCAATGCCGATCAGCAGCCGCGTCCGCAGGTCCGGTGTAATCAGCCACAGTGCGACGATGAGTGGCCACGCATAGACACCGACGAACCAGAGGAAGCGGCCGGGAAGGAACTCTCCAAGGAAGATTACCCAGGGGCTCGCCATCACGAGCGCATAGGCGATGCCGGCCAGCGTGTAAACGGCTGCGAGCCGCCGTTGGGAGCGCAGGATCTGTTGCCACGCGGGATCGTCCGGACCGGCTGCCGCCGCCCGGTCGCGGCTGACCGTTTCGACGACCAGTGGCGCTGCGGCAACCGCAGACCCGCCACCTGACGGCGGGGAAACTGCTCCATCTTCCCGGGCCCCGACGCGCTGGCTCATCGAGCGAATGACGGCGCGACGATACAGGCGCAGCAGGAACCAGGACAGCGGAAACGTAAGCAGCGTCGCGAGGAGTAGTATTCCCGGCATCACGCCGGTCAATGCGACGGTGGTATTCATCCTGCCGCAGACACGCACGAACGCGTGGACTGTCCCTTCGGCATAGGGTTGTCGTTCTGCGCTACGGGCCCGCGTCTCAATGCGGCTCGGCGGGCATGTCCTTGCGCGAGTACGAGATTAAGACGCTGTGCATCGCCGCGCGCCAGATCGCGCGTCACTTCGTCGCCCTAGTGCGCTCTGTCCCAGTTCGGTCCGGCGCCGACATCCACCACCAGTGGAGCCGACAGCTCCGCCACGCCGCTCATGAGCTTCGGCAGCTCGGCGCTGACTTGCTGCAGCTCCGCATCCGGCACCTCCAGCACGAGTTCGTCGTGCACCTGCATGATAAGCTTGGACGCGAGGTGCCGCGCCGTGAGCCAGCGATCGACGGCGATCATCGCCATCTTGATGAGATCGGCCGCGGTTCCCTGCATCGGCGCGTTGATCGCAGCGCGTTCCGCGCCCTGCCGGCGCGCAGGCGCGCCGCTGCGGATGTCCGGCAGCCACAACCTGCGCCCGAATACCGTCTCCACATAACCCCGCTCGCGCGCCATGTCCCGCGTGCGGCGCATGTATTCAGCCACCCCCGGATAGCGCGTGAAGTAGCGGTCCATGTACTGTTGAGCCGCCGAGCGCTCGATGCCGAGCTGGCGCGCCAGGCCGAACGCCGACATGCCGTAGATGAGCCCGAAATTGATCACCTTGGCGTACCGTCGCTGCTCGGCTCCCACCTCGCTCAATGCCATGCCGAAGATCTCGGAAGCGGTAGCGCGATGGATGTCCTCGGCCGCGGCGAACGCCTTCAGGAGGCTTGCGTCCTGCGAAATGTGCGCCATGATGCGCAGCTCGACCTGCGAATAATCGGCCGAGACGATGTGGCTGCCGGCGGGCGCGATGAAAGCTTCCCGGATGCGGCGACCCTCCGCAGTGCGGATCGGGATATTCTGCAGGTTGGGGTCGTTGCTCGCGAGCCGTCCGGTGACGGCCACCGCCTGGCCGTAGTTCGTGTGCACGCGCCCGGTCCTGCGGTTGATCGATTCGGGCAGCTTGTCCGTATAGGTAGACTTGAGCTTCGTGAGCCCGCGATAGTCGAGGATCATCCGGGGCAGCGGATGATCGAGCGCGAGCTGCTCGAGCACGTCCTCGTCCGTGGACGGCGTCCCGCTCGGAGTTTTCTTCAGCACCGGCAGTCCGCGCTTCTCGAAGAGGATCTCCTGGATCTGCTTCGGCGAGTTCAGATTGAACGGCTGGCCGGCCTCCGCGTGCGCCCGGGCCTCGATTTCCCCCATCTTCGCCCCGAATTCGCGCGAGAGCTCGGCGAGCAGCGCCACGTCCAGCAGGACGCCGTTGCGCTCCATTGCCTGCAGCACGTGCATGACGGGTAGCTCGATGTCGCGGTAGATGCAGGCGAGCTTCTCGTTGCTTTCGACCTGCTGCCCCAGCACGTGGTGCACCCGCAGCGTCACGTCGGCTTCCTCGGCGCTGTACTCGGTGGCCCGCTCGACCGGGACCTGCTCGAACGGGATGCGGCCCGCGCCCTTTCCGGTCACCTCGTCGTAGGTGACCGTTTTCAACGCGAGATGCCGCTCGGCGAGGTTGTCCATTTCGTGCGACCTGTGGCTTTCCACCAGATAGGACTCCAGCATGGTGTCGTGCTGCACTCCTGCGAGCCGGATGCCGTGGTTCGCAAGTACGTGGATCGCGTGCTTGGCATCGTGCGCGAGCTTGGCGCGGCCCGCGTCCTCCAGCCAGGGCTTGAGCCGCTCGAGCACCCGCTCGAGTGGCAGCTGCTCGGGCGCGCCCGCGTAGCGGTGCGCGAGCGGCACGTACGCGGCGCAAGCGTGCTCGACCGAAACCGCGAGGCCGACCAGGCGCGCCTCGAGCGGATCCGGATTTGTAGTCTCGGCGTCTACCGCGGCGAGCTCCGCGCTTTCGATCTTTTCCAGCCACGCCTCGAGCTGCTGGTCGGTAAACAGGGTTTCGTAGCTGCAGCTCGAATCACGCTGGGGGGCGGGGGCGGGCGCAACGTCCGCATCAGTCGCAACGATCGGACGCGACCTCTGCTCCGCGCTTCCCTGGCCATCGAGCTCGCGGCGCCACGACTTGAACTCGAACCGGTCGAACAATTCCGCGAGCTTGACGGTATCCGCCGGCCGCAGGCCGAGGCCCACAACCTTCTCCGGCAGCGGTACGTCGCATTTGATCGTCAGCAGCTCACGGGCCTTCGGCAGCCAGTCGCGCACCTTGCGCAGATTCTCGCCCACCATTCCCCCGATATCGCCGGAGTGCGCGAGCACGCCTTCAAGGCTGCCGTATTGGCCGAGCCACTTGACGGCCGTCTTGGGACCCACCTTTTCCACGCCCGGAACGTTGTCTATGCTGTCCCCGATCAGCGTCAGGTAGTCGATGAAGTGCCCTGCGTCGACGCCGAACTTTGCCGCGACGCCCGCCTCATCGAGAGTTTCGTTCGACATCGTGTTGACGAGCACGACCTGCGGGCTCACGAGCTGCGCCATGTCCTTGTCGCCCGTCGAGATGACGACGCGCATGCCAGTGCGCTCGGCCTCCTTGGCGAGCGTGCCGATGACGTCGTCTGCCTCGACTCCCGGCATTTCGATCAGCGGCCAGCCCATGGCGGTGATGGCTTCCTTGAGGGGCGGGACCTGCACGCCGAGATCGTCCGGCATCGGTGCGCGGGTCGCCTTGTACTCGGGATAGACGTCGTCGCGGAAGGTCTTGCCCTTGGCGTCGAAAACGCAGGCGAGATAGTCGGCCGGGGTCTCTTTCTGCAGCTTGCGCAGCATGTTCAGCACGCCGTAGATCGCGCCGGTCGGCTCCCCTTTGCTGTTGCGCAGGTCCGGGAGCGCGTGGAACGCACGATAGAAGTACGACGAGCCGTCGACGAGCAGGAGCGTCTTCAATCTAGAACCTATAGGTTCTATGGCGATCTGCGGGCAGCGAGCCGTGGGGACGTTCTATAATTCCCGTCCACTCACCAATCACCATTATCGGAATTGATATGTTGACCGAAAAAGACAAGCTCGCGAACGCCCTTTCGCCCGAACTCGCCGAAAAATCCTGGTCCGCGCGCGAGTCGTGGCGCGTGTTCGACATTATGTCAGAATTCGTCGAGGCCACGGAGCGCCTGAGCGCCATCCGTCCTGCAGTCAGCATCTTCGGCAGCGCGCGCACGCCGCGGGACCATCCCTATTTCGCGCTCGCAGAGGAAATCGCCCGCCAGCTCTCGGATGCCGGATTCAGCGTGATCTCCGGCGGCGGTCCTGGAATCATGGAGGCGGTGAACAGGGGCGCCTACCAGGGCCGCAGCCCGAGCGTGGGGCTCAACATCCAGCTCCCGCACGAGCAGGTGTCGAATCTCTACCAGGACATCAGCCAGACTTTCCACCACTTTTTTGCGCGCAAAGTGATGTTCGTCAAGTTCGCCACCGCCTGGGTCGTCATGCCCGGCGGCTACGGCACTCTGGACGAGCTGTTCGAGGCGCTTACCCTAGTGCAAACCGGCAAAACGCGCAGGATGCCGATCATACTGGTGCACGAGCCCTTCTGGCGCGGCTTGCTCGCCTGGTTCCGCGAAGCGCTGGTCGGAGAAGGCATGATCGATGCCGCCGACGTGAACCTCATCCAGATCCACAACGAGCCGAGCGCGGTGGTGGACGCCATTTTCAAATACTACGAGTTACGCGGCTTCGAGCCCTCCGCCGTCGAGCGCGAAGTACTCCTCAACCTGTGAAAGGCTCCGCATCGATATTACGATCGCGTGACAGTCTTGCATGTTGAGACGTTCCCAATGTCGCGCGGTCGCCCGCCCATCCTCAATCCTGCTATGATGCCAGACGGGAAACTACGACAATAAAGAGGGGTCAAAAACAGCATGGTCATGAAGCGTTCATTCGTAGCCGGCGTCGTGCTCGCTCTGACGCTGCCGGCGGCAGCGCAGACGTCCGGCAGGCCGCCCAACCTGCAGCCGCTCCCGGAACCGCCTCCGCCGCCGCCAGGTTACGAGCTCGATCCCGCGCTCGAGCCGCAGGTAACGATATTGAAGCGCGGCACCGACACGGTGGAAGAGTACCGCATAGGCGGGAAGCTCTACATGATCAAGGTCACGCCGCCGCACGGCGTACCTTATTTCCTCGTCGATCAGACCGGCGACGGGAAGTTCGTTCGGAACGACACGGACCAGGGCAGCCTGATCCGCCCTCCCATGTGGGTGATTTTCACCTTCTGACAGCCGTGAAGGGTGAATGGTGAACAGTGAACGGTGAACGGTAGAAGCCCTGTCGGGGTTTTCTATTCGCCGTTTACTATTTACCATTCACCGCATGTCTGTTTTCACCACCGTCACTCACCAGCAGCTCGACGCCTGGCTCAAGAATTATTCCATCGGTACGCTGCGCGATCTGGCGGGCATAACGGCCGGAATCGAGAATACCAACTACTTCGTCACGACCACCGCGGGTCGCTTCGTACTCACTCTGTTCGAGAAGCTCAAGTCCCACGAACTGCCGTTCTATCTCAATTTGATGGCTCACCTCGCGGGTCGTGGGGTGCCCGCGCCGCAGCCCATCGCGAACCGCTCTGACGCCTTCTTCGGCGAGCTCAACGGCAAGCCGGCCGCGCTGGTGAGCTTTCTCTCCGGCAAGGACCTGGCCCGCGTCGGTCCTGCGCATTGCCGGCTGGTAGGAGCCATGCTCGCCGATATTCACGTCGCCGGCCGCACGTACGGGAGCGTCATGGAAAATCCGCGCGGACCGCGCTGGTGGAGAAGCGTCATGCCCGAGTTGAGGCCTTTTCTCGATCCGGGTGACGCCGCCCTGCTGCGCGAGGAAGTGGATTTTCAATCTTTCCACCGCCTAACCGATCTGCCGCGCGGGGCCATCCATGCCGATCTCTTCCGCGACAACGTGCTGTTCGAGGATGACCGCGTCTCCGGTGTGATCGATTTCTACTTCGCCTGCACGGATGCGTTGCTCTACGATGTGGCCATCACCGTCAACGACTGGTGCGTGGATGAGACCGGTGCGCTCGATCCGGTGCACACGCAGGCCCTGATCGAGGCATACCGCGCCATCCGTCCGTTCCTGGCGACCGAGCGCGGCGCCTGGCATGTCATGGTGCGCGCCGCGGCGCTGCGCTTCTGGGTGTCGCGGCTCTACGACTTTCATCTGCCCCGACCGGGCGAGCTGACGCACGCCAAGGATCCCGATCATTTCCGGCGCATACTCACGCAGCACATCGCGCGGGCGCGCGAGCTGCCGCAACTCGCAGGCTGAATGCCGCTATAATCGCTATCGGCACCCGAATGATTGCCGTTGCGCAGCCGCTGATCCGATGGACCCGCAACCTCGTACCGTAGGCGCCGCCCGGGGATGGGCGTGGATCGTCGAGGGATTCCAGCTCTTCCTGCGCAGCCCCGCGCTCTTTGTCGCCCTGTTGTTGATCCTGTTCATAGCGAAGAAGGTGCTGTACATGATTCCCTTCCTCGGGCTCGCCGCGCTGCTCTCCATCGTCGCGGTGCTGCTGATGCCGGTGTTCGTCGTGGGGCTGATGGACGGCTGCAGATCGCTCGATCAGGGGGGGAAGCTCGAGCTCGGTCACCTGATGAAGGGATTCCAGAAGAATCCGGGGCAGCTCGTGACCATCGGCGGCATCTCTCTGGTCGGCAACCTGGTCATACTTATGGTCATCGTCGCGATCGGGGGCGACTCGATGACTGCGATGGCCAGGACCCTGTCGGAGAACCCTACGATCACGCCGCAGATGGCGGAGCAGCTGCAGGCCGCGACAATGAACGTCGCCAAAGCGGCGCTCATCGGCGCCACTTTGTCGCTGCCCCTGCTGATGGCGCTGTGGTTTGCGCCGCTGCTGGTCTACTTTAACGACACCAGGCCGTTCGAAGCGATGAAATTGAGCTTTGTCGCGTGCCTGAAGAACGCGTTGCCCATGCTGGTGTATGGTGCTGTGCTTTTCATCGGGCTGATGGTCCTGGTGCCGATCGGAGTCAGATTCAAGGAATACGACCTGGGCCTGTGGCTGCTGGCGCCTGTTCTCGTTCCATCGATCTACACGAGTTACAAAGACCTCTTTGCCGCCGCTCGCGCCGGAGAGCGCGCCGGTCCATTCCTTTCCAGCTAGCGCGGGGCGGGCGTCGTCAGGCGGGTGCGAGCTTCGCGTACTCGAGCATCAGCCATTTCAGTCCGCCCTTCCTGAAATTGACCTGCACGCGCGCATCGGCTCCGCGCCCTTCAGCGTTGACTATGACGCCGGTGCCGAACTTGGCGTGGACGACGCTCTGCCCGACGCGCCACGGGATACCTGGTTCCAAGTTTGAAGTTTGAAGTTTGAAGTCTGAAGACCCTAACTTCGAACTTGAAACCTCAAACTTCAAACTGCGGTTGATGCGGCGCATCAGCGGTTCAGGGATCTCCTGAAAGAAGCGCGAAGGGATCCCGTAGCGCGTCTGGCCGTGGAGCATCCGGCTCTGCGCCAGAGAGAGGTAGAGCCGCCGGCGCGCCCGCGTCAGCGCGACATACATCAACCGCCTCTCTTCTTCGATGCCATCGGCCTCCGTCAGGCTGTTCTCGTTCGGAAACAGCCCTTCCTCCAGGCCGCTCAGAAACACGCTGTGAAACTCCAGCCCCTTCGCCGAGTGCACGGTCATGAGCTGCAGCGCGTCCGCGCCGGCTCCCGCCTGGTGCTCGCCGGCCTCCAGCGCCGCGTGAGCGAGGAAGGCGGTGAGCTCGTCGGGTTCGCGCGCTTCCCCCTCGCTGCCCGGCGATTCACCCGCCGGGTGCACGTCACGCTCGGCGACGAAGGTCGCTGCCGCATTGGTCAGTTCAGCCAGATTCTCGAGCCGGTCGGCACCGTCCTTTTCCGACTGGTAGTGCGCCCGCAAGCCGCTTTCCTGGACGACGTGCTCGATCATCTCGGTGAGCGGCCAGCCCTTCATGCGTTCCGCCACCTGCTCGATCAGCGCAACGAACGCAGGAATGCCTTTGGCAGGTAATGGGTGATGGGTGATGGGTGATGGGCGCTCCAGGCCGTGAGGCTCGTCGCTTTCCGCCTTCCGCCTTCCGCCTTCCGCCTTGAGGATCGCAGCTCCCCACAGGCTCGTGCCGTTCTCCCTGGCCGTCTCCTGCAGCTGCTCCAGAGTGCGGCTGCCGATGCCGCGCGCGGGAAAGTTGATGATGCGCATGAGCGCCCCGTCGTCCTCCCGGTTCGCAACGAGCCGCAAGTACGCCAGCGCATGCTTGATTTCCTGCCGCTCGAAAAAGCGCAGGCCGCCGTACACCCGGTATGGCATCGCCGCATTGAACAACGCGTGCTCCAGTACCCGCGATTGAGCGTTGGAGCGGTAGAGCACGGCTATCTGGTTCAGTGCGGTTCCGCCGGCATTCAGCGCCTTGGCTTCCCCGACGATGAAATGAGCCTCCTCGGTGTCGGTGGCCGCGTCGAACACGCGCAGCGGTTCGCCCTTGCTTTCCGCAGTCCACAGGTTCTTGCCGAGACGCCGGCGGTTGTGGGCGATCAGCGCATTGGCGGCGTCAAGTATGTGGCCGTGGGAGCGGTAATTCTGCTCGAGCTTGATCACTCGCTCGATCGCGAAGTCGCGCTGCAGGTCCTGCATGTTCGCGGCCGAGGCGCCGCGGAAGGCGTATATGGACTGGTCGTCGTCTCCGACCGCAAAAATCGCAGCCCTTGCCGTTTCCTCACCCGCCAGGGGAGCGGGCTGGGCCGGGGCGGGACTCAGCCTGCGCAGAGGCAGCGCGAGGAGCTTAAGCCACTGATACTGCAGGCGGTTGGTGTCCTGGAACTCGTCCACCAGCACATGGCGGAAGCGCGCCCGGTAGTGCTCGCGCAATGTGTCGTTCTTCGCCAGCAGCTCGTAGGAACGCAGCAGCAGCTCGGCGAAATCGACCACCCCTTCCCGCTGGCACTGCTCGTCGTAGGCCGCGTAGATCTCCACCGTGCGACGCGTGAACTCGTCGTGCGCCTCCGCCTGCGGCGCGCGCAGCCCTTCCTCCTTGTTGGCGGCGATGAACCACTGCACCTGGCGCGGGGGGAAGCGGTCCTCATCCACGTTGAGCGACTTCAGCAGGCGCTTAATGAGCGCAAGCTGGTCCTGCGTGTCGAGGATCTGGAAGAGCTGCGGAAGGTTGGCCTCGCGGTGATGGATGCGCAGCATGCGGTTGGCGAGGCCGTGGAAGGTGCCCACCCACATTCCGCGCGTATTGATCGGCAGCATGGCAGAGATGCGCGTGAGCATCTCTTTGGCCGACTTGTTGGTGAAAGTGACGGCGACCAGCCCCGCGGGGCTTACCTGCCCGGTCTGGATGAGCCACGCGATGCGCGTCGTCAGCACGCGGGTCTTGCCGCTGCCGGCGCCCGCGAGGATCAACGCGGACTGGTGCGGGAGCGTGACCGCTTCGAGCTGTCGTTCGTTGAGGCCGGAGAGAAACTCTGGAGACATGAGCGGCGCGAGAACCCGCGCCGATTATAAGACACTACTTGCCGACCGCGGCCTGCTCCATCCCCATGCTCTTGAGCTTCTCGACCAGCGCCTGCGCGTCCTTCCGGGTCGGAATGTTGACGATCCGCACGCGATACTGCGGGCCTCTCAAGGCCTGGATCGCCGCCGGGAAGCCGCCCTGCCGGAGCGTGTCGTAGTCGCGCAACGCGGTTTGCTGATCGGTCGACGCGCTCACGTCCACCGTGAATCTGCCGCCGCGCCGCACGCCCCCTGCCGCCGTGCCGAGTTCCGTTTCCGCGGCCCACGCGTCGAGCTGCCGCTGATCGACTCTGGATTTGGTCGGAGCCGAGCCGTCCTTCGGCGCAACGTAGAAATCGAGCGGCTGATCGAGCGTGACGGGAGCGTCCGACCCGCGCGAGACCTCCACCTTGCCTTCGATCAGGCACACGAGGTCGCGCCGGTCGTCCGACTTGCCCCAGATATCGGTGCCCCGTATGCCGGCGGTGACGGAGGCGATCCTGATCTTCACGTCGCGAGCGGCTTCCCGCCTGGCGAACAGATCGGTGGTGAAACGGAACGCCCCGCGCGCGACGTCGAGCGACGCGGTAACGAGCTTGCGCGCCCGGTCATCCCGCTTTTCGGCGAGGCCGTCCAGATTGAGCAGCGCATTTTCCCCGAGCTTGACGGCGCTTCCGTCCGCGAGCCTGAGCAGCGCTCGCGAGCCGTTACCGGTAACGACCCGATCCTGATTGCGGAGCGCCATTCCCACCTCCAGCGGAACGCGCTCCGGCGTGCCGGCGCGCTCGACCCAGGCAGGACTCGCCATGCCTTCCACGGTCAGCGTCACCGCGTGTACCGGCGCAGCCAGCAACGCGCATACCGCGGCGGCCATACAGATTCTGAAATGCATGCGGATGTCCCGTCCCAATTCGTCTGTCGCCGGAGTTATACGGGGGAATGGCCGGCGCAGATGAGTCTATAATCGTGACTTTTCGCACGGCCGGCCATGGAGAGCCATGGAGCAGAAATACAATCCGCACCTCATCGAGCGCGAAGCCCAGGAATACTGGGAACGGACCCGCGCGTTCCGCGCGGAGGAAACGCCGGGCAAGCCGAAGTACTACTGCCTGTCCATGTTTCCGTACCCGTCGGGCAAGCTCCACATGGGGCACGTGCGCAATTATACGATAGGCGACGTC
Organism: Burkholderiales bacterium; assembly: GCA_035259205.1. Classification (GTDB taxonomy): domain Bacteria; phylum Pseudomonadota; class Gammaproteobacteria; order Burkholderiales; family SG8-41; genus SG8-41. The sequence continues at coordinate 36,524 of DATFWO010000386.1, read as the reverse complement.
CTCACCCGCTACCACCGCATGCGCGGCTACAACGTTCTGCAGCCGATGGGCTGGGACGCGTTCGGCCTGCCCGCCGAGAACGCTGCGATGGCGAACGAAGTGGCGCCCGCGAAGTGGACTTACGACAACATCGCGTACATGAAGCGGCAGCTGCGCTCGCTCGGCTTCGCGCTCGACTGGTCGCGCGAGCTGGCGACGTGCAAGCCCGACTACTACCGCTGGAACCAGTGGCTGTTTCTGCGCATGCTCGAGAAAGGGCTCGTCTATAAGACGACCGGGACGGTCAACTGGGATCCGGTCGATCAGACGGTGCTCGCCAACGAGCAGGTCATCGACGGCCGCGGCTGGCGCACCGGCGCGCCCGTGGAGAAGCGCGAGATCCCGATGTACTACATGGCGATCACGCGCTACGCCGAAGAGCTGCTCGCAGCCCTGGAAAAGCTACCGGGCTGGCCCGAGCGGGTGAAGACGATGCAGGCGAACTGGATAGGGAAAAGCTACGGCGTGCGCTTTGCCTTCCCCTACGAGCTCGACGGCCGGAACGAAAAACTGTGGGTATTCACCACCCGCGCCGACACCATCATCGGAGTGACCTTCGTCGCGCTGGCGGCCGAGCATCCTCTTGCCGCACGCGCGGCAAAAGACAACCCGCAGCTCGCCGCCTTCATCGAAGAGTGCAAGCGCGGCAGCGTGATGGAAGCCGACCTCGCGACGATGGAGAAGAAAGGCATGCCGACGGGGCTGACCGTCACGCATCCGCTCACCAGCGAGAAGATCCCGGTCTGGGTCGGCAACTACGTGCTCATGGCCTACGGCGAGGGTGCAGTCATGGGCGTGCCCGGCCACGATCAGCGCGATTTCGAGTTTGCGGTCGAATATCGCCTGCCCGTAAAGGCCGTGATCAAGCCAGTGGAGGGCGAGCTCGAGCTGCCGCTCAAGGAGGCGTACGTCGAGCACGGCCTGTGCGTCAACTCGGGCAGGTACGACGGTCTGGACTATGAGCGCGCCGTGGACGCGATTGCCGCCGATCTGAAAGCCAAGGGGCTGGGCGACAAGCAGGTGCTCTGGCGCCTGCGGGACTGGGGCATCTCGCGCCAGCGCTACTGGGGCACGCCGATCCCGATCATCCATTGCGCGGGCTGTGGCGACGTGCCCGTACCGGACAGCGAGCTGCCGGTCGTTCTGCCCGAGGACTGCGTGCCGGACGGCACCGGCAACCCGCTCAACAAGCGCGCGGACTTCGTGAACTGCGAGTGTCCGAGATGCGGCAAGCCGGCGCGGCGGGAAACCGACACTATGGACACCTTCGTGGACTCGTCCTGGTATTACATGCGCTATGCGTGCGCCGACAGCCCGGACAGCATGGTCGACCAGCGCGTGCAGTACTGGCTGGAGGTCGATCAGTACATCGGCGGCATCGAGCACGCCATATTGCATCTGCTCTACTCCCGCTTCTGGACCAAGGTGATGCGCGACCTCGGGCTGGTCGGCTTCGGCGAGCCGTTTACGCACCTGCTGACGCAGGGCATGGTGCTGAACGACATCTACTTCAGGAAAGCCGAAGGCGGACGCATCACGTATTACAACCCGGCCGATCTCGACATCCAGGCGGACGACGCCGGCAATCGCGCGGCGACTCTGAAAGCCGACGGCAAGCCCGTCGAATACGACGGCATCGGCACGATGTCGAAGTCCAAGAACAACGGTGTCGATCCGCAGGAGCTGATCGATCATTACGGGGCGGATATCGCGCGCTTCTTTATTATCTTCACCTCGCCCCCCGAGATGACGCTCATGTGGTCGGACGCCGGGGTCGATGGCGCCGCGCGCTTCCTGAGGAGGCTGTGGTCATACGCGCATGAACTCGTGCAAAACGGCAGCGTGAAGGCTGCGGCCGGGCCGATGCCCGAGCTGCCGAAGAAACTCGCGGAAGTCCGCTTCGAAATACATGCGTTGCTGAGGCAGGCGAACTACGACATGGGGCGGCTCCAGTTCAATACCGTCGCCCACGCCGCGATCAAGATGCTGAACGCTCTCGAGCGCGCCCCACGGGATGCCGACCCGGCGGGGGATGCCGTGATCGCGGAAGCCATGAGCATACTCATCCGCCTGCTCTCCCCGATCACGCCGCACATCGCGCACAACCTTTGGCGCGAGCTGGGATACGGCGAGGAGGTGCTCGCGGCTCCGTGGCCGGAGCCCGACCCGGCCGCGCTGGTCCAGGACGAGATCGAACTGGTGGTGCAGGTCAACGGACGCAAGCGCGCCGATATCCGCGTCCCGCGCGAAGCCGGCCACGACGCCGTACAGGACCTGGTGCTCGCCCACCCCTCGGTGCAGAAGCACATCAACGGCCAGCCGGTGAAGAAGGTGGTGGTGGTGCCGGGAAAGCTCATCAACCTTGTGGTATAACTTGACGACATGCGAGACTATGTAGACATGCGCACCCTCATCCCACATCCCGCATCGCTCATCCTTCTGGCGGCGAGCGCGCTATTCCTTGCCGCGTGCGGCTTCCAGCTTCGCGGCCAGGCGATCCTGCCCTTTCAGACGCTGTACGTACAGGCACCGCCGACCTCTCCGTTCGTGATACAGCTGAAGCGCGCGGTACGGTCCGGCAGCGCGACCCGCATCATGGACCGGCCGGAACAGGCCGAGGCCGTGCTGCAGATCCTCGACGAGAGCCAGGAAAAAGAGATCTTGTCCCTTGGCGCCGGCGGGCGCGTGCGGGAATTCCAGCTGCGCTACCGGGTGCAGTTCCGGCTGACCGACGAGAAGAATCGCGAGCACATACCCGCGAGCGAGATCGTCCTCAGGCGCGACTATTCCTTCAACGACGACCAGGCTCTGTCCAAGGAAACCGAACAGGCGAACCTCTATCGCGACATGCGCGGCGATGCCGTGCAGCAGCTCGTGCGCCGGCTCCAGACGGCGAAAATGCAGACCTGAAGGCGGTGCCCGTGACCAGCTCGTAAGGCTGGGCGCGGCTGCACCTCGTTTACGATTCGCGATTTACCATTTACCATTCGCGGGTGCGAATCTCCACCGAGCAGCTTGCACAGCACCTCGCACGAGGGCTTAAGCCACTCTATGCGGTATACGGCGACGAAACCCTGCTCGCCGTCGAAGCAACCGATCGGGTGCGCACGAAGGCGCGCAGCGACGGTTACACCGACCGCGAGGTACTCACCGCAGATACCGGCTTCAAATGGGGCGAGCTCGCATTCGCCGCCAGGTCGCAATCGCTATTCGCCGCTCGCCGCATCCTTGAAATCCGCATCCCCGGCGGCAAGCCCGGTACCGACGGGACCGCGGCGCTCCAAGACTATTGTGCGGCGCTGCCGCAGGACACGCTGACCCTGGTCCATCTGCCGGGGCTCGACTGGCGCGCGCAAAAGGCCGCGTGGTTCGAGGCGCTCGATCGCGCTGGTGTCGTGATCGAAGCCAGGCCCGTCGCACGGCGGGCGCTGCCCGAGTGGCTCGCAGGGCGGCTAAGGGCGCAGAACCAGGAAGCGGACCAGGACACGCTCGATTTCGTCGCCGACAGAGTCGAGGGCAATCTGCTGGCCGCCTACCAGGAAGTACAGAAGCTGGCGCTGGTCTTTCCGGCGGGAAAAATCAGCTATGAGCAGGCGCGTGACGCCGTGCTCGATGTCGCGCGTTACGACGTCTTCAAAGTCGGCGAGGCCCTGCTCGAAGGCGATGCGTTGCACCTTACGCGCATGCTGGACGGCTTGCGGGGCGAAGGGATCGCGCCGCCGCTCGTGCTGTGGTCCATGGCGGAAGAGATACGCGCAATCGGCCGGGTGCTCGACGCCATGGCCGCCGGCAAGACTCCGCCGCAGCTTTGGCACGACACAAAGATCTGGGGCACGTCACACCAGGTCCTCATGCAGCAGAACGCAAGGCGCTGCACGCGCGAACAGGTCGAGGCGGGCATTGCGCACGCCGCGAAAGCGGACCGTATGATCAAGGGCCTCGTACGCGGGGATGCCTGGGACGAATTGCTGCAGCTCGGGCTGCGGTTCGCCACCGGCGCCCCCCGCAAGCCGCAGGTGAAGCGGGGTAAAATGCCCGGCCCCGCGCAGGCGGCAGAACGGAGCCAGAGCGCTCTGTTCTGAGTGGCGCTTCTCATTTCCCGGCAAAGGCTGCAGGCTCGACACAAGTCGGTCATCCGGACGGCGCCAGCCGGACTGCGCTGAGTTGAAAGGGCGCCGACGGACTCTTCGAGTACATTGCCCTGGGGCCCGATTGAAGGGATGATTGTGCCGTGGACGTTCAGACTTATATGCATGGTATCGGCCGGCAGGCGCGGGCGGCCTCGCGCGCGATCGCGAAGGCCGGCACCGAGACCAAGAACCGGGCGCTGACGCATATCGCCAACGCGATAGAGCGCGACGCGAAACGCCTGCTCGACGCGAACCGGCAGGATCTCGAGGCTGCCAGGAGCGGAAAGCTCGATTCGGCGTTGATCGACCGCCTGACGCTGTCCCCCAAAGTCATCTCGGCGATGGCGGACGGACTGAGGCAGATTGCCGCCCTGCCCGATCCCGTGGGCGAAGTGATCGGCGTCAAGGAACGTCCATCCGGCATCAAGGTGGGGCAGATGCGCGTGCCGATCGGGGTGGTAGGCATCATCTACGAATCGCGACCCAACGTGACCGCGGACGCGGCAGGCCTGTGCATCAAATCCGGAAACGCCGCGATACTGCGCGGTGGATCGGAAGCGCTGCTGTCGAACCAGGCGATCGCGGTGTGCGTGCACGAAGGCCTCACGGCCGTCGGACTGCCAGAAGCGGTCGTGCAGGTCATCGAGACCACCGACCGCGCGGCCGTCGGCGAGCTGGTTACCATGCAGGACTACGTGGACGTGATCGTTCCCCGCGGCGGCAAGAGCCTGATTGAGCGACTGATGCACGAGTCGCGCATACCCATGATCAAGCACCTGCACGGGGTATGCCATGTCTACATCGACGACAGGGCGGATCTTGAGATGGCGATACGCATCGCCGATAACGCGAAGACCCAGCGTCTGGGCGTCTGCAACGCCATGGAGACGCTGCTGGTGGCGCGCCCCGTCGCACGGAGCGTACTGCCCAGGCTGGGCCGCATCTACCGGGAAAAAGGCATAGAGCTCCGGGGGGACGACGAAGCCCTGGAAATCTTGCAGGCCGGCTCGGGGCCGGGCGGCCCGCGGGTGAAGCCGGCGACCGAGGAAGACTGGTACGCCGAGTACCTCGACGCCATCCTCGCCGTGCGGGTGGTGGACGGCCTCGACGAAGCGATCGAGCACATCACGACCTACGGCTCGCAGCACACGGACGCGATCGTGACGGAGGATCGGGCCCACGCGCAGCGCTTCCTGCGCGAGGTGGACTCGAGCTCGGTCATCGTGAACGCCTCGACGCGATTTGCCGACGGCTACGAGTACGGGCTCGGCGCGGAAATCGGCATCTCGACCGACAAGCTGCACGCGCGCGGTCCGGTCGGGCTCGAGGGACTGACCTCGCTCAAGTACGTCGTTTTCGGCGACGGGCAGATCCGGACCTGATCCCGGCGGACTCGGCGGCCCGAGGCAGCCTCACGACGATCGCCGGAACCATGGGTATTGCCGGCTCGAACGACGTGTTCTACACCTCGCAGCCACTCGTCGACGCATTCGGTTTCCGACTTCAAGCGCCGTTGACGGCACGGCTTGATTTCAGCCACAGATAAGGTCAGCGCCTTCCCATGAGCAGCGTCATCGAAGTAACAGTCCCCGACATCGGCGACTTCAAGGACATTCCGGTGATCGAAGTCCTGGTAAAGCCCGGCGACACCGTCAACAAGGAAGACTCGCTCATTACGCTCGAGTCCGACAAGGCGACGATGGACGTGCCGTCGCCGCAGGCAGGCGTGGTGAAGGAGGTGCGGATCCGGGTTGGCGACAAGGTATCCCAGGGTGCCGGGATTCTTACGCTCGAACCGCGCGGCGCTGCGACCGAAGCCAAAGCACCGCCTGCTCCGGGGCCGGCCGCGCCCCCCCAAGCGCCGGCCCGAACCGCCGAACCGAAAACGGTGCTTGCCCCGCCTGCGCCTACGCCGCTCACGCCCTACGCCGGGCCCAAAGGTGACGTTCACGCCGAGGTGCTGGTATTGGGCGCCGGCCCGGGCGGGTACACCGCTGCGTTCCGGGCGGCCGACCTGGGGAAGAAGGTGGTGCTGGTCGAACGCTATCCGACCCTGGGCGGCGTGTGCCTCAACGTCGGCTGCATACCGTCGAAAGCGCTGCTTCACATAGCGCGGGTGCTCACCGAGGCACAGGAAGTTGCTCATGCGGGAATCGAGTTCGGCCCCCCGAAGGTGAGCCTGGAAAAGCTTCGCGCCTGGAAGACGGGTGTGCTCGGCAAGCTCACCAAGGGCCTCGCAGGGCTGGCAAAGCAGCGCAAGGTCGAGGTCGTGCAGGGCAAGGCTCAATTCGCGTCGCCGCATCTGATGCGCGTGGAGACGCCGGCCGGCACGAAGAGCGTTTCCTTCGACCATTGCATCATCGCGGCCGGCTCGAGCGTGGCGAGAATTCCGGGCTTCCCGTACGAGGACAGGCGCATTTTCGATTCCACCGGAGCGCTGGAATTGCCTGAGGTGCCCAGACGCCTGCTCGTCATCGGCGGCGGAATCATCGGCCTGGAGATGGCTACCGTTTACGACGCGCTCGGCTCGAAGATCACCGTCGTCGAGCTGATGGATTCGCTCATTCCGGGGGCGGACAAGGATATCGTGCGGCCGCTCGCGAGGCGCATCGAAAAGCGCTACGAGAAGATACTCCTCAAGACCAAGGTGGCGAAGATCGAAGCGCAGCAGGGCGGGCTGAAGGTCGGCTACGAGGGCGACGGCGCCCCGGGGCCGGAAGTCTTCGACTACGTGCTGATGGCGGTGGGGCGCCGCCCGAACGGAAAAGACATCAATGCCGAGGCCGCGGGCGTGCACGTGAACGAGCGCGGCTATATCAACGTGGACAGGCAGCTGCGCACGAACGTGCCGCACATTCACGCGATCGGCGATATCTGCGGCGAGCCCATGCTCGCGCACAAGGCGACCCACGAAGGCAAGACCGCGGCGGAAGTGATCGCCGGGCAGAAGAGCCACTTCGACGCGCGCACCATACCGTCGGTAGCCTATACCGATCCCGAAATCGCCTGGATGGGCGAAACGGAAGTGCAGCTGCAGGCGCGCGGTGCGGATTTCGAGAAGGCATCGTTTCCCTGGGCCGCAAGCGGGCGGGCGCTGTCCATGGATCGCGACGAAGGCGTGACCAAGCTGCTCATCGACAAGAACACACACCGCCTGCTCGGCGCTGCAATCGTCGGCATCAATGCGGGCGAGCTGATCGCCGAGGCGGTGCTCGCGCTGGAGATGGGAGCGGACGTTACCGACATCGGGCTCACCATCCATCCGCATCCCACGCTGTCCGAAACGGTGTACTTCGCCGCGGAGATGGCAGAAGGGACTATTACCGATCTCTATGTGCCCAGGAAACGGTGACCGGTAACGCGTGACCTACTGACTCCCAGCAAAGCAGGACTTAGAACCAGTTCAGACCATTTCCTACGTGCTCATCGTTCCGTGTGATTCCGTGGTCGATGATTTTCAACAACGACCAACCTTGAGGAAATCCACAATATGAGCCGGCTGCCCGCGATCGACCCCGCGCAACTCAACGCGGATCAACGCAAGGTCTACGACTCCATCGCTTCCGGCCCCCGGGGCGGGGTGCGCGGGCCGTTTCTCGCGCTGATACACGTGCCGGAGCTGACCAACCGCATACAGCACCTCGGAGAGTACCTCCGTTTCAACACGAGCTATCCGCCGCGGCTCTCCGAATTCGCCATCATCATCACGGCCCGGCATTTCAACTGCCAGTACGAGTGGCACGCGCACGCGCCGCTCGCCGTGAAAGGCGGCCTCGCGCAGGGCATCGTCGACGCGGTGAAAGACAGGCGGCGGCCTGAAGGAATGAAGCCGGATGAGGCTGCAGTGTACGATTTCGTCTCGCAGCTGGTTAGCAAGGGGAAAGTGTCGGACGAGGCGTATGCGCGGGTGGTCGAAACGTTCAAGATCGCCGGCGCGGTCGAGCTTGCCGGGCTGGTGGGCTACTACATCATGATCGCCATGACCCTGCTCGCTCACGACGTCCCGCTGCCACCCGGCACTGCGCCGTACTGGAACTGATGAAGAGCCGTAATTCCTGCTGCTAGGGCACAGGCCCGGGAACGACGAGCTGCCAGCCGCCGGGGCACTGTTCGATGTACGGATAGTAAAGCTGTCCTTCAGGACAGTAGTACCAATAGCTTTCGGGCGCCGGGCGCTCCGGGCCTTTTTCGATGTAATCCACCGCCGCATACGGCACGACTACGGCAGGCAGGAGCGTCGGGAAGTACGCGTACGCAGGGACGGCGAAGAACGCACCCACGTGCACGGGCGGACGGGCGAAAAATCGGTTCCGCGCTGGGACGCTCCCGAAGTGATGAGCACCCCCCGCATGCCGACCGCCCCCGGCATGGTGACCGCTGCCCGCATGAGCGCCACTGCCCGAATGCCGGCCACCGGAGTGCGAGCCGCGCCCGCCACCACGTGCCCACGCGGTATCGGTCGCGAGGACGAACGCCAGCACTATCGCCAGTGCAGGTGCCGCCAGTTTGTGCTTCATATGCTCCTTTGCCCGCAATAGTACAACTGTAGGGCGTCTCGATCATCGCCAGCCGCTCAGCCTGCATGGCCTCTGTCGGGACTCCCCGACATCCGAATTTCAGTGAAATCAGGCGACTGACCAGGGCAACGCAGGGCGTCGTTGCTGGCTGGCGACACTGCTGCCTCGATGTGGGGTCACCTCTTTCGACCTATCAATCTGATCCATAAAGCAAAATTATTTCTGGCACGAGGGTTGCGGCGTCACGCGTTGATATTCCCGCGGAAGAGGAGTTCGCCACATGGCTACCGTCGTGACAGGCACGTTTGAAGCAGAAAACCAGGCGACGTCGGCGGTACGCAAGCTGCTGCGGTCATGCGTTCCGTCGGAACGTGTCCGGACGCTGGTTTCGGCCCGGCGCCGGAGCCATTACGCCTCTCAACGTAGCTATGGCCGCCGCAATGCTGAGCAGCCGGGCGGAATCCAGGTTGCAGTCAATGCCGCGGACAACGTCTCCAAATGCCTGGCTGTCAGTGTGTTCCGCGAGCACGGCGCCCGTGACATCGAGCAAACGGCTGCGCCGAATGTTAACCCGACAAAGACATCCGGTGACGTACAGCAAGGCGTGCAGTACGCGCTGCGGCTTTGAGCGCCTGCACCGGTGCGTCCACATCGATAACGACACGGAGAATTTGTGATGAACTATCCCCGCATGCCCAAAAAGCGACCGGACCTGAAGAGAAAACGAAAGGAAAAAACGCAGGAAGAGATAGACCGCCAGCTCGACGAGGCGCTGAAGGAGACCTTTCCCACGAGCGATCCGGTAGCTGTCGCGACGCCGGGCGGGCCCGTGAGTCCCGACGAGGATCCTACGGAGAAGAAGTCCGGCCAGAAGCCTGGCAGTCGCATGTAGCACGCAATGTGTTTGTTGAAGCGTGTTTGCGTTTCCCTAGCCGCTATAATTCCCCGGATAGCTTGAGCGTCATGCGGCGCTGCGCAGTCGCGTAGCGCTGCTCGAAGGAGGTCGGGGGATCGTGTTCATCGTACCGAGTCTCTCCCGCCGTCGCGGGTGACGGCACTGCGCAATTGAACCGGCGACGATTCCTTGCGGCTGGCGCTGCGTCGCTCGGCGCGGTATACGGCTGCCGTTCTACGGGTGGCGGTGAGCGCGGCCCCTTGCCGGCCCTGTCCGGCGGTAGCGTGGCGGCGCTCGGTGCGCTGCGCCGCCTGATCGTCGAGCGCACCGATCCGATTCTGGGCCGCTGCCGCTACGTTGCCGACGTGGGTGGCGAGCAGATCGCCCGGCCGATCCTCGTGGCGCGGCGCGGCGACCGTCTCGACGCATCGATCGAGAACAGATTGCCGCAGCCCACGACGGTTCACTTCCACGGTCTGACGTTGCCCGAAGCACAGGACGGCGCCGGTTTCGACGAAATTCCCCCCGGGGCGAGCAAGGCGCTGCGTTTCGACGTGAAGAACCGGGCGGGACTTTACTGGTTGCATTCCCATCCGCATGGCTTTACCGCCGAGCAAGTCCACGCCGGACTTGCGGGCCTGCTCGTCGTCACCGACGACGAAGACGCCGCGCTTGATTCCGCCCTTGCCCTGACGCCAGGGAACCGGCTGGCGCTCGCAGTGGCCGATACCCGCATCGCCGGAGGCTCGCTGCGCCCGTACGCGCCGTCCCCGGAAGACTGCGTGCACGGCTGGTTCGGCAACCGCGCGCTCGTAAATGGCGCGCCGGATGTCGAGATACCGGTGACACAGGGCTGGGTCCGGCTGCAATTGCTCAATGCATCCAATGCGCGGGGCGTGCTGCTCGCATTCAGGGATGCCGGAAGAGGAGACGCGCGCGAGGGGCGCGCGGATATTCCTTTTCACCTCCTCGGCACCGACGGCGGCCTGCTTGCCGCGCCCATCCCCGTGGAGCGGGTCTTCGTCTACTCTGCCGAACGCGTGGATATAGCGATCGACGTCTCCGGACGCCGGGAAGTCGCGGCGGTAAGCCTTGCGTTCGATCCGCGTCACCAGGCGCGCGGCGGGAAGCTTGCGCATCCGCATCCCGGGCGTGAGCGCTATCCGGCGCTCGCCGCGGAGCGGATCTGTGCCAGCGCAAGCGAGAGCGACGCGGCCGGTTTCCTCCCGGACGGGGCGGAGCTTGCATTGTTCACGTTGCGTGTCGGCCCCGGGCAACAGCCGCTCCCTCCATTGCCGGCGAGGATCTCGGCGCTCGCGGACGCGGCGGCGGCGACCGACACCGTGTCACGGCGCATGCGGCTCGACTTCGACGAGCGCGCCGGTTTCCTCATCGACCAGACGCCGTACCGCGCCGACGAGTTGGCGTTCTCGGTGGGGCGCGGTGCGCGCGAAGTCTGGGAAGTGAGAAACAGCCCGATCTCGATGCCGCACCCGATGCATCTGCACGGCTTCGGCTTCCGCGTGCTGCGGCGCCAGGGCACGTTCGGCCCGGCGCGTGCGCTCGCGGCCGAGAGCTCGGGGCGCCTGCCGACCGACCTCGGGGTCAAGGATACGGTCGTGGTGTGGCCGAACGAGACGGTCTGGCTGGCGGTTGATTTCGCGCTACCCGAAGACACCGCGTTCCGCGGCCGGCAGCGCTACATGCTCCACTGCCACAACCTGGAGCACGAGGATGGGATGATGATGCGGAATTTCGCCGTCTTGTGACCACAAAATTCCGGTTAACGTGAATGGCTGGCTGTGGATTCCCAAGGCTTAGCCGACCCCGCCGATGCCCAGCTCCGTTTTGACGTCGTCCAGGATCGGACCGACCTTGCAGACCGCCTGGCGGATCTTCTCCGGATCGGTTTCGAGCGTCTTCGACCAGTAACGCAGCGCCTCGCCGGTGCCGGCGTCGATCAAGGTCGGATCCGGCGGGACATAGCGAGTGGGGGCATCGGCCATATCGATGTGACCTGGCGCCTTCGAACTTGGTTCGGCGCCAGCGCACTGCTTATTGACTTCGACCCCAGCACGGCAGGACTCAGTCCAGGTGCTCGCCAAAGCGCTCGAGGCGTGGCGCCCAATTGCCTGTAATGTCCGCCGACACCAGGACCGCTACGGCGCGTCCGATCAGAAGCTCACGGGGCACCATGCCGAAGTATCGCGAATCGGCGCTGTTGTCGCGATTGTCGCCGAGCATCAGGAAGCTATCCGGCGGGACTACTACCGGGCCGAAGCTGTCGCGTCGCTCGCCGTCGGGACCATGCAGCCATTGAACCACGTGGTCCTTATCGCCGGTGCTCTCCTCCAGGCGGAGCGCGTCGACCTCGATCCCTTCCGTGACACGCTCCACGACGATGCTCAGCGGCGTGTAGGTCGCCGCGCGCCCATTCACGATCACGGCCTTGTCCCGCATTTCCACCGTGTCTCCCGGAACGGCTACGACCCGCTTTATCAGCCGCACGCCATCTTTCGGAGAGAAGAATGTAACGATGTCCCCGCGGCGTGGTTCCCCGAGCCGGGCGATCACGATATTGGTTAGAGGTACTTTCAGATTGAACGCCAGTCGATTGACAAAAACGACGTCTCCTTCCAGAAGAGTCGGGCGCATCGATCCGGACGGGATGGGGTTCCAGTCGGCGATCGCCGCCCGAAACAGACCGAAGAGGAGGATGAGGATCAGGAACCCGCGGTTGCTGCGTATCCAATGTTTCAAGGTCCTATTCCTTCCTGAATTATCCCGATTATCAAACGTGCACGCTCAAGGAGCTGGCCCCGGCTCGATCGTCCCAGGACAGCAACAATTCCCTTAACGCGCGAGCCTTGGAACAGCGGACCGGTACCGAGGTTCCCTGAATCTGCTCGAACTGGCCGCAAGGCGGAGGTTCTTGCTCAGAGGGGAGCGACTGGACGCATATCTCGCAAAGTCATGGTGGATGGGCGAGACGCGAGGTTCGGGGTCACGCTTTCCGGGACGACACCCACATGGTGATGACAGCGCGAAAAACTTCCTGGCCGCTCATGTCCTTGACGTTGACTGTCACTGGCAGCTCGGCGGCCGCGCCGAGCTGCGGTAAGGGACCCAGTTCCGCTACGGCCCGCAAATCGGTCTCGGCCCTTCTCAGGTATTGCACCGTCATTCCTTTGGGAATCCAGCGATGCGTCGGCGGAATGCTGACCTCCGTCACGCACCCGCCGGCAAGCTCGGCCATGTTGCACATCGCGATGGCGTGAACGGTACCGATGTGATTGAGCACGGCGCGCCGTTTTTTGACATGCACTTCGCAATATCCGGGACGCAGCTCCCTGATTCGCGGCCGGATGCTGCCGAAGTACGGTGCCTTCATGCACAGCAGCCGGGAAAACCACCATTTGCCGCCCGGCATCCTGGACAGCCGCTGCCACAACGACATCACGCGATTTGCGTTGCTCACCCCATGGTCTCGTGCAGGCCCGAACGAAAAAAATATGACGATCAGCGAAGGCGGGGCGCCATCTGTTCAACGTTGCCCGTTCACTCCCAGATCTGCACCCCCCACGGCGTATCGCCGACCTTGATCTCCTTCACGACGGCGTTCCTGGCGGTGTCGATCACGGAGACGCTGTTCGACCGGCCGTTCGCGACGTAGAGCTTGGCGCCGTCGCGGGTAATCGCCATGTTCCATGGCCGGTTGCCGACCTTGATGGTCGCTGTAACCTGGTCGGTCGCGGTGTCTATGACCATGACGTTGCCATCTCCACCGTTGGTAAGGTAGACGCGCTTGCCGTCCGGATGCATGGCGAGCCCGTTGGAACGGAGCCCCGCCTTGATGGTGCGCAGGATCTTGTGCGCTCGCGCGTCCAGCACGTACACGGTATCGGCCCGCTCGCAGGCAACGTAAGCCTTCGCGCCGTCGGGAGTGAAGGCGATGCCCCGCGGGCGGGTTCCCACGGTGAGCTGGGCGACGAGGCTGCGTCCCGCCACGTCGATGACCTCCAGCTTGTCGTCCTCTTCGGCGCTCACGTAGACGTAGCGGCTGTCGGGAGAGAACACTGCGTGCTCGGGGTTTTCCCCCTTGATCTTGATGCGCCACGCGATCTCGTCCTTGCCCGTGTCGATGAAAACGACGCTGTTGGTGAGCTCGACCGAGGCCGTCACCAACCTGCCGTCGGGCGAGATGTACACCCCTTCGGGCGATTCACCCAGGTCGATCTTGCGGACGACGGCGCGTTTTTCCAGATCGATGACCAGCAACGCGTTGCTGCCCTGGTCGGAAACGTACGCGAGCTTGCGCGCCGCATGGATTGCCGTGCCGCGCGGCTTGCCGCCGGTTTTGATCTCGCCCACGACCTCGTCCTTGACGGTGTCGATGAGCGAGATCGTGCCGCCGTTCTCGTTGCCGACCAGGGCGAGCCCCGCCCACGCCGGCGCCACCGCCAGGCATGCTGCGGCGACCAGCAGAATGATTCCATTTCGAGCGGGCTTGTACATCGGGTCTCCTCCTTTGGTTTTTCTTGCCGCCCGCGCGGCGGGAAGATCAGGGTTTCGTCGGGCGCAGGCCCGACGCGATCCCCCACATGCGCTGAAAGACGCCGTCGCGGTTGATGAGCAGGTGCTTGAGCGCGGCTGCAATGTGGACTGCCATCAGTGCCACGAAGAAATACGAGGTGTAGACGTGGATGCGGTTGAATATACGGTAGAGGGCTTTGTCTTCCCAGCCGAGGATGGGCAGCTGGAGGCCGAAAAACTTGACGCCGAACTTGGTGAAATTCGACTCGATGAAGCCGCTCGCAACCAGCACCACGAGGCAGATGTAGAACAGCACATGGTTCACGTGCGCCGCCCGCGCCTGCCAGACGGGCAGTGTGGCCGGCAACGGCGGCGGAACATGCGTGCACCGCCACCAGATCAGGAGCACGATCGGCAGCGCTGCGACGAGCCCGATCGACTTGTGCAGATTGTAGAAATACGCGACCGGCGGGGTGCCTTTCGGGATGCCGACCATGTACCAGCCGAGCCCGAAGAGCCCTAAGACGAGCAGCGCCAGCAGCCAGTGCAGCACGACTGCCGTCAGGGGATAGGTGTGAGTCTGCATGACGATAGTCCCGGGCCGCCTACTGCTTTTGTTCCGTGATGACGTACGCCCACAAGGCGTCCACGTCAGCGGGCTTGAGCAGATCGGCCCACGGCGGCATCTGGTTCTTGCCTTTCATGATCGAATTGACGAACCGGCCCTTGGCATCGGGCGGGAATTTCCTCAGGTCAAACGCCGCATCCGGGTCGCGCATCCGCGGGCCGTGGCAGGGCGCGCAATTCTGGGCGTAGATCGCCGCGCCTTGCTTGATTTGATCTTCGGCGAACTTCTCGCCGTCCTGACCGAACAGCGGCGCGGCGAGCGCCGCCAGGAGGGCGCCCACCGCGAGCCGCTCAGCTGTGCCCGTCATCTTGACTACTGGTCGAACAACGCGAACGTCCACACCGAACCACCGAGCGGAAGGTCGGGCAGCCCGCGGCGCCCGGAGGTCGATCCCCCCAGCCCCGAGAGCACCGTGACGTACTGCTTGCCGTTCTTCGTCCAGGTGATCGGCTGGGCGTTGATGCCCGAGCCCGCGCGGAACTCCCACAGCGTCTCGCCAGTATCCGCATCCAGCGCCATGAATTCCCCCGTGTGCTTGCCGGTGAACAGCAGGCCGCCACCCGTGGCGAGCATCGCGGATGCGATCATTTGTCCATAGAGCGGCTTGCGCCATTTCGGCTGCGCCGTCAGCGGATCGATCGCTTCCACGTAACCGGCGAGCGTATCCGCGGTAATCGGCGAATTGGTGTTCTGTATGCCCTGGTAGCGGAAGCCCGGCTTGAACGCCTGCAGCGGCACGAACTTGTAGGTCGAATAGCCGTGGTTCGTGTTCGCGTAGAGCAGGCCGGTATTCGGGTTGAACGCGGCGTGCGGCCAGTTCTTGGCGCCGCGTATGCTCGGCCACATGTCGATGGTGTCTCCGGCGCGCAGCCTCTTCGACTCCTCGGACTCGACTGGACGGCCCGTCGCCATGTCGACGTGCGTCGCCCAGTTGATCTTGGCGTAGGGCTTCGCCGAAAGGAGCTTCCCGTTGGTACGGTCGAGCACATAGAGAAAGCCGTTGCGGCTCATGTGCATCGCGACCTTGCGTTTCTCGCCGTTTATCGGGAGCTCGCCGAGGATGATTTCCCAGGAATCCCAGTCCCAGACGTCGTTCGGTGCAACCTGGTAGTGCCAGACGATTTCCCCGGTCTTGGGGCGTAAGGCGAGCAGCGACGAGACGTACAGGTTGTCGCCCTTGCGCTTCTCGGGCGTCCACGGGCCCGCGTTGCCCGTGCCCCAGTAGACGAGGTCGAGCTCCGGATCGTACGAGCCCGTGATCCAGGTGCTCGCGCCGCCGTTGAGGTACGACTCGCGCGGCTCCCACGTTTCGTGGCCTTTGTCGCCGGGCCCGGCGGTGGTGTAACGGCGCCACAGCTTCTTGCCCGTCGCCGGATCCCAGCCGTCGAGGAAACAGCGCGCGCCAAACTCGGCACCCGAGCAGCCGGTGATGAGGACGCCGTTCGCCACCGTCGGGGCGACGGTGAGCGAATAGCCCTGCTTCCACTCGGCGACCTTCTGTTTCCAGACTTCCTTCCCGGTCTTCTGGTCGAGCGCGACGACGTGCGCGTCGAGCGTAGTGCGAAACACCTTGCCCTCGTATAGGGCTACCCCCTTGTTGGAGACGCCGCAGCACACGACCTGCGGCGTGCCCTCCTCGAAATCAACCGGCGTGCGCCAGAGTTGCTTGCCGGTGACCGCGTCGATTGCGACCGTCCACTTGGCGTTGCTCACGTAGATCACGCCGTCGTAGACGAGCGGCTGCGCCTGCTCCCCGAACGTGTTGTCGAGCGAGAGGCTCCAGACGGGAACGAGCCGCTTCACGTTCGACTTGTTGATCTGGGCAAGAGGGCTGTAGCGGTTCTGGTTGTAGCCCATGCCGTAGGTGAGGACGTTGTCGGTATTCCTGCCGTCGTTCCTGAGCTCTTCCTGCGTCGGCCCCACGCCGGTGCGCGTGGACTGGACCGGAGCCTGCTGGTCGGTGGTGGACGCGCATCCGGCGACCAATGCTGCAGCGAGCAGTAATTTCTTCATGATTCCTCCCTCGATCGTGGCTACTCCATCAATGCAAACGTCCACATCGACCCGCCGCGTGGAATGTTCGCAAGCTGCTGGGCCATTCGCGCCTGGTTCACCCCGCCCAGGCCGGACAGAATGCTGACGTACTGCCGGCCCTGGTAGGTGTAGGTGATGGGCTGGGCGTTGATCCCCGAGCCGGTCTGGAACTTCCACAGCGTCTTGCCCGTGTCGATGTCGAGCGCGAGCACTTCGCCGGTCTGCGTCCCGGTGAACAGGAGTCCCCCCGCGGTCGCGAGTATGGCCGAGTAGTTCGGGATGTCGGCGATGGGCACCCGCCATTTCTGCTTGCCCGTCAGGGGATCGATCGCGTCGATGTGCCCCATGGGCAGCCCCGGCTCGCGGGATTTCGGCGGCAGGTTCTCGTAGCCCTGGTAGCGCTGGCCGACCTTGTAATCCACCGGCAGGTGTTTGACGAGTCGTCCGATGTGCATGGTATTGGCGTAGAGCAGGCCGGTTTCCGGGTTGAAAGCGGCGTGCGGCCAGTTCTTGGCGCCCCACGGGCTCGGCCAGACCTCGACCTGCTCGCCGGCGCGGAATTTTTGCGTGAGCTCCGTTTCAACCGGCCGGCCGGTCTTCATGTCGATGTGGCTCGCCCAGTTGACCTTCTCGAAGGGATTGGCCGCGATGAGCTGGCCGTTGGTGCGGTCGAGCACGTAGAGAAAGCCGCCGCGCGTCAACTGCATGGTCACCTTGCGCTTGACCCCGTTTACTGGAATGTCGGCGATGATCATCTCCCAGTTGGCGTCGAGGTCGTAGGCCTCGTTCGGGAAGAACTGGAAATGCCACACGATCTCTCCCGTCTTCGGCCTGATTGCCAGCACCGAGGCGGTATAGAGGTTGTCGCCGGGACGCAGCGTCGGATTCCACGGGCCGCCGTTGCCGGTGCCCCAATAGGCGAGATCGAGCTCGGGATCGTACGAGCCGGTGATCCAGGTCGAGCCGCCGCCGCGCAGGTACGAATCGCCCGGCGGCCACGTCTCGTGCCCCTTCTCGCCCGGTCCGGGTATGGTGTAGGTGCGCCAGAGGTGCTTGCCGGTTTCCGGATCCCAGCCGTCGATGAAGCAGCGCGTGCCGAATTCGGCCCCCGAGATGCCCGTGATCACCACGCCGTTGGCGATCTGCGGCGCGCCCGTCATGGAAAATCCTTCCTTCCACTCGACCACCTTTTGCTTCCAGACTTCCTTGCCGGTCTTCTGGTCGTAGGCGACGAGATGGGCGTCGAGGGTGCCGCGGTAGACCTTGCCGTTATAGAGAGCCGGCCCCTTGTTGGAAACGCCGCAGCACACCACTCGCGGCGTCGCGGGGTCCCAGTTGACGGGGGTACGCCAGAGCTGCCTGCCGGTCCCGATGTCGATCGCGACCGTAAACTCCGCATTGGTCACGTACATGACGCCGTTGTAGACGAGCGGCTGCCCCTGCTCGCCGTAGTTGCTGCCCATCGATACGTTCCACACCGGCACCAGGCGCTTGACGTTCGACTTGTTGATCTGCTTCAGGGTGCTGTAGCGGTTCTGGCTGTAGCCCATCCCGTAGGTGAGCACGTTGTCGGTGTTCTTGCCGTCGTTCTTCAACTCCTCGAGCGTCTGCGCCGGCGCCGGGAGGGCGAGCGCGCCCGCCACCAGCACGATCACAGAAAGGCGGCGTGCCGCAGTCATGCCTTCTTCCATCTCACCGCTCCTTTTTTGCAGTCGTTCGCTCAGTTCTGGGGCAGCGCAAACGTCCAAACCGAGCCCCCGAGGGGCACGAATGGCAGGCGCGCCCGGCCCGCTGTGCCGGACAAGCCGCCGAGACCCGAGAGCACGGTCACGTATTGACGACCCTTGTGCGTCCACGTTATCGGCATGGCATTGACCCCCGAGCCCGTCCGGAATTGCCACAGGGTCTCGCCGGTTTCCGCGTCTGCGGCAAAGAACTCGCCGGTCGAGCGCCCGGTGAAGAGCAGGCCGCCCCCGGTGGCGAGCATCGCCGACCATTGCTGGTGATCCTGCAGCGGCACGCGCCACTTGGCCTTTGCCGTAAGCGGATCGATGGCTTCCATGTGACCAACGACATCGCCGGGTTTTACCTCCGGATAGCTGTTTTGTATGCCCTGGTAGCGCAGCCCCGCCTGGTAGGGCACGAGCTCGATGAAGCGGTACGTGGAGTACTGGTGGTTGGTGTTGGCGTAGAGCAACCCGGTGTTGGGATTGAATGCAGCATGCGGCCAGTTCTTCGCGCCGCGTATGCTCGGCCACATGTCGATCGCCTCGCCCGCGCGCAATTTCTTCGCTTCCTCCGATTCGACGGGTCGCCCCGTAGCCATGTCGACGTGCGTCGCCCAGTTGATTTTACCGTAGGGCTTGGCCGAGAGAAGCTTGCCGTTGGTGCGATCCAGCACATACAGGAAACCGTTGCGGTTCATCTGCATCACGACCTTGCGCCGCTGTCCCTCGAAGTTGATGTCGGCGAGTATCAGCTCCCATACCGCATCCCAGTCGAAGACGTCGTTCGGCGTGAATTGATAGTACCAGACGATCTCGCCGGTCCTGGGACGCACCGCGATGACCGAGGCGGCGTAGAGATTGTCGCCTTGCCGGTTCGTGCCGTTCCATGCCGCGGCATTGCCGGTGCCCCAGTACATGAGATCGAGCTCGGGATCGTACGAGCCGGTGATCCAGGTGCTCGCGCCACCGGTCTTGTACGACTCGCGCGGCTCCCACGTTTCGTGGCCCTTCTCGCCCGGGCCGGCCGTCGTATAACGGCGCCACAGGCGTTCGCCGGTCTCGGGATCCCAGCCGTCGATGAACCCGCGGATGCCGAACTCCGCTCCGGAGATCCCCGTTACCAGCACCCCGTTGGCGACGAGCGGGGCGAGCGTTTGCGAATAGCCTTCTTTCCATTCCGCGGCTTTCTGCTTCCAGATCTGCTTGCCGGTCTTCTGGTCGAGCGCGACGACGTGCGCGTCGAGCGTAGTGCGGAAGACCTTCCCGTTATAGATCGCGAGGCCCTTGTTCGAAACCCCGCAGCACACGACGCGCGGGGTCTCCGGCGGGAAATCGACCGGCGTCCGCCAGAGCTGCCGGCCGGTGGCGGCATCGATCGCGACCGTCCACTTCACGTTGCTCACGTACATCACGCCGTTGTAGACGAGAGGCTGAGCCTGCTCGCCGAACTCGTTCTCCAGCGAAAGGCTCCACACCGGAACGAGACGTTTGACGTTGCGCTTGTTGATCTGATCGAGCGGGCTGTAGCGGTTCTGGTGATAGCCCATGCCGTAGGTGAGCACGTTGTCCGTGTTCCTGCCGTCCGCGTTCAATTCCTGCTGAGTCTGGGCAAGCGCGGAAGTGCCGACGGAAAACAGAATGGCAGCGCAGGATACGATCGCCCTCATGATTCTCTCCCCCTCTGGGCACATACAGGCCGCTCGCTATCGGAGGCGGCGACGGTGTTGCGCCAAAAATGGTAACGCCGCCATCCCGCAGTTACAACTCGCGCGGATGTGCCCGCAGGGGCTGCGTCGCCCGCGGGACACTCAGGCCAGTCCGTGGAGCCGCATGCCATCGCAAGCCCTAGCGGCGCACGCCCGGAGTTTCCACCGGCAGGCCGCCCGCGCGCCAGGCGAGATAGAACTCCAGATCCAGCAACTCCTGCGATCCGCCCGGAAGCAGCTCTGCGCGCACGCCGAACAGGCAGCTGCGGAAACGGCGATGCAGCGAGCCCGCGGTCTGCCACTCCAGCCGGTAAATCGGATAGGCGTTGCCGTGGCCCTGGCTGATCGTCTCGCCGAGGAGCCTACCGCCCCAGTTGCGGTCGTGGCAATGGCTGCATGAGAGATTCATCTGCCCCCTGCGGGCGTAATAGAAATCCCGCCCCCGCTCGTAGCTCTTCCGGTTCTGAAGGTCTATCGTCACATTGACCGGCATGCCGCGCGACTGGTGCGCGACATAGGCGGTGAGCCCGAGGAGCTCCTCCGATTCGTACTGCAGCGGCTCCGCACCCTGATGGCGCTCGCGGCACAGATTGACGCGCCCTTCGAGGTTCACCAGACGCGCCGCCCCCGGGTCGACCTTGGGGTAATGCGTCGCGACGCCCTTCATGCTCTGCCTTGCATCGCCGTGGCAGGCGGCACAGGACTTGCCGTTCCGGCCCGCCGCCTCCCCCCACAGCTTCTCGCCTCTGACCACCCACAGCATGCCGGGATTGCCGAAGTCGTCCGCCTGTAGCGCGCGTAGCTCCGAGCTCGAGAATTCGCCGCCGGACTTGAGAGGCTGCGGCCGCTGCGGTTCCGCCGCGGGCGCAGGTCCGCCCGCGAACATAAGCAGGAGGAGAAATGACACCGCCGATAAACGGCGATGAACGCCGATGAACAGCCCGAGGCTACGGACGTAGGACGAGTCAGCGGTCAGCCCCTCACCCCTCATCCTTCATCCCTCATCCCCGATTTCCGTCGCTATCCGACGACGGAAATCGCGGCGTGCTCCGTTCCTTTCTCTCCGGCATCGTCCACCCACGAAAACTCGATCTCGCCGCTCGCCTCTGCGACGGTGTAGAACTGCAGAAAGGGATTGGCGGCAATGCCCGATCCCAGCTCTGCGCGGAAGATCTCCGTATCGTTGTAACGCGCAACCAGGGTGTTGATGACGTTCTTGGGAATCGCGCGGCCCCGGTCGTCGTAGCGAAACCCGGTCTCCATCACGTGCTGGATGGCGATGCGGACCTCGATCAGCTCCCCCCGCTTCACCTGCTGCGGAACCTGGACTCGCGCTACCACTTCTCACCCATTGCTCGTTACCCGTCGCTCGTCTCAAGATTGATCGAGGCACGCCGACTCGGTCACCGTCACCTCCGCGGTGGCATACCAGAACGCGCCGTCGGACATTGCAGCCACCGCAACCACACGCTGCGAGCCCGCGAGCCGCACGCGCGTGAGGATTTCCGCGCGCCCCGCCCGCGGCCCGAGCTGGAAACGGGCAATGACCGGCCGTGGATTGCGTTCGGACAGGATCGTGATGCCGCGCACATGGTCCGCAGCCGTCATCGCGCTCTGCACCGTCACCTTGAGCGGGACCACATGGCCATTGTCCGCAAGCAGCGGCATTTCGAGCTGGACTTTCCCGGGGCGCAGGGGTGCGCCGCGCGTAATATCCTTTACCGACGGCACGATAGCTTCGATGGTTTCCTGCGCCCCAGCTCCACGCGCGCCAAAGAACGGGACCACCCACAATGCAGCGAGCCGGGCGAGAAAGCCGCGGCGCCGTTCGCGTTGTGCACTGATGAAGGAGATCCTCACGCTGGCCAGCCGATCCGGGACCGTTACCGTAAGGTTAGCAGGTACGCGATCACGTCTTCCACCTGTTGCGCAGTAAGGACGGGCTTGCCCCGATACTGGGCGGCCACCGCCGTCAAGCCGTCGACACGATAGTAGGACGGCATGACCGTATCAGGGTTCAGCCGCAAGGAATCCACCACGCGCAGCCGTAACTGTCCCTCCGAAAGCCGCGCGGCCGCGCCGGCGAGCGGTGGACCGAGATTGCCCATGGTCTGGAGGCCGCTGTCCGGCACGGCATGGCACAGAACGCAGTTCGATTCGCGGCTCAGCACGATCTCCTTGCCGCGGCCGGGATCGCCGCGGGCGGCAAGCGGCGTCACAATGGCGCCGTTCTCGACGCGATACGCCGTCAACGGCTCCTCCGCCGCCGTGCTGGCGGCCGCGAGCGCCAGCAGCGCCAGCGGAACGGCCTTGTTGGCGATCCCCATTGGGCCAATCGGAGCCGCTCGGGCCACCTCCTATGCCAGGCGCAAACCGTGGTTCTTCAGCGGCAGGCTGCGGATGCGTTTGCCGGTCGCGGCGAAGATCGCGTTGCACAACGCGGGCGCGAGCGGGGCGAGCGCCGGCTCTCCCATCCCGCCCCAGAAGCCCCCGCTCGGCACGAGCACCGCCTCCACCCGGGGCATGTGGCGGATGCGCATCATTTCATAGTCATGGAAATTCGACTGCTCCACGCGCCCGTTCTTCAACGTGATCTCACCGTAGAGTGCCGCCGTCAGCCCGTAGGTGACGCAGCTCTCGACCTGCGCGCGCGCGCCGTCGGAGTGCGCGACGTGGCCCGGATCCGCGGCGACCACCACGCGGTGAATTCTAAGATCGTTGCCGTTGACCGATACCTCGGCCACTGCTGCGGTAAAGGTGCCATACGCCTCCGCGACGGCGATGCCGCGATGCGTGCCCGCCGGCAGCGGCTTGCCCCAGTCCGCCGCTTTTGCCGCAGCCTCGAGCACGGCGAGATCGCGCTTGCCGTGCTCTTCTTTCATCATCGCGCGGCGAAATTCGTAGGGATCCTTCTTTGCCGCGTGCGCGAGCTCGTCGATGAAGCTCTCCCGGAAGAAGGGCATGATCCCTTCCGCGACGCAGCGCCAGAAACCGACGGGCACGTGCGTGTTCCGCATCGAAAACGCGACGTGCATGTTGGCCACCGTATACGGATTGTGGCTGGCGTAGGACATGACGCCGTGCGGATCCACTCCGTCCTTGATCTGCTCCGGCCTGATGCGGATGAGGATGGATTGTCCGGCGACCCGCGTCTGCCACGCAACGAGGTTGCCGCTAGCATCGAGCCCGCCCCACTGCCTTATCAGGTAGACGGGACGGTAGTTGTCGTGCTGCATGTCCTCTTCGCGCGACCACAGCAGCTTCACCGGCTTGCCGACGCGCCTGGCCGTCTCCACCGCCGCGCGGACGTAGTCCTGGAAGCCGCCGCGGCGGCCGAAGCCTCCGCCGACTTCCACTTTGTGGATGTCGACGTTCGATTGCGGCACACCCGCGCTTTGCGCCACGGTGGCGAGGGTGGCCTCGGCGTTTTGCGTGGGCGCCCAGACCTGCACGCGGTCTCCATCGAACCAGACGGTGCAGTTCTGCGGCTCCATCGTGGCGTGATTGAGATAGGGTACGTAATATTCCGCGCTCAGCACCTGAGCGGCGGAAGCGAGCGCCGTGTTGACATCGCCGTCGTGGCGTCCGACCGCCGCGCCCGGGTCGTCCACGCCGTTCTTCAGCAAGTCCATGATGCTGCTGCTCGTAACGTTGCCGTTGGGACCGTCGTCCCACTCGATTTTCAGCGCCTTGACGGCCTGGTTCGCGCGCCACCAGTTGTCGGCGACGACGACGACCGCGTCATCGAGCCGCACCACCTGCGTCACGCCCCGCATCTTCTCAGCCGTGCGCGCATCGACGGCCTTGACCTTGCCGCCGAAGACGGGCGACTGCGCGATCGCGGCATGGACCATGCCGGGCACCTTGACGTCCACGCCATAAACCGCCGCGCCCACGACTTTCGCGGGAATATCGAAACGCCTGACCGGCTTGCCGAGCAGCTTCCAGTCCTTCGGATCCTTGAGCTTCACGGCCTTGGGCGGCTCGATTTTCGACGCGGCCTCCGCCACTTCGCCGTAGCGGAGCTTTCTGCCGCTCGGCGCATGGGTGATGATGCTGTCCGCCGCTGCGCACTCCGCGACCGGCACACCCCATCTCTGCGCCGCCGCGGCGACGAGCATTCCGCGCGCCGCAGCGCCCGCCTGACGCAGCGGGCCCTCCGAGGTGCGGACCGACTGGCTGCCTACGCTCGCCATGCTGCCCCAGATGCGATTGCGCCGCACGTGCTCGGTCGGGGATGCGTACTCGACGCGCACCTTGTTCCAGTCGCACTCCAATTCCTCCGCTATGAGCATGGGCACGGCGGTGAAGCTCCCCTGCCCCATTTCCGAGCGGGCGTAGCGGATGGTCACCGTATCGTCGGGCCGGATTACGACCCACGCGGTCAACTCGGCGCCGCTGCCCGCACTCTGCGCTGCCGTGAATGCGGGAAAGCACAGCTCGAGCGCGAGCCCGCCGCCGGCGGCGGCTGTGGCCTTAAGGAATTCGCGGCGAGATTCGCTGGCGATAGTCGTCATGGCAATGTCCTTTGGAGTTGGCGGTCGAGAGAGCGACGGCCGACTCATCCTTCATCCCTGATCTAATCTTTCGTCAGTCACGCCGTCATCTTCGCCGCTCCATGGATCGCGGCGCGCATCCGCTGATAGGTGCCGCAGCGGCATATGTTGGTCATCGCGCGGTCGATATCCGCGTCGCTGGGATTGCGATTTTTCGCCAGCAACGCCGCCGCCGCCATGATCTGCCCGCTCTGGCAATATCCGCATTGCGGCACCTGGTGCTCGACCCAGGCCCTCTGCACAGGGTGCGAACCGTCGCGCGCAAGGCCCTCGATGGTGACGACGCTTCTTTCCCCGACGGCGGAAACCGGTGTCGAACACGAGCGCACAGGCTCGCCGTTTAGGTGCACCGTACACGCGCCGCATTGCGCGATGCCGCAGCCGAACTTCGTCCCCGTCAGGCCGATGACGTCGCGCAGCACCCAGAGCAGCGGCATTTCGGGCTCGACATCCACCTGGTGGGACCTGCCGTTGACCGTGATCTGAAACATGAGCTCCTCCTGCCCGTCGATCGGTGATCGTCGCAGAGATTATGCCCACCCCCCAAGCGGGGTCAAGAACGCGGCGGACCGGAATTCCGGCGAACGGTTTCAGCGTGCGCCGAGCCGGACGCTTACACGACCGTGATGGTGGCCGATGCGGCCATGGAA
The DNA here is from genome assembly GCA_035259205.1 of Burkholderiales bacterium. Classification (GTDB taxonomy): domain Bacteria; phylum Pseudomonadota; class Gammaproteobacteria; order Burkholderiales; family SG8-41; genus SG8-41. The sequence continues at coordinate 11,109 of DATFWO010000386.1, read as the reverse complement.
TAGCCGTTGTCGCCGGTCCACCGGAAGGCGATCGTGCCGCTTTCGGTCGCGACCGTCGTGAACGTGAACAGGGGATTGGCGGCGATGGCAGGGTGGAGCTCGGCACGGAAGATCTCCGCGCCGTTGTAGGTGCACACGAACTGGCTGATGATGTTGCGCGGGACCGGCTCGCCGAGTTGCGTGCGCCGGAAGCCTGTCTCCATCGCATGTCCGACCATCGCCTTGATCGCGATGATCTCGCCGCGCCTGGCGGTCGCGGGTACGTTGACGATTGCGGGGCTCGCCACGCTCAACGCTCCGCCGTCATTGCAGCTCCTCGAGGCAGGCGGCCAGGGTAACCACGACGGAGGCGCTATCCGACCAGAACGAGCCGTCGGAGAGCTCGGCGATGGCCGTAACCGTCTGCGTATCCGCAAGGCGGATCCGGGTCGAGATCTCGGCGCGCCCGGAGCGCGGTCCAAGGTAGACACTCACCACGTTCGGCAGCGGGTTCTTCTCGTTGAAGACGTGGATGGCCTTCACGTGCTCGGCCGGGGTCATCGGGCTTTCGACCGCGACGGAAACGGTGACAGCGTTGCCGTTATCGATCAGCGGCGGCACGTCGAGCTTGACCTTGCCGCGGCTGACCGGCGCTCCGCCCACCACTTTCCGTATCGCGTCCTGCATCGCGGCCGGGGTCGCATGCGCCCGCACGGGGACGGACGCAAGGTCCAGTCCACCGACGAGGCCGCCGGCCGCGATGAGGAAATCCCGCCGTGAGGTCACACCATCTGGATGCCGTGGTTCTTCAGCGGCACCGAGCGGATGCGCTTGCCCGTCGCGCTGAAGTACGCGTTCAGCACCGCCGGCGCCGCTACGCAGATGGTCGGCTCGCCCACCCCGCCCCAGAAGCCGCCGGAGGGCATGACGATGGACTCGACCTTGGGCATCTGCGCGATGCGCATGGAGTTAAAGGTGTTGAAGTTCTCCTGCTCGATGCGGCCGGCCTTCACCGTGGACTCCTGGTCGAACAACGCGGACAGGCCGTAGACGAACGAGCCGGCGATTTGCCGCTCGATCTGCGCGGGATTCACGGCGTAGCCGGGATCGGTCGCGCACACGATGCGGTGGACCTTCACCTTGTTGCCGCCGCTCACCGAGATCTCGGCGCACGCCGCCACGTAGCTGTTGAAGGCCATCATCTGCGCGAGGCCGCGATGGATGCCCTGCGGGGCGGGCTTGCCCCAACCTGCCTTTTCAGCCACCGCATTGAGCACCGCGAGATGCTTCGGGTGCTTGGCCATCAGCTTGCGCCGGAATTCGAGCGGGTCCTGACCCACCGAATGTGCGAGCTCGTCCATGAAGCACTCGAGGTAGACGGCGTTCTGATTTATGTTCACGCCGCGCCAGAATCCGGGCGGCACGTGCGTGTTGCGCATGGCGTGGTCGATCAGCAGGTTCGGCACGGTGTAGCCGAGCGTGAATTCCCCGCTCGGGTTCAGCCCCTGGAACGTGGCCGGGTCGCGCCCGTTGACCAGCGCTTCCGGGCGCACGGCGGAAAGTATCGACTGGCCCGAGATGCGCATGTGCAGGCCGGTGAGATTGTTGCCGGCGTCGAAGGCGCCGACGAGCTTGCACTGCGTGACCGGATGAAAGCGGCCCTGCCGCATGTCCTCTTCGCGCGACCAGAGCAGCTTGACCGGCGTGCCCGGCATTTGCTTGGAGATGAGCACCGCCTGGGTCACGTAATCGTGGAAGGCGCCGCGCCTTCCGAACCCGCCTCCGAGGTGTATCTTGTAGACCTCGCACTTCTCGGCCGGCAGACCGGAAGCGGCGAGCACTGCCGCGAACGCGGCTTCGCCGTTTTGAGTCGGCACCCATACTTCGCACCGGTCCGCCGTATAGCGCGCGGTCGCGTTCATCGGCTCCATCGGCGCATGGTTCAGGAAGGGATAGGCGTATACCGCCTCGACTTTCTTCGCAGCGGCGGCGATCGCGGCCTTCACATCGCCGTTCTGATTGCCGACGAAGGCCTGTTCGGCGTCGAGACCGGCTTTGAGCATCTCGGCGATCGAGGCGCTTGATACCTTCGCGTTTTCGCCCTCATCCCAGACGATCGGTAGCGCGTCGAGCGCCGTCTTGGCCTGCCACCAGGTATCGGCCACCACGGCTACCGCGCTTTCACCGACCTGCACCACCCGCTTCACGCCCTTCATGCCCGTCACCTTGGCGGCGTCATAGCTCTTCACCTTGCCGCCGAAGACCGGGCACTCCATGATCGCAGCGTTGAGCATCCCCTGCATCTTGAGGTCGAATCCGTAGACCTGCTTGCCGGTCACCTTGTCCGCAGTGTCGAGGCGATGGATCGGCTTGCCGGCGATCTTCCAGTCCTTCGGATCCTTGAGCTTCACTTCTTTCGGCGGCTCGAGCCTCGCCGCGGCTTCCGCCACCTTGCCGTAGGTCGTCGTGCGGCCCGAAGGCTTGTGCGTGATGACGCTGTTCGACGCGCCGCATTCCGACGCGGGGACTTTCCATTCGTTGGCCGCGGCCTGGACCAGCATCTCGCGCGCGGTTGCACCGCCTCTGCGCACGTACTCGTGCGATTCGCGGATGCCGCGGCTGCCACCGGTGGAGAAGTCGCCCCACACGCGCTTGCGCGCGACGCTTTGCCCGGGCGTCGGATATTCGGTCGTCACCTTCGACCAGTTGCATTCGAGCTCCTCAGCGCATAGCTGGGCAAGTCCGGTTAGCGTGCCCTGCCCCATCTCCGAGCGCGCGACGCGGATCACCACGGTATCGTCGGGCCGTATCACGACCCATGCGGTGACTTCGGGCGAGCCGTCCGCCGCCCGTACCACCTCCGGGCCGAACGGGAGCCGCAATCCGAGCGCGAGGCCGCCGCCGACGGCGGCGGTGCCGAATATGAACGAGCGACGGTTCATTTTAGGCGTGGATATCATGATGTCCTCCTAGGCCGCGGCCTTGGCTGCGGCGTGAATCGCTTCGCGCACCTGCTGGAAGGTGCCGCAGCGGCAGATATTGGTGATGCTGGCGTCGATGTCGGCGTCGGTCGGCTTGGGCTTGTCCCTGAGCAGGGCCGCGACCGCCATGATCATGCCGGACTGGCAGTAGCCGCATTGCGGCACTTCATGATCGAGCCAGGCTTTCTGCACTCTGTGCAGAACATTGCCCGAGGCGAGACCTTCGATCGTCGTGATGCGCTTGCCGGCAGCGGCGCTCACCGGGATCACGCAGGAGCGGGCGGCGGCGCCGTCCATGTGCACGGTGCAGGCTCCGCATTGGGCGATGCCGCAGCCGTATTTCGTTCCCGTGAGTCCGATCTGCTCGCGCAGGACCCACAGCAGCGGCGTATTGGGTTCGACGTCGACCTGCTGAGATTTTCCGTTGACGTTGAGTTCTACCATGACCTCCTCCTGGCTTCGAAATGGACGGACAAGCGATCTGCCACGCACCCGCGTTTCCCCGTCATTACGTGGCGGGCCATGGAGTTGCGAGGACAGAGCGTGCTGTTCGCCAAGAGGTTATTCCCGCCCCCCCCGGGCGGTCAAGCCCGCTTGGATGCCGGCGCTTTGTCAGTACCAAACGGCGTCTGGCCGCGTGGCGGAGCTTAGAACCTAACCTGGTCACAGCCAGTATTCCCAGAACCGCGCCGCCCACTCCTTGACGCGGGCATCGAGCGGCCGGCGCTCCCAATCGTCGAGCGCAACGCGCTCGGAATTGTCGAGATCACGGCGGAAAGCCGCCTCCATCTGCGCGCCGAAGTCGCGGCCCAGAATCACGACGTTGAGCTCGTCGTTGTGCAGAAAGCTGCGCCAATCGATGTTGCTCGATCCGACCGTGGACCAGATGCCGTCAATCACCGCGGTCTTAGAATGCAGCAATCTTTCCTGGCGTTCGTAGATTTCGACCCCGGCTTCCAGCAGATCTGCATAGTGCGAGCGGCCGGCGTGGAAGATCCCCCAGAAGTCGGTGTACGACGGCAGGATGAGCTTGACTTCTACGCCACGCGCCGCCGCGTCCTTGAGCGCCTCCAGCGTTTGCGGATCCGGCGCGAAGTACGCCATCGTGAGATGTACCGAGCGCACCGCGTTCCGAATGGCCGAAACCAGGGTAACGTAGATCGCCGGGACGGCGTCACCGGGACTGCTGGCGATGACTCGCGCCGGCTGCCTGCCCTGCGGCTTCAATTCCGGAAACCACTTGCGCGGCTTCAGCGGTTCGCCGCGCTGCTTCTCCCACGTCGCAAGATAGACACGCTGGATGTCGGCGACGACCGGGCCCGCGATGCGGATGTTGGTGTCGCGCCATCCTGGTTCCGGGCTGCCGCCGCCGCGCTCTGACGAAACCACCGAACCGCCCGAGTACACGCCGCTGATGTTGATCCCGCCCGTAAAAGCGACCTTGCCATCCACGATCAGTATTTTCCGGTGATCGCGATTGTTGAGACGCCACCCGCTCTTCGCCTCGAGCGGATTCACGGGATTGAACTGGAGAATCTCGACGCCGGCTTCCCGCAGCCGGTCGAAATACTCCCTGGGTGTCCGCAGCGAGCCCACCGCGTCGTAGATCACGTTGACGGCGACTCCCTGCGAGCGCTTCCTGATCAGCAACTCCGCGAGGCGGCGTCCCGTCTCATCGTCCTCGATCGTGTAGAACTCTATATTGACGTGGTCGGCGGCGCGCTCGATGTCCTGGAACATCGCCCGGTACGTAGCAGGCCCGTCGTTCAGCAGGGTTACTGCGTTGCCCGGAACGAGGGCTGTGCCGGCAACCGCCTCTTCCAGCGCCGCCTGACGCTGGAGTATGTCGCTGTCATCCCCTTTCGGGACCAGCTTCGCCACCACGGCGTCGGTCTGGCTCTGCGTGAGCGGCTTGCGGATTTCGGACGTGTCCGGCGCCTGCGCGCCGCCGTAGCGCAGCCACGGGTCGACATCGGGCAGTGTCGCGCAGCCGCTCAGCATCAATGCGAGGACCAGCAATCGTGCGAATGTGTGCATTATTTAACAGATCGGCGGATATCGAGCCTGCTCCTTAAGGCAACAAAGGCGCGCGAAAGTGCGGGCGCGGGAGAACGATTCGGCTCCCTCGAGGTCGGAGTGTTATCGCCCGCAGCGGACGGAAGTCGAGAGACTGCCCCCGACTTTGTCATGATCCAACTACACGTGCCGGAAAAGCGGGATTTCCCAGTTCTCAATCTCGAGAACAACGGTGTCTCCGCCACAACGCTCCTGCTGGTGCTGACGGTGCTGGCCGTCCTCTATACGCTCTACTTCGCCCGCGCCGTGCTGCTGCCGATAGTCATGGCGATTCTGCTCGCGCTGATCCTCACTCCCGCGGTGCGCGCACTCAGGCGCCTGCATATACCGCGGGGTCTGGGAGCGGCGCTCGTGGTGGCGATGCTCGTGGCCTGCCTGGGCGGGATCGTCGGCTGGATCTACGATCCGGCGGCGCAGTGGATCGAAAAGGCACCTTCCACGATCGCGGAGATGGAGCTCAAGCTGCGCGGCGTGAAGAAGCGCGTCGAGGAAATGGCGAAAGTGGCGGAAAAGGTCGAGCAGCTCGCGGCGCCGGCGACGGCCGCCAAGCCGCGCCCGGTTCCGGCGCCCGCACAAGGCAGCCTGATGCAGAGGACATTCAGCACCACGCTGACGTTTCTGGTCACCACCGGCACGACTCTGGTGCTCCTGTACTTTCTGCTGGCGACGAGCGATCTGCTGATGCAGAAGACTCTGCAAGTCATGTCTACACGCGAGGACAGGAAGCGCGTGGTGCAGATCGCGCGCGAGATCGAGTCGCGGATGGCGAGGTATTTCGGTACGGTCACGCTGATCAATGCGGGACTCGGCATCGCCACGGGCCTCGCCATGTTCTGGCTCGACATGCCCAACCCCGTTCTGTGGGGGGTCATGGCGTTCGCGTTCAACTACTTTCCCTACCTCGGCGCCTCGGCGAGCCTGATCGTCCTCACCGTGGTGGCCGCGCTCACGTTCGACGAGTTGCGGCAGGTGCTGCTCGTGCCAGCCGTCTTCTTCACGTTCAGCGTCATCGAAGGGCAGTTTCTCGCGCCGTACATCGTCGGCAGGCATCTCGTACTCAACCCCGTGGTCGTCCTGCTGAGCATGCTGTTCTGGGCGTGGTTGTGGGGCGTCGTCGGGGCGCTGCTTGCCGTGCCCATCCTGGTCGCGTTCAAGATCTTCTGCGAGCACAACGATACGCTGAAGCCCGTGGGCGAGCTGCTTGCAGGCAAGGCCGTCAGGCCGCAGCCCGCACAACTGGCGCCAAGCCCGTAACGTCCGCGCGGGCCAGTCACGTCATGGAACCTGCGCCGCGTTCATGCGCGCACGGATGATCTCGGCGCGACGCTGCAGATAGGCGGTATCGCTGCCGGGGCCGTAGCGCCGCGGACTCGGCACCATGGCGGCAAGGCGCGCCGCCTGCTCCGGCCCCAGGCTCGCCGCCGCTACGCCGAAATGATAGCGGGCCGCGGCTTCAGCGCCGAACACGCCGTTGCCCCATTCGATAACGTTGAGGTAGATCTCGAGGATACGGCGCTTGCTCATGATCGTCTCGATCATGAAGGTGATCGCCGTTTCCTGCGCCTTGCGCCACCACGTGCGCTCGCCCGACAGAAAGAGGTTCTTGGCGAGCTGCTGCGAGATCGTCGAGCCGCCGTAGACGACCCTGCCTTTCTTCACGTTCTTCTCGTGGGCCTTCTGGATCGCCTCCCAATCGAACCCCTCGTGCTCGAGAAACTTCGCGTCTTCCGCCGACACTATGGCGCGCTTGAGATGCAACGAGACACGCTCGTAGGGAACCCACTGGTGGCGGAGCGCCGCGCGCGGATCCTTTTCGCGCATCCTGTCCAGGCGTGCCTGCATGAAGGCGGTCATCTCCGGATCGTGGTTCACCCAGTACCAGATGTGCACCACGTACCAGAACTGCACGACCACCAGCGCGCTGAGCGCGAGCAGCAGCGGGTACCAGATTAACCAGCGCAGGAGCCGTCCCATGACGGCTCAAGGGATCAGGGATGAGGGATGAGGAGCGATCGCGGCTTCACGTGCTTCCTCCGCCCTCAGCCCTCATATTTCCGCCCTCTGCACGAAGCCAGTCTATGACCGGCTTCGTGTCGGGCCGTACGCCGCGCCAGACGAGGAACGACTCGGCGGCCTGCTCGACGAGCATTCCGATGCCGTCCGCAGTGCGTGCGCCCCGCGCCGCAGCGAATTTCAGGAACGGGGTTACTTTGCCGTAGACCATGTCGTAGGCGAGCGCGCCCGGCGCGAAAACGCTCTGCGGCAGCGGCGGCATTTCGCCCGTCAAACCGGCGGAAGTGGCATTGATGACGACGTCGAATTGCGCTCCGGCCAGCCGCTCGTAGGGCAGTGCCGCAAGGCCATCGGCTGCAAGATCTCGAAATCTCCGAAAATGGGAAACGAGACTCGCCGCCTTGTCGAGCGTCCTGTTGGCCACGATGATTGATTCCGGTCGCGCCGCAAGGAGCGGCTGCACGACGCCATGGGTCGCGCCCCCCGCGCCCATTATCAGCACGCGCTTGCCCCGGATCGGAAACTCGAGATTTTGCTCGAGGTCTCGCAGGAGACCGACGCCGTCGGTGTTGTGGCCCTCCAGCCTGCCTCCGGTCAGCTTGATCGTGTTGACCGCCTCGGCGTCGAGGGCGTAACCGCAATGGCAATCGACGATGTCCCATGCTTCGCGCTTGAACGGCAACGTGACGTTCAAGCCTCTGCCGCTTTCATGGTCATTGAAGAACTTGCGGACCGATGCTTCGAAAGCATCGAGCGGGGCAAGCAGTCGGTCGTAGGTGATGTCCTGGCCCGTAGCGCGCGCGAACGCGCGATGGATGTCGGGCGAAAGGCTGTGGCCGACCGGGTTGCCGATCACCGCGTACTTATCTGGCATCCGCGTTTGAAGTTTCGAGTTTGAAGTTGGAAGTTTAGACCAGCCGCTTGCCCGGCGAGGGCAATTCAACCTGAAACCTCAAACTTCGAACATCAACCGGACTTACTCTGAGACGAACTGGTCGGAGCGCGTGAACATCCACGTGCGAGTGATGCTCAGGATGTCAGTATCCTTCGCGATGTCTGCGGGGAACGGGGCGTACGGCGCGCCGAGCTGTACGATCCGTATCGCAGCCTCGTCGAGTATCTTGACGCCCGAAGGACGGGTCACCTCCACGCGGTCGAGAGAGCCGTCGGATTTGATCGAGACCGTCACTACCAGGCTGCCATAGATCTTCTGATCGCGCGCGGCCTGCGGATAATTGACTTCGCCGATGCGCTCGACCTTGACGCGCCAGTCCTCGATGTAGCGCGCCAGGCGGAACTCCTGGGTCCGGGCACCGACGAATCGGCGGCGGGGCCGCTTCTGATAGGCGTCCCACTCCCGGCTGACCTGGGCCTCGAGGCGCACGATCTCGAGGCTGCGGCTCATGATGTCGGCTGCGTTCGGGCCCGACTGCTCCTCGGTCTGCGGCTTGGGCTGATCGGGCACGACCTCGATGGCGGCTTGCGACTGCGCTTGCGTCATGACCTGCTTGGCTTCGCGTTCGAGCTGCGCGACGCGTTGTTGCGCCATCGTGAGCTCGTTCGTCCGGGTGGCTTCACGCGGCACCGGCAACGGGCTCTTTGCGCGCCGATTCGCGTCCGTGTTGCCGCCGCCGTCGAGGTTGGCCTGCGCCAGTGCGTCCGCCTTCGTCGGCCGGGCCGTTGTCTTCGTGTTGACCAGCGTCACCTCCAACGGTTGCTGGGCGATGAGCTTGGAGGCATCGGGCATCCTGAAGGTGACGCCGAATATCACGACCGCGTGCAAGAGCACCGAGAAAGCGAAGGCGACCTGCATGCGGGCGTGTTTGCCCAGAACCGCTATGCGCCGGTCGAAATCGGCCATATGCCGCTCGAGCTCGGCGACCCGCGCTTCCAGCCGCGCGACCGCCGCGCCCCACGGCGCATGCCGGGCGTGTCGCGCCCGGCGGCGAAGGGGGACGACGTTTTTGCGTTCGGGTAACAGCCCCATCGGTCTCATTGTAGATTAGTGCGGCCTCCTTGCATAGAAAACTCTTCTAATACCGGGCCTTGTGGCTGCTCATTAAAGTCATACATGAGTTGAGTGCGGCATTAGCCCAGCTCACCCCCCGCTACGTCGGGAGCCTCGAGCAGACCTGAGAATTCGCAGTGCAGCGTCAGTTCCAGCACGTCCACGCGCGAAACCGCCAGTGCGACGCGCTGGCCCGGCTCGAGCGAGGGAAGCGACGGGACCCGTACAACCAGAGGCAGATCGTCAAACCGAACCAGATTTTCGCGCAGCACCGTCGCCGGGGCACTTCTGACCCGCTCCTGGATAAGCCATTGCAGACACCAGTAGCGCTCCATGTCGCGCTGGAATGCGCCGTAGGCTTCGTGGGCCGCCTCGAAATCGCGCATGGCGCCGAGCAGCGCTTCATCGTTCGTCCGATACGGCGGGGTGACGCCGTGCGTAAGGGCGATCAACTGCCGCTGGTTGACGAGATCCGCGTAGCGCCGCAAGGGCGAGCTCGCCCACGCGTAGGTCTCGAGTCCCAGGCCCTGATGCTCCGCCGGCACCGTACTCATGCGCACCTTGCCTGCCGCCTGCACGCGGTAGATCGCCGCCGTACCTTGTTGCGCGAGCTCGCGCGCCCAGCTGCCGTTCACATGAATCATGAGCTCCGAAACGATGCGGTCGATCGGCGTGCCGCGCCGCCGCCGCACGATGCGCACGCGGCCATCCTCGATGTAGAAGCTGTATTCGGGGCGCGCCTCGATTTCCGCTTCGCCCTTGCGCCGCGCCGCTCCGAGCCTCTTTGCGAACTGCCACAGCGCCGCGAGCTGCGCGCCGAAACGATGGTCTACGGCGCCGGCTTCGAACGCCGCTTCCCCGCTCACTTCGTCCAGCGTTTCGTGGCGGAGATTTGCCGTCACCGCGACGCGCTCGACGCGCGTAGCGCTGGAGATCAGCGTGAAATCGGGGGCGATTTCCATATAGAGTGAAAGCGCCGGTGGCTTGCGCCCCTCGCGCAGGGTAAAGGAGTCGATCGCATTTTCGGGGAGCATGGTGATCTTCCCGCCCGGGAAATAGACCGTGGAGAGCCTCTCGCGGGCAGCCGCGTCAATGACGGAGCCCGGGGTCACCCCGAGCGCAGGCGCGGCGATATGGATACCGATGCTCGAGTTGCCGCTGGGCAGCCTGGTCACAGAAAAGGCGTCGTCGATCTCGGTGGTGGCGGCATCGTCGATACTGAAGGCATCGACCTGTGCGAGCGGGAGATCGTCCGCAATCTGTGCGAGCTCCCCGGGAGGAAATGCCGTTCCCCGCGGGAAATGGTCGAACAGGAAGCGGTTGAGATGATAGTCCGCGGCCGACGGCAGCGCTCCGCAACGCTCGGCCAGCCGTGCCGGGGAGAGCTTCTGAGCCGTACTCGCTTCATCGAGCGCCTTCCATTCGATCGAATTGTGATCGGGCGCGTAGAGCAACCTGTCGAGGATCGGCACGAACTCCGGCGGCAGCTTGCCTTCCGCAAGCTGGGCCACGTAGCCCGCGTTCTGCTCCGCCTGCCGGCGCTTGCGCTCGACCGAGGCGAGCGCCGCGGTGAGTGCCTCCTGCGGCGCGGCCTTGTAGCGCCCTTTGCCCTTCTTGTAAAAATACATGGGCGCGCCATGGAGCTTGACGAGGAGGGCAGCCGACTCGGCGGCCGCCGGATCGCGCCCGAAATATTCCCGCGCCAGCGTATCGAACGGGAATTCGTCCTGGCCGCAGCACTGCCACAGGAAATCCACGTCGATGCCTGCCGCCAGCTTCTGCGCCTCGCCCATGAAGTCGGCCAGCCCCCCGCCTTCGAACCGGATAAGTACATTGGCCGCCTTGACCTTGGAGCGCTTGCCGTGAGGAGCCTCGACCTGCAACGAAGCGACATTGTCGGCGAGCACGGCGCCGACTTTGAAATCGCCATCTTCTTCGTAAAAGACGTTCTTACTCACAGGCCCAGGGAATTGGTTTCGGAAACGCGGCTGGAACGAGGAACGCGCGGCTTGCGGCGGGCCCGCAGCCCGGCGCCACGAATGCCGAGAGGAT
>DATFWO010000385.1:0-4421 GCA_035259205.1 Burkholderiales bacterium | reverse complement strand
GCAGGCGACAAGCGCCTGCTCAGGGGCGCATCTCTTTGTCGGGAGCCCTCGCAATATCGACATATTGCTTCGGGCTCTCCTCCTCGACCTGCATCCCACATCGCCTCCGTCGCACACGTGCCTATTATTGAGATAGGTTCTGGGCTCATGTCCCTTTGGTTCAAGGGCTTGTCGCGCAATCCCGTAGTAAAGGCTGCCGCGCTCGACGCTGAGCAATGAGCAGTAATTTTCCTGTGCTATCCTTTAGCCGATAACAGGCCTGCACCGGTCACGGAGGAGCCCCATGAAAAAAATCGAAGCGATATTCAAGCCGTTCAAGCTCGACGAGGTGCGGGAAGCACTTTCGGAGATCGGCGTGAGTGGACTGACGGTGACCGAGGTGAAAGGCTTTGGCAGGCAGAAGGGGCACACGGAGCTTTACCGCGGGGCGGAGTATGTGGTCGATTTCCTGCCCAAAGTGAAGGTCGATGTCGTCGTCCCCGACAAGCTCCTCGATTCCGCGATCGATGCCATCATCAAGTCCGCGCGCACCGGGAAGATCGGAGACGGGAAGATTTTCGTCACCAGTGTGAATCAGGTCATCCGTATCCGCACGGGTGAGACCGACGAAGCGGCAATTTAAGGGACGAGGGATGAAGAATGAGGGATGACATGAACAACGGCTTCAGGCGGCCGTTTCTCCTCATCCCTCATCCCTCCGCCCTCCGCCCTTGAGCAGCACCACCGCCGCGCCCCCGCCGCCCTCGGTGCGCCGCGCCTGGCAAAAGGCGAGAATCTCGTCGCGCTGCATCAGCCAGACGGCGACCTTGCGCTTGAGCACCGGCTCGCGATTCCTCGAGCGCAGTCCTTTCCCGTGGATAACGCGCACGCACCGCAGCCCTTTCCTCAGGCACTGAGCCAGAAACTCGACCAGCAGCTCTCGCGCGTCGGGCGCGGTGAGACCGTGGAGGTCGAGCTCGTCCTGGATTACCCAATGTCCCCGGCGCAATTTCCTCAGCGTGTGGGCGCCGACTCCGCCGCGCACGAAGCTCAGCTCTTCACCGGTTTCGACATCCCCGTCCCAGCCATCGTCACCCAGGCTCTCGCGCAGCGCCGCTGCGTCGTCGCTCAATCTCTGGAACGGCAGCGGATGGGGTCGCGGCTGCTGGTGGGCGACCCGGCCCGGCTGCCGCAATGGCGTGACATCTCCCAGCGCGGCACGGAACAGCTCCGTATCGGCAGTCATGGGATCCGGCTTGGGCGCACGCTTGGTCATGGGCATCGGCATTGCGCAGGCGATCATTGCCGGTGGCGGCAACGTCCGGTTTATCCTCAAATGAGGTTACGGCTCTCGAGGTATTTCTGCGCGTCCAGCGCCGCCATGCAGCCGCTGCTCGCGCTGGTGACGGCCTGGCGGTAGACGTGGTCCTGCACGTCGCCGGCGGCAAATACGCCGGGAACGCTGGTCGCGGTAGCGTTGCCATCCAGCCCGCTCTTCGTGACGATGTAGCCGTTCACCATTTCCAGTTGTCCGGCGAAGATTTCGGTATTCGGCCGGTGGCCGATCGCGATGAAGACTCCCTGCAGCGCCTTCTCGGTGAGCGCGTCGCTCTTCACGTTCTTGACCCGCATGCCCGTAACGCCCGTCTTGTCGCCGACGACCTCGTCGAGGACGTGGTTCCACATGATTTCGGCCTTTCCGGCCGCGACTTTCTCCTTGAGCTTGTCCACCAGTATCGCTTCCGCCCGGAATTTGTCGCGACGATGAACGACAGTAACGTGCTTTGCGATGTTGGTTAGATAGAGCGCTTCCTCCACCGCCGTATTGCCGCCGCCGACGACCGCGACGTCCTGCTCCTTGTAGAAAAAGCCATCGCAGGTGGCGCAGCCGGAAACGCCGCGCCCCATGAACTTTTCCTCGGACGGCAGGCCGAGGTACATCGCCGACGCGCCGGTCGCAATGATGAGAGCATCGCACGTGTATGCGCCCTGATCGCCGAGGAGGCCGAACGGATTCTTTCCGAGCTCTACGCTCTTCACGTGATCGAAGACGACTTCCGTCCCGAAGCGCTCGGCATGCTTGAGAAACCGCTCCATGAGCTCGGGCCCCTGGATGCCGGCGGCGTCCGCCGGCCAATTGTCCACGTCGGTCGTGGTCATCAGTTGACCACCTTGGGCGAGTCCGGTGATGAGCGCCGGCTTGAGATTGGCTCGAGCTGCGTAAACCGCCGCCGTATAGCCGGCCGGGCCGGACCCGAGTATGAGCAGGGGGAAGTGTCGGGGAGATATGGCCATATCTCTGAAAATTGGGGGTTATTTGCAAAAAAACAACACTCTAACAGGCGCCACGGGCCGGTGTCGAGCTACAGTTGCTCGAGCGCGCGCTCGGCTCGCCGCTGCGGCGTGGTGGATCGGCTCGAGTCCGTTCCGGATGCCCGCTCCACGAATCGAAGTCCTCTGCAAGGGCCTATCCAACCTCATCGCGAGGCCGCTCGACGGGTCCGCGACAGCATTTGCTTTCCCCGCGCGACACCGCCGGATCTCGCTCTCGGTATTGTGTCCGCAGTTTTTGAAGACGATCGGTTTCCAGCATTCACGCGTCATTCCGAATGGCGGACGCCAGGGCAGCGATTCGTCAAGTCCGGCGAAGAACACTCTGCGAGCGGCGGCGTGACGCCGCGGGGTTGATCTGGCAATATAGTAGCTGCTGACCGGCGCGGTCGCGCCGGCACACAACGGCCGGTCGGGGTTGGGGGAGCATGCCAGCACAGTTCGCGCTGAATCCGCAGATACTCAAGAGCGTTCCGCTATTTTCCTCGTTTACCGACGCGCAGCTCGGCCAGTTGCTGACCTGCGTCCAGCACCGCAGCTATCCACGCAATGCCTTCATACTGCGGGCCGGCGAGGAGACCGACGCGCTCTACATCATCCTGTCGGGCCGGGTAAAGGTTCTGATTCCGGACGAAGAGGGTCACGAAGTGATCCTCTCGATGATAGGACCCCACGAGTTTTTCGGAGAAATGGGCTTGCTCGACGAGCTACCGCGCTCGGCCAGCGTGGAAACGCTCGAGGCGTGCGAAATGCTACGCCTGTCCAAAGCCGGATTCACCAATATCCTCAAGGACAATTTCGAGCTCGCCATGCTGATCATCCGCAATCTGGTCAGGCGCTTGCGCGAGGCCGACCGGAAGATAGAAAGCCTGGCGCTGATCGACGTCTACGGCAGAGTGGCGCGCCTGCTGATCGACATGGCGGAAAACGTCGACGGGAAGTGGATAGTGGAACGGGCTCCGCCGAAGCAGGAGATTGCGCGCATGATAGGCGCGTCGCGCGAGATGGTGAGCCGGGTCGTAAAGGATCTCCAGCGCAAAGGGCTCATCCGCGCCGAAAAGCGCCGCATCCACGTCCTGGACAAGCAGTCCATGCAGCGCAGAGCCACAAGCCGGCATTCGGACACGCGCCAACACTGACGTCGCAAAGTGACCAATTGCGTCAGAGGGTTGGCGCAAAAACAGCACATACCGCTGGTGACAGAATACGTACTCTCTTGATTATTAATAAACTTTCGTGCAAAATCAGCACGCTGGGAGAGGGACTTTGTCACTGTCACATGCGCTGCACGGTGGTATAAATTTTGCTGGCGATACAGCGGATTGCACCGGCATGAGCGTGGTCGGGTGCGGCGGGAGGAAGGGGATATGAGCACGAATCTGATTCTGAAACAGCTGGTCTTTGCCGTACTCACGTTGTTCAGCAGCGCGGTGCTGGCGCAGGCCGCGGGAACGGTGATTCACCTCAGCGGCACGCTTTCCGTGCAGCGGCCGGATGGCAGCGTGCGCATACTGTCCCAGAAATCCGAAGTACTTCAGGGCGACACGCTGACCACACAGCGGGACAGCTACGCCCAGATCAGCTTCACCGACGGCAGCTCGATGACGATGCGGCCGAACACCCAGATGAAAATCGAGCAATACACTTTTGTGCAGGACAGGCCGCAGGAGGACAGCAGCTTCCTGCGGCTCGTTAAAGGCGGCTTGCGCACGGTGACGGGCCTGGTCGGCAAGCGCGGCAATCAGGATGCCTACAAGATTGGCACCAACACTGCAACCATAGGGATCCGGGGCTCGTCGGCCATTACCTGCCACGACTGTGAAGACACTCTGGGCCAGTTCGTCGAAGGCACTTTGCACGCGACCTTCACCGGCAGCTACATCATGGAAACCAAGGGTGGCAACGTGATCATCAACGAAGGCGACGTTGCTCTTGCGAAGGATCTCCAGAGTCCGCCGACCCTGACCACCGGTCTCATGGACATGGTCAAGACTATGGCGGATAGCTTCACCAAATCGGACATTCCGCGCCCGACGGCCCCTGGCGGCTCCTGCGAAATGCCCAGGTAGGCGATTCCATCCCTTCCAGGACGACAAAAGCCCCGCCCAAGA
>DATFWO010000384.1:0-20649 GCA_035259205.1 Burkholderiales bacterium | reverse complement strand
TCACCCGCCACTCGTTACTCGTCGCGCCCTCAGCGGATGAGCACTATCGATTTGACGCCGAGCGCCTGGCCTAGACGGTCGGCGATCTGCCGCGCCTCGTTCTGGTCCAGGTAGGGCCCTGCTTGCACCCGGAACAATCCGTCGCGGGGAAAGACTTGCAATGTCAGCCACTCCGCTTGGGCTTTCAAGCGTGCCAGATAGCTCTCCGCGTTCTCGCGCGAGCCGAAGGCGCCTACCTGCAGATAAATACGCCCGCCGTCGGTAGTGACCGGCAACTGCGTCGCGGCCGGCAAAGGTTCGGCCGCCGCCGCCGGTATTACCGAGAAGCCGCCATCCGCATTGACCGGAGGTCGCGGCGTGACTGGCGCCGGCGCTGCGCTGGCCGCGCCCGTCGATTGACCGTATTGGGATGATACTGGCGGGGCCGCGACAACGATCGTGCCGCTACCTGCCGGAACTATACTTTCGACTTCAACCAGTGTCGCCCCGCCCAACGTGCCCAGCTTGTAGGCCGCCGTATACGAGAGATCGATCAGGCGGCCTTCCACGAAGGGCCCACGGTCGTTGACGCGTACAACGACCGTTTTTCCGTTCGCCGGGTTGGTCACCCGTACGTAGCTCGGCAGCGGCAGCGTGGGATGCGCGGCGGTCATCGCGTACATGTCGTAGATTTCGCCCGTGGAAGTCGGCTTGCCGTGATAGCGCCGTCCGTACCAGGTAGCGAGTCCCCGCGCCTTGTAAGGCGCGACCGCTGTCATCGGAGTGTAATTGCGGCCCATTGCAACATAGGGCCGGGCTGCCGCGCGATGCAACGCCTCGACTTTCGGCACGGCGTCGGGAATGCTTTCAAGATTGGCCGGAGGATTATCGCCGGGACCGTCGTCCAGGTAATACCCCCCCCGGCGGGACGGCGGGGGGGACGGAGGTGCCTTGGCTTCGGTCGTGGGCGGCGGCGTCTCGTCGCGGGGTGCCATTGTCCCGCAGCCGCCGAGCGCAGCCAGCAGCAGGGTGGCGCTCAATTGGCAAGTGATAAGCGATAAGTGATAAGTGCCGGAAGGGCACCGCCCGCGCGCCCCGCGCGAATCTCCGTCACCTGTCACTTATCACCTGTCACGTTTGTACAAGTTTCTTGTGCGTTGCGATGCTCATCAGTATCCCGATGCCCAGGCAGATCGAGACGAGCGACGTTCCGCCATAGCTGATGAGCGGCAGGGGCACGCCCACGACGGGCAGGATCCCGCTCACCATGCCCATGTTGACGAAGGCGTAGGTGAAGAAGGTGAGGGTGATCGCTCCCGCCAGCAGCCGCGCGAAGAGCGTAGGCGCGTTCGCCGTGATGACCATGCCGCGGGAAATCAGAAAGAGGAACAGCAGCAGCAGCACGAGGTTTCCGAACAGGCCGAATTCCTCGGAGTACACCGCGAAGATGAAGTCGGTGGTGCGCTCCGGTATGAAGTCGAGATGGGTCTGGGTGCCGTTCAACCACCCCTTCCCGAGCAAGCCGCCGGAGCCGACGGCGATCGTGGACTGGATGGTGTGGTAGCCGGCGCCCAGCGGATCCTGCGACGGGTCGAGCAGCGTGAGCAGACGTTGCCGTTGGTAGTCATGCAGCACGGACCACACGAACGGCAGGGCCGCGACAGCCAGGATTCCAGCGCCCGCGATGATGCGCCAGGAAAGGCCGGCGAGAAACAGCACGAAGAAGCCCGAGGCGCTGATGAGGAGCGCCGTTCCGAGGTCGGGCTGGCGCACGATCAGCGCTACCGGCAGGACCAGCATCACCACCGCTACCATGTAGTTGCCGAGCCTCAGGCCAGTCTCGTAACGGTCGAAATACCACGCGAGCGCCAGCGGTACCGCGATCTTCATCAGCTCCGAGGGCTGGATGCGCGTAATCCCGATGTCGAGCCAGCGCCGGGCACCATGCGCGATCTCGCCGAAGCGGTCCACGCCTACGAGCAGCAGTACGCCAAATAGATAGAGCGGAAGAGCGAGCCGG
The DNA here is from genome assembly GCA_035259205.1 of Burkholderiales bacterium. GTDB lineage: Bacteria > Pseudomonadota > Gammaproteobacteria > Burkholderiales > SG8-41 > SG8-41. The sequence goes on along the minus strand of DATFWO010000384.1, from coordinate 18,650 downwards.
CGCAGGTGTTGCGGTGGAATATTGGCGAACACCCACATGACGCCCAAGGCGACCAGCACGTTCATGAATTGGGTCGTGACGCGCGCCAGGCTGGCGTTCGAGGCGCTGAACAACACGACCAGCCCGACCGACATCAAGAGCAGCACCATTCCCAGCAATATGCCGTCGACGTGCCGCGTCAGATAGTCCCCGAATCGCCTAATCGCGGGAGTCATCGTCCTCGCCCTTGTCGCGCTTGGCCGGTTCGGGCGCTTTGCCCAGCAGGTAGTAATCGAACACCTGGCGCGCAATCGGCGCGGCATAGCGAGCGCCGAAGCCGGAGTTCTCGACGACTACCGCCAGCGCGATCTTCGGGTCATCCGCCGGCGCGTACGCTATGAACAGGGCGTGGTCGCGGTAACGCTCCTGCACCCGGTTTTCCACGTACTTCTCACCCTGCTTCAACGCGACGACCTGCGCCGTGCCGGTCTTGCCCGCACTCACGTAGCCGGCGCCAGTAAAGGCGCGCGCCCCCGTTCCTTCCTTGTTCACGCCGATCAGCGCCTGCTTGATGACGGCAACGTGCTCGGGCTTGAGATCGAGCGTGCGCAGCGGATTGGGCTCGACCGCGCTGCGCTCGCGGGTCCGGATGTCTTCCACGTAGTTCACGATGTGCGGCCGGAACATCACGCCGTTGTTGGCGACGGTTGCGATCGCTCCGGCGAGCTGCAACGGCGTGTACGCGTTGTAGCCCTGCCCGATGCCGACGCTGATCGTTTCGCCTGCGTACCATTTCTGCTGCTCGGGGCGCTTGAAGCGCTGACGCTTCCATTCCTGTGACGGCAGCACTCCGGTCACTTCGCCGGTCATGTCGATGCCGGTGCGACTGCCGAGTCCCAGCATCCCCATGAAGCGCGATATTCCGTCTATGCCCAGGTCGTTGGCGAGCACGTAGTAGTAGGTATCGCAGGAAACGACGATCGACCTGTACATGTCGACTACGCCGTGGCCGCCGACCTTGTCGTCGCGGAAAACGTGGCCGCCGAAGTTGAAAAACCCCGGATCGCTGATCACCTGCTGGGGCGTGCGTTTACCGGAGGTCAGAGCGGCGAGCGCCATGAACGGCTTGAAAGTGGAGCCCGGGGGGTACGTGCCCGACAACGCGCGGTTGAGCAGCGGCCGCTCGGACGAGGTGTTGAGCTCGCTCCAGTTCTGTGGATCGATGCCGTCGACGAAGAGATTGGGGTCGAAACCCGGCTTGCTCACGAACGCAAGCACTCCCCCCGTAGCCGGCTCTATTGCAACCAGCGCTCCGCGGTAGTCGCCGAAGGCGTGGTAGGCGACTTCCTGGAGGCGCGCGTCGAGTTTCAGCACGAGATTGTTGCCGGACACCGGCGGCGTGCGCGACAGCGTGCGCACCGCTCGGCCGCCGGAGTCGACCTCGACCTCCTCGACTCCCGTCGTGCCGTGCAGGAACCGCTCGTAGCTTTGCTCGAGACCCGTCTTGCCCATGTAGTCGGTGCCGCGGTAATTGGGAAGCAGACCGTCTGCGTCCAGCTGATCGAGCTCGCGCTGATTGATGCGGCCGATATGGCCCACCACGTGCGAGAACAACTCGCCTTGCGGGTACTGCCGGAACAGGCGCGCGTTGATTTCGACGCCGGGAAACCGGTAGCGGTTGGCCGCAAAGCGCGCGATCTCCTCGTCGGTGAGCCGCGTGCGGATGGGAAGACTGCCTATGCCCTTGTTTTCTTCGAGCAGCCTCTTGAAACGTCGCCGGTCCCGCAGACCGATCTCCACGACGGCCGCAAGCTCGTCGATCGTGCGCTCGAGGTTCTCCACCCTGCCCGGTTGGATCTCGAGCGTGTACGCGGAGTAGTTGTGGGCCAGCACGACGCCGTTGCGATCGACGATGATTCCCCGATTGGGTACGACCGGAACGATGGAGATGCGGTTTGCCTCGGCGAGCGTGTGTAGTTGCTCGTGCCGTACGACCTGGAGATAGAAGAAGCGTGTGGCGAGGAGCGAGAAGACGACGAGCACGAGCGCGAACGCGATCGCGAGACGGACCCGGAAGTGATGCAGCTCGAGCTGGGCGTTCCTGAGCTCGATGCCGGGATTGATGGAAAGCTCAGGCATGATCGGGATCCGGTTTTGGCCGCTGCGGCAGCTTGAACGATGCGCTGATCAGAGGCCACAGGGCGCCGCCGACGAAGCTGCCGATGAAATATTGCAAACCGGGAAAGCCGGCCCCCCCGAGCGCGCGGATCGCGAGCACGATGAGATCGTTCAGCAGCAGAAGCGGGATGACGTGCAACACTTGCGGAGTGATCGAGAACATGCGCACGCGCCGGTTCAACACGATGCCGGCATAGGCGAGGATAGTGTATGCCAGGGCGTGCTGGCCGAACAGCGTGCCGTCCGCGACGTCCATGATGAGCCCGAGCAGCCACGCGGCGAGGAAGCCGATCTTGCGCGGCTGCTCGATGCACCAGTACAGGACGACGAGCGCGACGAAGTCGGGCTTTATCCACAGGCCGTAGCCCGACCAGGGCAGGAGGTTCATCAACAAGGCAGCGACCAGGGTGATTGCGATGAAGGCAGGCTTCACCGGCAGGAGGATTTCCTGGGGCGTAATCCGCAAGTCGGCCATCAGCCCTTCCTCGATTTCCTGGGCCGGGGCGACTTGACGTCCTCGGCCGGCCGCGGCGGCACGTCGGGTTGCCCGACGACGACCAGCAGCTGGTTGTGGCGCGCCACGCCCGCGAGCGGGGTGCACGTGATGCGCGCGAACAGTTGAGCGGCATTGCGCTCGACATTCGAGACTTCCGCAACCGGCAGTCCCGGGGGATAGACGCCGTCGATGCCGGAGGTGGCGAGCCGATCGCCGCTCTGGAAGTCTGCATTGAGAGGGATGAAGCGCAGCTCGAGGCTGCCATCGTTGCCGGTGCCGGCGAGGACCGCGCGCAGTCCGTTGCGCAGGTTCTGTACCGGCACGAACTGGCCCTTGTCGGTGATGAGCGTCACCTCTGCGAGCCACGGATAGACCCGCGTTACCTGTCCCACCACGCCGCGATCGTCCACCACCGCCTGGCCGGCCTGTACGCCGTTCTGCTGGCCCTTGTCGACGACAATCTTCCGGCTGAAGGGATCGCGCGCAGCATACAGGATGTCTGCGGCGAGCACCTTGACGTTCATGCGCGCGCGGGCGCCGATCAGCTCGCGCAACTGCGCGTTCTCCGCCTGCAGGGCCTTCAACTGCCCCTGTTGCGCGCTGTTGGCGAGATTTTCAGCGGAAAGCCGCGCGTTCTCCGCACGCAGCGACGAGCTCGTGACGAAGAACTCGCCGATTCTGCGGGCGATCTCGGCCGGCGCGGCGGCTATCCGCTGCAGCGGGTAGATCAACACCGCCGCGGCATAGCGCAGCGGGGCAAGGTAGCCGAGCAGCGAATCCGCGACGAGCAGGGCCACGGACAACGCGGAAAATATCAGTAGGCGGGCAAGCGGTGTGGGGCCGGTCTTGAAGAAAGGAGGAGGCGAGTGCTCCATCAGCGGTGATGAGCGGTGAGTGATGTGCGGTGAGCCGAGCGGGCCGCCGCCGTTACCGGCTCAGAACTCCGCAGTGCGCAACTTGCGCTCACACTCGAACGTCAATCGTAGGTAAAGATACTGCCGAGCCGCTCGATCTTCTCCAGCGCCATGCCCGAGCCGCGCACGACCGAGGTGAGCGGATCCTCCGCGATCACTACCGGCAGCCCCGTCTCCTCCATCAGCAGGCGGTCGATGTCGCGCAACAACGCGCCCCCGCCGGTCAGCACCATGCCTTTTTCCGCGATATCGGCGGCCAGCTCCGGCGGCGTTTGCTCCAGCGCGGACTTCACGGCGGATACGATCTGATTGAGCGGCTCCGTAAGCGCTTCGAGTATCTCGTTGGACGAAATCGTGAAGCTGCGCGGGATGCCCTCGGCGAGGTTGCGGCCTTTCACCTCCTTCTCGCGCACTTCCGATCCCGGGAAGGCCGACCCGATTTCCTTCTTGATCTGCTCCGCGGTGGTTTCGCCGATCAGCATGCCGTAGTTACGGCGGATATAGTTGATGATCGCCTCGTCGAACTTGTCGCCGCCGATGCGCACCGAGCCCTTGTAGACCAGGCCGCCGAGCGAGATGACGCCGACCTCGGTGGTGCCGCCGCCGATGTCCACCACCATGGAGCCGGTGGCTTCGCCCACCGGGAGGTCGGCCCCGATCGCAGCCGCCATCGGTTCCTCGATGAGAAAAACGCTGCTCGCGCCTGCGCCGATCGCCGATTCGCGAATGGCGCGCCGTTCGACCTGGGTGGAGCCGCAAGGGACACAGATGATCATGCGCGGGCTCGGCTTGAAGATGCGCGAATTGTGCACCTTCTTGATGAAGTGCTTGAGCATCTGCTCGGTCACCGTGAAATCGGCTATGACGCCGTCCTTCATCGGCCGGATCGCGGTGATGTTGCCGGGCGTGCGCCCGAGCATCTGCTTTGCCGCGATGCCGACTTCCTGGATCACTTTCTTGCCGTTGGGACCGCCTTCCTGCCGAATAGCGACCACCGACGGTTCGTCGAGTACGACTCCCTTGCCACGCACGTAAATCAGCGTGTTGGCGGTGCCGAGGTCGATCGCGATATCGTCGTTGAAATAGGTGCTAAGGAAACCGAACATGCGGCGTTTCGCCCAGAGGATTTGGTGCTTCGCGTCAAACGGTTATGATACCCTATGCAGCTTCGATTTTTAAGCGATTTCCCGGGAAACGATGGCACTGACGCTCGACGACGTGAAGCGCATCGCACAGCTGGCGCGAATAGAGGTGGACGAAGACGAAGCGCATGCAGTGCTGGCTCAGCTCACCAAGGTCTTCGCCCTCATCGAGCAGATGCAAGCAGTCGACACCCGCGGCGTTGAACCGATGTCCCACGCGCTCCACTTCGAAGGCGAAGGCGCGGGGCAACCTTTGAGAGGGGACGAAGTTACGGAGCGCGATCAGCATGCGCTGTTCCTCTCGATCGCCCCGCAAGTCGAAAACGACCTCTACTTGGTTCCCAAGGTTATCGAGTAACCGGGATCGGAGACCAGAGACTTGGGACTTGCGGCGGGCAGTTAAATGCTTACGCGCTTCCGAATCACCTCTCCTTAATCCCGAGCTCAGTGCATCACGCCACGATCAAGCAGCTCGCCGCGGAACTCGCTGCCCGGAATTTTTCCAGCGTCGAGCTCACCCGGCATTTCCTAAAACGAATCAGTACGTTAAACGAGAAGTATCGATGCTTTATCGGGCACGATGAGGCGTCGAGCGCGCGCAGCCTGGAACAGGCGCAGGCGGCGGACGTGAAGCTGGCCGCGGGAAGCGGGCAACCCCTTACGGGTATCCCTGTTGCACATAAGGACATTTTCTGCGCCCAAGGTTGGCTGACCACGTGCGGCTCGAAAATGCTGTCCAACTTCGTTGCGCCCTACGACGCTCACGTAGTCGAGCGTTTCAACGCGGCGGGCGCTGTCATTCTGGGCAAGACCAACATGGACGAATTCGCGATGGGTTCGTCGTGCGAGACTTCCTGGTACGGCGCGGTGCGGAATCCCTGGGACCTCACGACGGTGCCGGGAGGAAGCTCGGGCGGCTCGGCCGCGGCCGTCGCCGCGCGGCTCGCCCCGGCTGCAACGGGAACCGATACCGGCGGCTCGATCCGGCAGCCCGCGGCGTTCAGCGGTATCTGCGGGCTCAAGCCGACTTATGGAATTGTTTCCCGTTACGGCATGATCGCGTTTGCTTCCAGTCTCGATCAGGGCGGGCCAATGGCGCGGACCGCGGAGGATGTGGCGTTCCTGCTTAACGTGATGGCGGGCTTCGACCCGCGGGATTCGACATCGCTCGAGCGCAAGCGCGAAGACTACACGCGCGATCTGGGCAGGCCGCTGAAGGGCCTGAAAGTGGGGCTGCCGAAGGAGTTTTTTGCTGCAGGCGCGGGGCCGGAGGTGATCAAGGCGATCGAGGCGGCGATCGCGGAATTCAAAGGGCTCGGCTGCGAGCCGGTAGATGTGGCGTTGCCCAACATGAAGCTTGCAGTGCCGGTCTATTACGTGCTGGCGCCGGCGGAAGCCTCGAGCAATCTTGCGCGCTACGACGGCGTGCGCTACGGCTACCGGGCGCAAGAGTACGGGGATCTCACCGACATGTATAAGAAAACGCGCGGGCAGGGATTCGGGGCCGAGGTGAAGCGCCGCATCCTGGTCGGCACCTACGTGCTATCGCACGGTTACTACGATGCCTACTACATCCAGGCGCAGAAGCTGCGCCGGCTCATTGCGCAGGACTTTGCCGCCGCCTTCGGGCAGTGCGACCTGATCCTGGGGCCGACGAGCCCTACGACGGCATTCAAGCTCGGCGCGAAGACCCACGATCCCGTGCAGATGTATCTCGAAGATATCTACACGACCCCGGCCAATCTCGCGGGGCTACCCGGCATGTCCATCCCCTGCGGCTTCGACCCGCATGGCCTGCCCGTGGGCTTGCAGATCGTCGGCAACTATTTTGCAGAGGCGCGCATGCTCAATGCCGCGCACCAGTACCAGCAGGTCACGGATTGGCACATGCGGATGCCTCCCGGTATCCAGTGAGTGGTAAACGGTGAACAGTAAACAGCGAATGGCTCGAGCGATGCCCAGGTCGTTTTGTACCGTTACCAGTTTCCCCGTTCACCATTCTTCATGGAGTGAAGCGCTGTGAAGTGGGAAGTCGTCATCGGTCTCGAGACCCACGTGCAGCTCAATACGCGCTCGAAAATGTTCTCGGGCGCGTCGACAGCGTTCGGCGCCGCGCCCAACGCACAGGCATGCGGCGTGGATATCGCGCTGCCCGGCGTGCTGCCGGTGGCGAACCGCGCGGCGGTCGAGAAGGCGGTCCGCTTCGGCCTCGCCGTAAGCGGCAACAGCGCGCAGAATATCAACCGGCGTTCCATATTTGCCCGCAAGAACTATTTCTACCCGGACCTCCCGAAGGGCTACCAGATCAGCCAGTACGAAACTCCGATCGTCGTCGGCGGCGCCGTGACGATTTTTGTCGGCGGCAGGGAGAAGACGGTCCGGCTGACCCGCGCGCACCTCGAGGAGGACGCGGGGAAGTCCCTGCACGAGGGCTTGCACGACTTCAGCGGCATCGATCTGAATCGCGCCGGCACGCCGCTGCTGGAGATCGTATCCGAGCCCGACATGAGGAGCGCGGAGGAAGCCGTCGCCTATGCCAGGATGCTCCACTCGCTCGTGCGCTGGATCGACATCTGCGACGGCAACATGCAGGAGGGATCGTTCCGCTGCGATGCCAATGTCTCGGTGCGTCACGAGGGGGCGGACAAGCTCGGCACCCGCCGCGAGATCAAGAACCTCAATTCCTTCCGCTTCCTGCAGCAGGCAATCGAGTATGAAACGCGGTGGCAGATCGACACGCTGGAAAGCGGAGGCAGAATAGAGCAAGCGACCGTCCTCTTCGACCCTGCCACCGGGGAGACCCGTGCGATGCGCACCAAGGAAGACGCGCACGACTATCGGTACTTTCCGGATCCGGACTTGCGGCCGCTGCAGGTCTCCGAGCAGTGGATCGATCAAATCAGGGCTTCGATGCCCGAGCTTCCGGCGGAGAGGCGCAAGCGGTACGAACAGCGGCTTTCATTGACGCCTTACGATGCATCGCTGCTTACCTCCAGTCGGGAAATAGCCGACTACTACGAGCGATCGGTGTCGGCGTCGGACCTCAAATCGTTTCCCGGCGCTCCCAAGCAGATCGCCAACTGGACCATAGGCCCTCTAAGTTCGACCGTAAACGCAGCGGATCTTGACTTTTCCGAGGTCAAGGTTTCACCAGAGAGTCTCGCACGACTCAGCGAGCGCGTCCTCGATGGCACGCTTTCAAACAAGCTGGCAAGAGAAGTGTTTGACGCAATGTGGGCGGGCGAGGGTGGTGTCGACGCGATCATCGAGAAGCGCGGATTGAAGCAAATTTCCGACAGCGGGGAACTGGAGAAGATCTGCGACCAGGTGATCGCGGGGAACGCAAAACAGGTGGAGGACTACCGGGCGGGCAAGGACAGGGCGTTCAACTCGCTGGTCGGGCAGGTGATGAAGGCGACGAAGGGCAAGGCGAACCCGCAGCAGGTCAACGATATTCTCAAGCGCAAGCTCTCTGCGACCTGAGACTGGGGCCAGAGACAGGGATTAGAAGTGGAACCGCAGTTCGGACGCAGCGAGCGGTCAAGAAAAACGGCGCCGAAAGGCGCCGTTTCCTGCTGTTCCGGTCTCGAGCCTGTGGTTACTTGCCGCTCGACGCGGAAGACGGCGCTGCCTTACCGGCCTGGCTTTCGCCTCTCAACTCCAGCCAGCGTTTCTTCTGTTCGGCGTAGCGTGCCTTGATCTCTTCCTTTTCCTTTTCCTTGGAGGCGACGCTCTGCTCCAGCCGCTGCCTGTCGGAGTCGGCCTTGCTGAGCTCTTCCTTGAGCGCGTCCGGCACGCCCTTCTTATCCTTGGCTGCGGCGTCGGTGCGCACCTTGACCTCGTTGTAGCGATCGGTCGCGTTCTTGAGCGATACCTTCATCTGGCCCAACAGGATGTCGCTCTGCTGGAGGTCGCGATCGCGCTTCTGGTCGATTTCTCCCTCGCTGGAGAAAGTGCTGAGCAGCGCCGTGTCCTGGCGCTTCTGCTCGGCCACGCGCTTCTGGTCTTCCGCCCTCTGCTTTGCGGTCTCCTGCTCCTGCGTCCGGCGCTTGGCCGCGTCCTCGGAAGATTCGGTGGTGGCCCGCGTCACGCCGCGCCGGTCCATCTCCTTGGTCGCGCTCTCCTGATACTCCGGCGGAACCTTGTCGCCGCATCCGACCACCTTGCCGGACTTGTCCTTCCAGCAAACGATCCTCGTGCTCTTGGACTGCTCGGGCGCGGATGCGGCGTACGCGCCAGCCACGGCCAGGGCAAGCGCCACAGCAACACAGGAGCGCATGGGGCTAGTCATGAGCTTGGACTCCATGTTGTTCACGATACTTCCTGATCGCCTCCAGACGCGAAACCGGCCCGGCGTCCATCTCGAGATAGCTCACCAGGTCGTCCAGCTTCGCGATGCTGATCACGGGAATATTATAGCCGCGTTCCACTTCCTGCACCGCAGACAATCGGTCCGATCCGCGCTCCATCCGGTCGAGCGCGATCACGACCCCGCAGGGTATAGCGTTCGAGGCCCGGATCAGGTTGACAGATTCGCGCACCGAAGTCCCCGCGGATATGACGTCGTCCACTATCAAGACCCGCCCGGCGAGCCTGGCCCCGATCACGGTGCCGCCTTCGCCGTGATCTTTTACCTCTTTTCGATTGAAAGCGTAGCCGGTATTGTGGCCGGCCTCCGCAAGTGCGATGGCAACGGCGGCGACCAGCGGTATGCCCTTGTAGGCAGGTCCGAACAGCACGTCGAACCGGATGCCGTTCTCGAGAATCGCTTTCGCGTAGAATTGGGCGAGCTGTTTCAGCGATGCGCCGTCATGGAACAGCCCCGCATCGAAAAAATACGGAGACAAGCGGCCGGCCTTGGTTTTGAATTCGCCAAAGCGCAGCACGTTGCGGTCTATGGTGAAGCGAATGAACTCCTGGCGGAAATCGGACGCCATTTCAGTTCCCGCTGCGGCGGAATCGGGCACGCGCCCCGGCGCACTCCCGTGCTTCCGGTTCGGATGAACCCGGGGCTGTCGCTACGAACATCGCGATGAAAATTATAACCCTGAACCTGAATGGCATCAGGTCGGCGGCCCGCAAGGGCTTCTTCGACTGGATGCCCCGCCAGCGCGCCGACGTGGTCTGCGTGCAGGAGCTCAAGGCGCATGTCGGTGACATTACCCCGGAAATGCGCGGGCCCAGGGGCTATCGGGGACTGTTCCATTGCGCCGAGAAGAAAGGCTATAGCGGAGTCGGCCTGTACTGCCGGCGCGAGCCCGACCGGGTCGAAATGGGACTCGGCAATCGCGACATCGACCGTGAAGGACGCTACTTGCGGGCCGATTTTGGTCCGCTGACCGTGATCTCCGTATACCTGCCTTCGGGTTCGAGCGGTCCGGAGCGTCAGGCGATCAAATTCAAGTTCATGGACTACTTTTTTCCTCACCTGCGAGAGCTCGCCGCATGCGGGCGGGAAATCGTACTGTGCGGGGACTGGAACATTGCGCATAAGGAGATCGATCTCAAGAACTGGCGCGGCAACCGGAAGAACTCCGGGTTCCTGCCTGAGGAGCGGGAATGGCTCACCCGCGTGTTCGACGAGCTCGCATGGGTAGACGTTTTCCGGCTGGTAGACGTCCGCGCGGAGCAGTATACGTGGTGGTCGAATCGAGGGCGGGCGTGGGCGAAGAACGTGGGATGGCGCATCGACTACCAGATCGGTACTCCGAGATTCGCAAGGACCGCGAAAAGGGTCGCAATCTACAAGAAGGAGCGGTTCTCGGACCATGCGCCCCTGACGATCAACTATGACTACCCGCTGGCTTAGCGGCCTGCGCAGCACGCTGCCGGAGGGTCTCAGCCCGTATTTCGAGTCCGCGCCGCTCGCCGCCCTGTTCCTGGGCATCTCCTCCGGCTTCACCTTCGCCATGATCGGCGCGACTCTCACCACGCGCCTTGCCCAGCACGGCGTCAATAAGAGCGCGGTGACCGCTTTTGCGCTCACCTTTCTCGCCTACAACTTCAAGTTTCTCTGGGCGCCGATCGTCGACAACGTCCGGCTGCCGGTGATCGGAAGGTTCGGGCAGCGGCGCAGCTGGCTATGGCTGGTGGGCGTGCTGGTCATGGCTGCCGTCGCGTTTCTCGGTATCGCCGACCCGAGCGACTCGCTCTATGTCGTGGCGATCGCCGCGATCGCCATGGGCGTGGCCGGCGCCACATTCGACATCATCATCGACGCCTATCGCATCGAGCTGCTCGAACCGCGCCAGCTCGGAGTCGGCTCCGGCATGTCTCAGTATGGTTGGCGGATCGGTGCCGCCGCGGCCGGCGGCCTCGCTTTGGTCCTCGCCGCGCGCGCGGGCTGGACCGCCGCTTACCTGGCGTGCGCGGCCTTCGCGCTTCCGGCGATGCTGGTCGGCGCGCTCATGGGCGAGCCGGTCCGGCACCGCGAGCCCGCCAGGGCGCATGGCGTCGTTGAAGCGATTGTCGCCTATTTCAGCCCGCTGACCGAATTCCTCCGACGCCAGGGAGCGCTCGTCGTGCTGCTGTTCGTGTTGATCCACAAGATTGGCGATACCCTTGCCAACCTCACGCTACGGCTGTTGTTCCAGGACCTCGGCTTCAGCAACGACGAGGTGGCTTTCTACGACGTTGGCGTGGGCTTCGCTGCCTTGCTGATCGGCATTTTTTTCGGCGGAATCCTCTATGCGCGACTGGGAATGAAACGCGCCGTCCTGGTCAGCCTGATCCTGATGGCGGTGTCGAATCTGAGCTTCGCCGCGCTGGCAGCGGCCGGCCATACCAATATCGGCATGGCCGCAGCGGTCGGTTTCGAGAATTTCGCCAGCGGAATCGGCGGCGTAACGGTGGTCGGCTACCTTTCGGCGTTGTGCAACCTGCGGTTCACCGCGACCCAGTACGCACTGCTTTCAGCCCTGGCGAGCATTGCCGGTCGGCTCCTCACCGGCACGACCGTGGGAGCGCTGATCGACGCCATCGGTTATGTGAACTTCTACGTGCTGACCACGCTGGTCGCATTGCCCGGCGTGATTCTCTTCTGGTTCATGATCCACTCCGGACTTGCCGACCTGTCGATCGGCTCGGCAGGCAAGGAGGGCGCCGGATGAGAGACAGCCGGAGGCTGTGGGCCAACTGATGCTTGGTACGCACGACCTGCTGTTATTCGTGGTCTCCGGCCTGCTTCTGAACATCACACCTGGGCCGGATACGCTGTATATCGTCGGGCGCAGCTCGACCCAGGGCCTGCGTGCCGGTGCCGTAGCTGCCCTCGGAATCGGTGCGGGCACACTGGTGCATATCACGGCGGCGGCTCTGGGCCTCTCCGCGGTACTGGCCGTCTCCGCTACCGCCTTTGCTGTCGTGAAAATCGCCGGCGCCGCCTACCTGGTTTACGTGGGGATCTCCCTGATGCGGAATTCGAGTTCCGGCCGCAAAGCTGCGGGGGTCGTTGCGCCTGCGCCCGCCGGGGCAAGCACGGTGTTCTTCCAGGGCTTTCTAACCAACGTCCTGAATCCGAAGGTCGCGCTGTTCTTCGTGGCGTTTCTGCCCCAGTTCGTTGAGGCGGACGCGCCGAACAAGGCGCTGGCGCTCCTGTTTCTGGGCTCGATCTTCAACCTGAACGGTACGCTCTGGAATCTGCTCGTCGCCTGGTCGGCTGCCCGGCTGACCCGCGGCGCAATGCACAGCCTGGCGTTCGGAACGTGGTTCAGCCGCTGCGTGGGCGGGCTTTTTATCTGTCTCGGAATCCGGCTGGCCCTTTCCGGTCGAACCTGAAATCAGAAAGCAATGCAAATCAGCCGCACGGAGGAGGCACTCATCACCCGTCGTTCATCGCCCGTCGGCTGTCTGCTGTTCGCGCTCGCGCTGCCCGCGGCGCTCGTCCCCGGAACGAGTCTCGGTCAGAACCGATCGCCGGATCCCGACGAGGTTGCCGGGCTCGTCGTCCGCCTCACGAACGAGTTCAGGGCGCAGGAACGCCGGGGCAAGGTAGCCCTCAACCCCCGTCTCACCGAGCCCGCCCTGTATTTTGCGGGCTATCTGGGAAAGACCGGCCGGTTCGGACACGAGGCCGACGGTAGCACTCCAGACGCCCGGGCGCGCAGGCACGGTTACGACTATTGCATCGTCTCCGAGAACATCGCCTACGAGTACAGTTCTACCGGATTCACGGCCCGCGAGCTGGCGGAACGCTTCGTCGCGGGCTGGAAAAAATCACCGGGCCATCGCAGAAACATGCTCGATCCCGACGTCACGGAAACCGGCGCGGCTGTCGCGCGCGGTGACCGGCCCGGACACTATTATGCGGTGCAGATGTTCGGTCGCCCGGCTGCGCAGGCGACCAGGTTCTCGATAGCCAACCGTTCGAACGCGGCGGTCAATTACCGGCTGGGCGGCTCTGTGTTTGCTCTTGCGCCGCGGCAGACGCGGACTCACCAGCAATGCAGATCGGAAGAGCTGAAGATCGCGTGGGCGGGCCGCCGGCAGGAAACTTCGCTCACACCGAGGAATGGGGCTCGCTTGGCCATCGTGCGATCGGACTCGGGCGGGTTGAGCCTGAAGATCGAGTAGGTTCTTTCTATCGCCTGTCGCTCATCACGCCCCGTTGCCGAAGTGATATACCGCTAGCGCCCCCAGCAGGTTCGGCCACCAGGTGACGGGCTCGTTGCGCGTCAGGACCTTGCGCTCGAGGATCTTCACTCCGCGGCTCGCGCAGAAGCCCTCGAAGTCGTCTATCGTGCACAAGTGGATGTTGGGCGTTTCGTGCCATTCGTAAGGCAGGTTGTCCGATACCGGCATGCGGCCGGCGGCCACCTGCAGCCGGTTTTTCCAGTAGCCGAAGTTGGGGAACGTCACGATGCCCTCGCGTCCGACGCGCAGCATCTCGCGGATGATGTGCTCGCTGTTCCGCACCGCCTGCAGCGTCTGCGACAGGATCACGTAGTCGAACGAGCGGTCCTCGAACTCGGACAGCCCGCGCTCGATGTCGCCCTGGATTACGTCGATACCGTTCTTGACGCAGGCGAGCACCCGGTCGTCGTCGATTTCCACGCCGTAGCCGGCCACGCGGCGGCTGTCTCGCAGGTACTTGAGCAGGCTCCCGTCGCCGCAGCCGAGGTCGAGAGCGCTCGAGCCCATGCGCACCCACCCGGCGATCGCGGCGAAATCGGCCCTCTGGATGCCGTTGCCGTTTCTCATACTGCGTCCGGCTCTCTTGCGATGCGGTCGAAGTACGCCCTGACCACCCGGTGGTAGCGCTCGTCGTCGAGCAGGAACGCGTCGTGCCCGTGCGGTGCGTCGATCTCCGCGTACGTGACGCTGCGGCGGTTGTCCAGCAGCGCCTTCACGATCTCGCGCGAACGCTGCGGGGAAAAGCGCCAATCAGTCGTGAACGAGATCACCAGAAAATTCGCCCGTGCAGGCTCGAGCGCCCGGGTCAGGTTGCCGCCGTGCTCGAACGCCGGGTCATAGTAGTCGAGTGCCTTGGTGATACGCAGATAGGTGTTGGCATCGAAGTACTCCGAGAACTTTCCACCCTGGTGCCGCAGGTAGGACTCGATCTCGAACTCGGTCTCGAAACTGTAGTTGAGCTTGCCGTGTTTCAGCTGCCGGCCGAACTTGCTCGCCATCTCGTCGTCCGAAAGGTACGTGATGTGTCCGACCATCCGCGCAACGCGCAAGCCCCGCGTGGGGCGTGTCTGATGCTCGTAGTAGTGTCCCCCGTGGAAATCCGGGTCGGTGACGATCGCCTGGCGCGCGACCTCGTTGAATGCGATGTTCTGCGCGGAAAGATTCGGCGCGCATGCGACTACCACTGCGTGGCGCACCCGGTCGGGGTGGCTGTAGGTCCAGGCCAGCGCCTGCATCGCGCCGAGGCTGCCGCCCATCACTGCCGCGAAGCGGCGTATCCCGAGATGATCCGCGAGCTGCGCCTGCGTCGTCACCCAGTCCTCCACCGTTACCACCGGAAAGTCCGCGCCCCATGCCTTGCCGGTCCCCGGATTGATGCTCATGGGACCGGTCGAGCCGTGGCAGCCGCCGAGATTGTTGACGCCGATCACGAAAAACCGGTTGGTGTCGAGCGGCTTGCCGGGGCCGATCATGTTGTCCCACCAGCCGATGTTTCCGGGATCGTTCGCGTAGTAGCCCGCGACATGGTGGGACGCGTTCAGCGCGTGGCACACCAGCACGGCATTCGAATGCCCGGCGTCGAGCTTCCCGTAGGTCTCGTAGACCAGCTCGTACCCGTCCATGACCGCGCCGCCCTTCAGGGCGATCGGCCCGGTGAATTTCGCCGTCTGCGGCGTAACGGCGCCGACCGATTGTGGCGCTATTCCTGTGTCCATAAAAAAACCCGGCGAGCTTGCGCGGGCCGGGTTGGAAAAAACTGTGTGGCGTTTTCTCTTTAGCCGGATTTGTAGCGCGCCCGCAAGCTGAAATTCAAATCGGCGCGTATGTAGTGGGGGAGAACGTTACCCGGCCCGGGGTGCGTTGTCAAATCCAGCGAGTCCCCGAGCAATAAGCGGTGAGTGGGAGGCGTAAGCACGCTCCTTCCGCTTGCGGCTCGTTGCCTACCGCTCACGGTTTTCTAGCTGTTGAGATGATCGAGCAGCCCGCGCAGCTTCTGCGGATCGGTCGTACGCATCATCTTCCGCGCGAGCGGCTTCAGCGCGCCGAGGTTCGACTTCAGTATCTGCTGCTTCACGTCGAGCAGATGGGCCGAATGCATCGAGTAGTGCCGCAGTCCGAGGCCGAGGAGCAGCCGCGTCAGCGCGACGTCGCCGGCCATTTCACCGCATAGCGCGACCGGCACCTTGGCTTTTTCGGCCGTCTTGATGACGTGGGCGAGGAGATTCAGCACGGCCGGGTGCAGCGGATCATACAGATGGGCGACCATATCGTCGGTGCGGTCGATCGCCAGCGTGTACTGGATGAGATCATTGGTGCCGATCGACAGGAAATCGAGTCGGCGCGTGAACATGCCGAGCGCAAGTGCCGCCGCCGGCACCTCGATCATGCCCCCGATCTTGACCCCGCGATCGTAGGGTATGCTCTCGTCGTCGAGGCTCCGCTTCGCCTGGTCGATCAATGCGAGCGTCTGATCGAGCTCGGCCGAAGCGGCCAGCATCGGTATCAGCACGTTGATTCTGCCGTAGTGCGAAGCGCGCAGCAGGGCGCGCAACTGGGTGAGAAAGCGGCGCGGCTCGAGCAGGCACAACCGGATAGCGCGCAGCCCGAGCGCCGGATTGGGCGGCGGGCGTCCCGGCTCTGTGGAAGACTTGTCCGCCCCGAGGTCGTAAGTGCGGATCGTGACCGGCATGCCGTCCATTTCAACGGCGACTTTGCGATAGGCCTCGAACTGCTCGTCTTCGTCGGGCAGGTCTGCGCGATTGAGGAACAGGAACTCGCTGCGAAAGAGCCCGATGCCCGTTGCGCCGTTGTCCTTCGCCTCGGCAACGTCGGCGGGCAGCTCGATGTTCGCGTGCAGCTCGACGTGCACCCCGTCGACGGTGGTGGCGCGGGTATTCTTCAGCCGCCGCAGCTTCTGGCGCTCGATTTCGAACTGGTGTTGACGCAGGTGATACTCGGCGAGGGCCGGCTGATCGGGATCGACGATCACCACGCCCTGGGTGCCGTCCACGATCAGCAGCTCGTTCTCGCGGATCAGCTGGCGCGCCGAGTGCAGGGCGACGATCGAAGGAATGTTCAGGCTGCGCGCGACCACAGCAGTGTGCGAGGTGACCCCGCCCAGATCGGTGATGAAGCTCGCGAACTGGTGCCGCTTGAACTGCACTACGTCCGCGGGCGACAGATCGCGCGCCACCAGTATGAGATTTCCCTCGCTATCGGCGTCGGGCGGCGGAGGGATATATCCGGGCTGGCCTGCCAGCGCCTTGAGCACCCGCTCGACGACCTGTATGACGTCGGCCTTGCGCTCGCGCAGATAAGCGTCCTCGACCTCGTCGAAGCGGGCCAGCAGCGAGTCCAATTGCACCTTGATCGCCCACTCGGCGTTGCACTGCTCGTCTTCAATGATCTTGCGTGGCGTGACCGACAACGTCGAATCGTCGAGTATCGTCAGATGCAGGTCTATGAACGCGACGAACTCGGAAGGAGCGCTGGTCGGAATGCTGGCGCGTACTTCCTCGAGCTCTTCGCGCACGCTGCGTATCGCCCCATCGAAGCGCACGCACTCCTCCGGCACCTGGTGGGCGGGCACGACGTAGTGCGCAGCCTCGAGCTTTGCGTGCGATACCAGATGCGCCCGGCCGATGGCGATGCCGCCGGAGACGCCGATGCCGTGGAGGGTGAAGCTCATAAATCGAGTTTCGAGTTACGAGTTTCCAGTTTCGAGTCAGTGTACGGTGTTTTCGAACCCGAAATTCCCAGCCGAAAACTCGAAACTGATTCTATTCGTTTTCGTCGAAGCGGCCGGCAATGAGCTGGGTAACCGCCTGCATGGCCAGGTCTTCGTCCGGCCCCTCCGTCTCGACCAAGATCATGGCGCCCTGCGGGGCGGCCAGCATCATCACTCCCATGATGCTCTTGGCGTTCACGCGGCGGCCGTTGCGGCTTACCCAGACGCTGCTCTTGTACTGGCCGGCGACCTGGGTGAGCTTTGCCGATGCCCGGGCGTGCAGCCCAAGCTTGTTGAGGATCTCAACCTCGCGTTGCGGCATTGGTGACGAGGACAACCGGCATGCGCACCACGCCGTCGCATCCGCCGCTGACCGCCTTGGTGACGATGGTCCCGAGCGACCTGTCGCGGTAGTTCAGGACGCGAATCAGCATCGGGAGATTGACGCCCGCCACGCCCTCGATCCTGCCGGGCACGAGCAGCTTGGCGGCGATGTTCGCGGGCGAGCCGCCGTACATGTCGGACAGAATCAGCACGCCGTCGCCCTCGTCAAGCTCGCTCACGAGCGCCTGTGCCTGGGGCAGCAGGTTAAAGGGATCGTCCTGGGCGCTGATGCTCAACTGCTTCAGAAGCGGGGGCCGCTTGTTCAGGACGTGACTCGCGCAGTGGATCAGGCTTTCTCCCAGCGTACCGTGCGTAATGAGCAGAATGCCAATCATGAGAAGCAGTTAGGCCCGGAAATCCAGCGTAACATTGTACCCTCTGGCGCTGCACCCCGCATCAGGGCCGAAGCGATGCGGCGACGCAGCAGATATTCGAGCGCATCGCACGGAATGCGGGAAAATCACCGAAGTCCCGCAGAATTCGCACTTTTGCGCGCAGTCAGCCGCCGGTAGATTGACGGCCACCAAGGTGCGATGGTACGCGCCGGCGTAGGGAGGGACTTGACGATGGATCTCGGAAGCGGGCTGGCGGCGCTCGACTGGAGGCTCACGCCCGGCACCATGCTGGGGATACTTGGGACGGGACTTACCCTCGCGAGCTTCGCCGTCAGGAGCATGATTCCCCTGCGCACGCTCTCGCTCGTGGGCAATGTCTTTCTTCTCATCTATGGGGTGGTCGTATACGGCCTCGTCTGGTCGCAGCTGCCCTCGATCGCAATTAGCTGCGTCTTGATACCGCTCAATGCAGTCCGGCTGTGGGAGATCAGGAAGCTATCCTCGGACATCGCTCAGGCCACCCAGGACACACCGGTCTCTGAGTGGCTCCTGCCGCACATGCGCCATCGTTCGTTCAGGGCGGGGGAGGTCCTGTTCCGTAAGGGTGACGCGGCCGATCGGCTCATCTATGTGTCCCAAGGGCAACTCAAAATGGTGGAAATCGGGGAAACGCTCAGCGCCGGTGCGCTGATCGGCGAGATCGGCCTGTTTTCGCCGGAAAAGCGGCGCACGCAGACCGTCGTGTGCGAAACTGACGGCGAGCTCTACGAAATGACCGACGAGATGATCTTCCAGCTCTATTACCAGAATCCGAAGCTCGGCTTCTATTTCATGAGGGTGGTGGCCGCGCGCCTGCTCAGGGAT
>DATFWO010000383.1:0-2282 GCA_035259205.1 Burkholderiales bacterium | reverse complement strand
CACGGCGAGTCAACTAACGTTAAGAAGGGTGGGAGAATATCTGCAGCAGATTTCATGAAGGAGCATGAGATGGCGTTCGCATCAAAATCCGCTGCTGCCCGGATCACAGGACAAACGAGCATTTCTCGCCGCTGCCCCGTTCCGAGGTGCGGCTTCACCTTGATCGAACTTCTGGTCGTCATCGGCATCATCGGGGTGTTGATGGGACTGTTGGTGCCGGCCGTGCAGAAGGTGCGCGAGGCCGCCGCACGCGCCCAGTGCCAGAACAATCTGAAGCAGATCGGACTGGCCTTTCACCATCACCACGACCAGCGCCGCACGTTTCCGAGCGGAGGGTGGGCCAATTGGACGCCGCCGACCTACGTCAACGGCCAGCCGCTCGTCGGCCGGGAGCAGAAGGCCGGCTGGGGCTTTCAAATCCTGCCGTACATCGAGGGCGAGAACGTGTGGAGAGCGGGCGCGGTCGTGGCCATCGCCACGCCCAACCAGGTTTTTTTCTGCCCGTCCCGCCGCCCCCCGCAGACCGTCACGTTTTTGGACAGTTACAATCCGCCGCTGACAGGCGGGCAGCTAACCCATGCCCTCTGCGACTACGGGGCGAGCAACTTGGAAGGGACCGGCGTCGTGCGGCAGATCGAGCCGGTGCGCATCGCGGAAATCACGGACGGCACGTCGAACACCCTGCTTGTGGGCGAGAAGCGCTTGAACCTGGCTTTTATGGGCCAACCCCAGCACGACGACAACGAAGGCTACACCTGCGGCTGGGATCAGGACACGGTGCGGCGGACCAATCGCCAACCGGCCCCCGACTTTTTTGGGGTGGGCAACGGGCAACGACGCTTCGGCTCGTCCCATCCGGGTCAGTTCAACGCGGTCTTTTCCGACGGCTCGGTGCGCGGGATCCGTTATGGCATCCGAGGCCGGCTGTTCCGCCTGCTTGGGGATAAGGCGGACGGAACGCCGGTGAACGTCGACGACCTGTAGCGCGCGGTTGCGCTGCCATGAATATTCGCTGCCATGAACTAAAAGGTCAGCCGTTCCAGGCTGACCCTGTCGGCCGGAAAGCCCGACGTACGCGACCGGCGTCGGCTGGAAGGCCCGACCTACTTAGACTTGGCCCGCCCGTGCCCCGGAGGAGGCGCACCGTGAAAGCACAGCTTCGTTGGAAGATCCTCGTCCCTGCGGGACTGGGCATATTGCTGGTCGTGATCATCATCCTCGTGGTGACGAACCGGGGAGAAGGTCCGTCGGTATCGAGCCTGATCGGGAAGCTGAAGGACCCGGATGAAAGCGTTCGCGCGGCGGCGGCCAAAGCGCTCGGTGAACGGGGCGGCGCGGCGAAAGAGGCTGTGCCCGCCTTGGGGGAAGCGCTCGAGGATCCCAACGCCAAGGTCCGCCACCAAGCAGTCAAGGCGCTTTCCAAGATTGGCGCCGCCGAGAAAAGTGCGGTGCCCGTCCTGGCCGCCTTGCTCAAGGATAGCGACCGCGGCGTGCGTTATCACGCCGCCAAGACGCTGGCGAAGATCGGCCGCGACGCAACGCCTGCGGTCGCTGCCCTGACCAAAGCGCTCGCAGATCGCGATCCGGAAATCCGCTACTACGTGGTCAAGTCGCTGGGCCACATCGGTCCGGACGCTCAGCCGGCCGTGCCCGCGCTGAAGGAGGCCCTGCGCGACGCCGACCCTCAGGTTCGCACCATGGCCGCCTCGGCGCTGAAGAAGATCGGTCGCTTGTAGTCTCAGTTCGTAACTTTCCCGCCCGAAGGACGTGGGCCGACAAAAGCACTCGTGAGGATGCGGCTCATCGCTCACGACAGCGCCGCAACAGCGGGGCTTTTGTTGTCAGCAAATGATTAGGAAACGGTGAATTTGCCATTAGCGGACCGTGAACGGGTCGCCCTCCAAGACCCGGTAGCGGGCTAGACCCTACGGAACTGGAAATGACCAGGCATGGAATGGCTTCGCCCAAGCGCATCGCGTTGTATTCGCACGACACCATGGCATCGGCGATGTGCGTCGCAACCTGCTGATCGCGCAGACGCTGGTCGGGTCCGCGTCCGGGGCGTCGATCCTCTTGATCGCGGGCTGCCCGCCCAGCGCAGGTCGAGAGATGTTCCCGACATCTGCAGAGACGGAGTGTAACTATGAGCACGCGAGAACAAGTCCTCACTCTCGATGACTGCCCACGAGAAACAGCCGAGCAACAGCTCCTGCCGCGCCAGCTGCGGATCGCGTTATATTCGCCGGGTATCGCCGGGCTCGGCCACATGCGCCGCAATCTAT
>DATFWO010000382.1:0-2959 GCA_035259205.1 Burkholderiales bacterium | reverse complement strand
CCGCCTGCGCTTCGTCCACCTGCCCAAGGGCGCTGAGCAACGGCAACGGGCCGTTGCTCTCCGCCCCGTCCCACTCGGGTTGCGGCCAGGACGGTCGTCTGCATCGTTGCCCGGCTTGACCATATCGACATATGGCCTGCGTCGTGCGCCTCGCATACGGTCCGTCCTGGCCACAACGCATCGCGCGCCTAGTTATGAAATAGGTTCTAGTCTCTGATTACTTGCCCTGGGCACGCGGCCGGCAGATGAAGGGCAGAAAATTCACCGGTATGTTCGTCCTGTTGTGCCCTTTTATCGTCATCTTGCCGGGCGCTTCGGCATTGCCGCATACCCACGTTACCGGCACGACGGGCGCATCCTCAATGACGGCCGGACGCAAGGTGAGTATCTTGCCCTTGATGTTGCCGTTTGCGCGATTGCCGAACGTGATATGCACGGCACCGTCCTCGACCGCAACCGAGCTGATGTAATTGTTGACGATCTTTTCGGCCGGGGGCAATCCAGCGGCCGCATTGTCGGAAGGAAAGGATTGTACGATCGCCCACGAGCCGGCAATGGGGGGTTTCGCGATGTCGGCGAGCGGCAGCGCCTGGTTGATCTGGTCCCGCACGATCTGGTCCTGAAAGCTCGGGATCGCCATCAGCGCCAGGATCGCGACGACCGCGAGGACAACCATCATCTCCACGAGCGTGAAGCCCCTCGCAATCAAGCGTGATGAGAGGGCTCGTGGACGCATCACTCATCACCCATTACCGGAGCTACTGCGGCTTGATGTTGGCGGCCTTGACGATGCGGCCGGTCGCTTCGGTGTCGGAGACGAGGAACGCATCCAGCGCCGCGGGTTTCATCGGCAGCGGTTCCGCGCCGAGTTGCCGGAAGCGCTCGCGCACGTCGGCCGAAGCGAGCACCTTGAGCGTTTCCTCGTTCAATCTATCAACGGCCGGCCGCGGTGTCCTGCGGGGCACCAGCAGCCCGACCCAGAACACGTACTCGGCCTGGCTCCATCCCGCCTCCGCAGCGGTGAGGAGATCGGGCAGCTGCGGCATCCTGGACTTCGAGCTCACCGCGAGCCCTTTCAGCCTGCCGTCTTTGATCAGTGATACCACTGAAGCCGCGGGGGTGTAGAACCAGTCGAGACGTCCGGCAACGACCTCCACCAGCCCTTCCGAGGTTCCTTTGTACGGCACGTGGTTGGCCGAGATGCCCGCAGCGAGCATGAACTTTTCGGAGCTCAGGTGGGTGCCGCTGCCCGTGCCGCCTGATCCGAAGTTCAAGGCGCCGGGCCGGGCCTTGGCGGCGGCCACGAGATCCTTGAGCGTGATCCAGCCACGCTGCGGCGGAACGACCAGCACGTTGGGCAGTTCCGCCAGGGTGGTGACTCCCGAGAAATCCCTGACGGGATCGAAGGGCAGATTCGCGTACAGCCACGACATTCCGGACTGCGCGGAAGTCGTCAGCAGCAGGGTGTGGCCGTCCGGCTCGGCCCGCGCCACCGCGCCGGCCGCTATCGTGCCACCGCCGCCCGCGCGGTTTTCGACGACGATAGCCTGCCCGATCTGCCGGGCGAGCGGTTCGGCGACCGCGCGGCCAATCACATCGCTCGTTGTTCCCGGTGTGGCGATGCCGACAAACCGGATGTTTCTCGTCGGGAACGGCTGCGCACCGGCTGCTGCGCTAGCGAGGACCGCGGCCACGAGGCCGGCGACCAGCGTCTTGAAGTTGCATCGGGCAAACGCTGGCGTGCTCATTTGGCGAGCTCGACGCGAACGGTGCGCGCGCCGGCAACCAGAGCGCTCAGCTTCGCCCGGGCTACTTCGCGCGGAAGGGCTACACAGCCGCAGTCCGGCGCGGCAATGATGCGTTCCGCGGGCAATACCTCGAGCGCTGCACGCAGCCGCTTGGCGACCGTCTCGGGCGTCTCGATGTCCTCGCGCCCGACATCGATCACGCCGATCTGTATCGTTTTGCCCGGCAGCATTTGCAGTATGGAAGCCGGCAGGCCGGGTTCTGCCAATTCCAGCGAGTACTGGGCGATACTCCCCCGGGCAAGCGCCGGCAATATCTCGTCGTAGCCATGTTTCCACTCCTTGCCCCCGTGCTGCCGGGACCGGTAGCCGTAACAAGCATGGACGCAGCTCACCACGCCCGTCCCTTCAAAGGCTCTGTCCATGGCTTCCACACCCCACGCGTGCAGCTTGTCCGGCAATCTCGTGATCGCGGGTTCGTCGAGCTGGACGATCTCGCAGCCGGCGGCCGCGAGCGCACATATCTCCTCGCGCAGCGCGTCTGCGAAGGCGAACGCCAGGGTGCGCTCGTCACCGTAATACTCGTCGTAGGCGCCATCTACCAGGGTCGAAGGACCAGGCAGTGTCATCTTGACCGGCTTGCCGGTCAGCCGGCGCAGGAAATGATAATCCTCGAGCGTGTTGTGCGTGCGCAGCGAGACCGGCCCGACTACGCGCGGAACTTCCTGGGTGGACTTGCGACCCCGCATCGATTTGGGCCTCAGGGTGGCGAAATCGACGCCTTCCAGGTGCGACAAGAAGTAGCTGTGATGGCTTGGACGGCGCTGCTCGCCGTCGCAGACGATGTCGATGCCGGCGCGGTCCTGGTCGGCCAGCGCCAGCCGCGTGGCGTCCTCCTGCGCTTCGGCGAGCACCGCGCCGGACAGCTTCCAGTTGCCCGCGATGCTGTACCATTCCGACGCGAGCCAGCCCGGCTTGGGCATGCTGCCGACGATCGTGGTCGGTATGAGCGGGAGGCTGATGGCTTTGTTCTCCGGTGCGCGACGTCCACTGATTCCGGGAATCCGGCCAGACTCCCGGGATCCTGGCGATCTTCGCATATTTCCCGGTCTCACTCCCGCCCCTGTCCGCTGCGGTCGCCAGGCGTGAGAGCGGGAGTCTGGAGATCGAAAGGCTCTGCTCGTCCTCTCACGCACTCCCGCTTTGCCGATCTC